>JAFLUH010000001.1 GCA_022508895.1 Oscillospiraceae bacterium
ATTTTTCTCACTTTCCACAACTTATTTGTTGAGAAAAACTTAACCAAAGCGAGAGTTAAAGCGTTAAATCACTTTTGAGCAGCAATTATCCCTGCCACCTTATTCCTCAATTCTTTAAATCTCTCATTATTTCCAAGCTCAGCGTCCTGCTCACACATACCGTTCAAATGCTGTTCAAGCTCATCAAAAACTGTTTTTTCATTTGACTTAATACTATATCCTTCCGAATCATCCAGCCTTGACAGCCAGAAAGCGTCATACTTGCGATCCCTGCTTACCTCGAATTTTGCAAAAGCTTCGGCATATTTCAGCGACTTTTCCATATACTCAGCCGCCTTATCATACTCCTTCATCCTCATGTATTCCCAAGCCGCATTATTGGAAATGTAGAACAGATCCTTGTTATATGAACAAAGATTATCCCCAATAACGGTGTGTACCAGCTTTTCCCTCAGCTGTTCGATTTCCAACTTCTGCTGAGGGCTGTATTCATTCAGCACATAGCTGCCGATATACCCAAGATGTCCCAGCTCATTTATAGCGATCTGCAAGCCTGTCAGCACATTGTTCTGATAATATTGGAAAGCCTCGGCTTCGGGAAGAGTGTGTGTGATATTCAGATTCCATGAAGACCAGATATTTGGCAGCGTATCAACTATTTCCTTAGCCTTTACTTTTTCATCCATATTTGTATATATACGCACCATCTGCAGCTTGTACCAAACGGTGGAATTTCCGCCATTACTGTACTTTATCGCTCTTTTACAAAGCTCTAACGCCTCATCTGCCGCCTTGCGCCGTTCATCCTCATCAAACTCATACTTTCTTCCTCCGTAGAAATAATACGTAGTTATTGCTCCCGCAAGACTGTGCAGCAGTTCGGGATTATGGGGATATTCTTTCTGCTTCTCTCTCAGATAGCACATATTTTCGTAAGCTTTTCCCTCATGCATCAGCTCATATGAATGGTTAAAAATCTCTCCGATTTCCCCCTCTTTCCTTGCGGCGTCCACCCCTAACAGCATATCCACGCTAACGTCAAAAAAGTCAGCGATTACCGGCAGCAGATGAATGTCGGGATAACTTGCTTCGGTCTCCCACTTACTCACCGCCTGAAAACTCACCTCCAGCGCCTCCGCCAGCTGCTCCTGCGTCAGCTGCCTATCTCTCCTGAGCCTCTTGATATTCTCACCCAAAGTGATATTCATAACAATTTCCTCCAAAATATTTTTCAGTGATCACTGTCACAATTATATCCCATTACCAACCCTTTTTCCATACCAAATTTGTTGAGCAAAGTTCAACTCACAGGCGAATTTTTCAACCTCTGTATAAAACCGCCCCAAACTGCAAAAACTTCCAATAAACCTAAAGAAAGGAAGAAACCACCATGCAGCTTGCAGGCTCAAAAACCTTAGAAAACATCAAAACCGCCTTCTTAGGCGAAAGTCAGGCAACGATAAAATACTACATCTACGGCGACATAGCCAAAAAGGACGGCTATCAGGAGATAAGCGGCATCTTCGACAACATTGCCCACAACGAATACGCCCACGCTCAGCTTCTTCTCGCCCTTGTCAGCGAGGGTATCCCCGCCGACACCGCCAAAGCTCTCGAAAACGCCGCAGGCGGCGAGCATTACGAGTGGGCTGAAGCCTATGCCCTCTTTGCCCGCACCGCCCGTGACGAAGGCTTTGACAACATTGCCAACATCTTCGACATGATAGCCGCCATCGAAAAAGACCACGAAGCCCGCTTCCGCTTCTGGCTTGACCAGATAAACAACGGCAAGGTATTCACATCTGACGGTGAAACAGTCTGGATCTGCCGCAACTGCGGTCATATCCACGCAGGCACAAGCGCACCACAGGTCTGCCCTGTCTGCAAAAAGCCCCAAGCCTATTTTGAAAGGAAAGACGGATATAAAAGCTAAAATTGACCCAAAACAAAAAGGATATACAGCCGAAGCCGTATATCCTTTCTTTGTGTTACCCCAAAACCGCAAAAGCGGATACAATGCCAAGTTAAAAAACCGGATAAAGTATCAATAAAGTATCGGGGCGGGGCAGGACGATTAAGGCTGACTTACGCTTCGCCCTTCTGCTTTGCGAAGCACTCGCTGCAATAAACAGGCCTGTCATCACGGGGCTGGAAAGGAACCTTAGCCTCGCCGCCGCAAGCTGCACAGGTTGCAGTGAACATTTCCTTGTTTCTGCCTGCACTCTTTCTTGCATCACGGCAAGCCTTGCAGCGCTGAGGCTCGTTTACGAAACCTTTCTCAGCGTAGAATTCCTGCTCGCCGGCGGTGAATACAAATTCAGCTCCGCAGTCCTTGCAAACAAGTGTTTTGTCTTCGTACATTGTGTTTTACCTCGCTTAAAAATTTTCCGACCTCGGACGGACTTGAACCGACACCTTTGATAAACAACGCTCTAACTTTAAGCTACCCGGTCATAAAAAGGAGCAGAGAACGAGTTCTTATTGCTCCGTTTCTTTAAAATAGTCCCTCAGCTTTGACTTTGCCCTTGAAATGGCATTGTCAACCGCTTTGGCAGTAATCCCCAGTTTTTCTGCGATTTGATTATAGCTGTATGCGGACAGGTAAAGGTAAAAAACCTCCCGTTCGCGCTCTGAAAGCAGCTGTTCAACCTGCTTCATCATTTCACTGTTTTGTTCTTTCAAAATTATCAGGTCCTCTGTACCGGGATTTCCGTCGCTGATCTCCTCGATTGCAGAATCGTCCAGCGATAAAGCGGGAAGCGGATTGGCGGAACCCTTTGCCACCGCCGTTTTCATCTTATTTGCAATACAGGTGGAGGCAAAAGCCGAAAATGTTCCTTTTTTCGGGTCGTATGAACGAATAGCGCCAAGCAATCCCAAAAACCCCTCTGAAATCAAATCGTCAGCCTCGACATGACTGTTTTTGAAGGCGGAGGCCTTTGCTTTGATGAAAGGCATATACCTTGAGATCAGCTGCGCCGTATATTTGTTATGCTGAGAGGCAGCGCCTTTTTTTTCGGCGTTGTATGCCTCGAGCAAAAGCTGTTCATCGGTCATTCCGATTCCCCTTGATAATGAAGATTATAACATTAAACTGACATACAAGTCAATCAAATTATTTAAACTTCTGAAAATTTGTGACAATATCATAAATTGCTGCACAAAAATTATGTAATATTGCGTACTTATTTTGCAATTGAGGATTTTACCCTGCGTTTATCGTAAGCCGACCTGCCCTCAGTGTAAATATTTCCGCCCAGACAGTCCGTAGCAACGATAAGCGGAAAATCCCGCACATACAGCCTTTTTACGCTTTCGCAGCCCAACTCCTCAAAGGCGATGACCTCGCACTCCTCGATGCACCGACAAGCCAAGGCTCCGGCGCCGCCTATGGCGCAGAAATACACTGCCTTATTCCGCTTGATAGCCTCTACCACCTGGCTGCTTCTCTCACCCTTACCGATCATAGCCTTCAGTCCAATATCCAGCAGCATGGGCGCATAAGGGTCCATTCTGCCCGAGGTGGTAGGTCCGCAGGAGCCTATGACCATACCTTCCTTGGCGGCGGTAGGTCCGGCGTAGTATATAGCCGCATTTTCCACGGGAAAGGGAAGCGGCTCGCCATTGGCAATAAGCTGAGCGAACCGTTTATGTGCAGCGTCGCGTCCCGTGTATATCTGACCGCTTAGCTCGACCTTGTCACCTGCACGAAGCGTTTTTGCAGCCTCTGCAAGCTGTGATACGTCAATTTTCATAGCTATCGGATCCCTTTAAAAATCAGATATGCTTGAGCTCATATCGTCCTCATCGTCGTCACTGCTGGCAAGGAACGAGAAATCAAACAGGTCCTCCTCCTTGTTTTTGTCGATGGGCTCAGGCGCAGGTCCGAGGTCAGGCTCGGACGCGGGCATTGTAGTGTCCTCGGAATCGTCGATATTGGAAATGAAATCCTCCAGCCCCTTGACGCTTGATTTCTCCTCTGACTTCAAATCGAATTCGGTGCTGATGCCGGGCTTGATATCAGCTTCTGTGATAGGAGCAATGGTAAGATCGGAATCGATTCCTGCGTCCTCCTCCGGCTCAGCTTCGGAAACAAACAGATCCTTGAAGGCGTCAAACTCGTTTTCTTCCTTTTCCTTGAGCATACGACCGAGATCGCCGTTAGGCTTTTCTCCGGGAGCGATAACCATATCCGACAGCAGATCGGCGTCAAGGTCATCGCCCTTTGGAGCGGCAGCGGCAGGGTTAAAGCTGCTCATTTCTGCTGCGTCGTCGTCTCCGTCGGCAAGCAGTGAAGAAAAGTCATCATCGGATATTTCAGCCATTACAGGCTCCGGTTTAGGCGCAGGCTTGGGCGCAGGCGCAGGCTTGGGCGCAGGCGCAGGCGCAGGCTTGGGTGCAGGTGCGGGAGCGGGCTTAGGCGCAGGTGCAGACTCATTCTTTAAAGGAACCTTAACCCCATTTCCTGAATCGTTTAAATCTGAAACAATACCGGCCAACGGATCATCTTCTTCATCTGCAAGTAGGGAACCGAAATCATCGTTATAGTTGCTTGCAGCAGGCTTGCTCACGGGTGCAGCAGCAGGTTTGCTCACGGGTGCAGCGGCAGGCTTGTTCACAGGCGCAGCGGCTGCCTTTGCAGGCTCAGGCGCAGACACGGGAGCAGATGCGGGTGCAGTGCTCTTACCGGCGCTTGATACGCCAAACTCGCCGCCCCATACCTGTTCTATGGAAGCCAGCGTTTTCTGAGCGGAATCGGATATGGAGCGAAGCTCTGCGGTGAAGCGCATATACGCCTCTGCGGCCTTGGCGTTGGCGGTGGAGCTTCCTCCGCCGTCGCCTGAGGAGGTGGCAGCGGCAAGCTGCACCTTCAGGGAATTAACAGCTTCGTTTTTCTGCGAAAGCTGTTTTTCCAGCTCATTTATCTGTGCCTGCTGATTTTTTATGATAGAGGTACGTTCAAGTATTTTGTCATTCCACTGTTTTTCCATCTCTGCACGAATTACTTCACGTTCGTGCTTCAATGCGTCGCTGGAACCGGTAGGATTTTCCAGCGCCTGAGCCAGTTTCTGCTCAAATTCTTCCTCCATCGCCTTCATCTTTTTTCTCAGAGAGGCGATGTACATAGTTACATCGTTTTTATCAAAACCGAATGCAACGGTCTTGAATCCGCCTGCATCATTGCTTGAGGAAGCTGCTGCGGTGTTTGCCGTATTGTTTGTGTTTTTTGTAGAAGCCATAAAAACCTCCGAGTATACTAATTCATTATAATTATACCATCAGATAAATGTAAAAGCAATAGTTATAATTCCTAAAAAATCACATTTATTTTGTAACCTGAAAACGAGATAAATTCTATTTTTTTGCAAAAAGGGGTTGTATCTAAAAAGACTTTGGTGTATAATGTAATAGATAATATGTTGAAATGAATATAGGAGGGGCAGCAGAATGCACGAAAAGACAATGACATTTTCGGTACGCGACGAACGCGAATCCGAGATGAAGGAAATACTCTGCACCGTTTTTGAGGCATTGAAGGAAAAGGGCTACAATCCCATAAACCAGCTTGTAGGCTACATTCTTTCCGAGGATCCTACTTACATCACGACCTATAAAAACGCCCGCAGCCTTATAAGACACATCGACAGGGACGAACTGTTACAGGCGTTGGTAAGGAACTATCTTGGTGAGGAGTAAGACAAAAATCATAAAAATGACCGAGCATCATCGGTCATTTTTGATTTTCATAAATTTTACAGCGCCGGCAAAAGCATAACGCAAGTCAATTTCAGCAAAATAATAACGACTTATAAGTCAAAAAAGCTGAAAGGACCCACTGCGATGAAAATAAAGGCATTGATGATAACTGCGATAGCTGTGCTAACGCTTGGCGCATTTGTTCTGTCAGGCTGCACTGAAAACGGCAGCACAGGAGGCGGCGGCAACAACCCCTCCGCTTCCGATTCCGGTTCCGGTTCTCAGTCAGACGATAATGACGGCGAATACAAAAATGACGACGGTTTCTTCAACAATTCCGAAGACAGCGCCTCAGACAGCCAAAACCCAAGCGACAGCTCTGACCCTTTGGAAGAAGGCTCCGACAACAGCGGTTCCGACAACTCAGGTGCCGATAAAAGCGACATGTCCGTTGTGGACATTGCCGCCGCCCGTATAGGTTTAGGAGCGGACGACCTCCGCTCCACCCTTATTGGGTGGGGACTCGGACGTGAAAGAGACAGTCTGGACCGTCCCCTTGACGCCTTGAATGCTCAGAAGAAGTACGGAGGATATTCCTCTCTTTTCATCGACGATTCTGGCGAGAAGACCGTATATCTCACCTTTGACGAGGGTTATGAGAACGGTTATACTGCCGCCATACTTGATACTCTGAAAGAAGCCGGTGTAAAGGCGGTATTTTTTGTTACCTATGATTACTGCGTCTCCGCTCCCGACCTTGTTGAGAGAATGATAGCAGAGGGACATACAGTAGGCAATCACAGCTACTCTCACCCCAGCTTTCCCGAATGCAGCGAGGACGAGGTGAAGGACGAGGTGATGCTGCTTCACGATTATGTAAAGGAAAATTTCGGCTACGAAATGACCCTTTTCCGTTTTCCCAAGGGAGAATTCAGTGAAAAGACCCTTTTTCAGCTTGACCTCTTAGGCTATACCAGCGTATTCTGGAGCTTTGCCTATGTTGACTGGAACGCAGACCGGAATACCGACGCAAAGGAAGCCTTCGACACAATAACCTCCGCCACCCACAGCGGCGGGATCTACCTGCTTCACGCAGTATCACAGGCCAACGCAGACTGCCTCGGCGACGTGATAAACTACTGGAAAAACAACGGCTACACGGTAGGCGACCTCAATAAACTTGCCGCAAAGGAACTGACATGATAAAGGTTTACACCACCGAAACAAAAACAATAACGGAATCTGCACTGAAAACCGCACTTGACATACTTCCTCAGTGGCGCAGGGAATATGTGTGCAAACAAAAAAGCCTTTCCAACAGAATAAACGGAGCATTTGCCTATCTGCTCCTTCAAAAGCTGACGGCGGACGTATTCGGCATTGCCACCGCCGCTCCTTTTACATACGGAGAACACGGAAAACCCTTTTTTTCCGACTCAGACATCAAATTCAGCATCAGCCACTGTCAAAATGCCGTTGCGGCCGTCGTTTCCGAACACGAGGTAGGTATTGATGTTGCCGACAAGAGAACGATAAACGAAAAAATCGCTTCACGCATATGCTCCGACGGGGAGCTGAAACGCTTCAACGCCGCACAGGACAAACAGCTTTTCCTCCGCCGCCTGTGGTGTGAAAAGGAAAGCCTTGCAAAGCTTGACGGCAGTGGCTTTACAAAAGGCTTCAAGGTATACGATACAACTCAAAGACCGGCAGACCTTTTCAGCGACAGAGGCGGCTGTTTGCTGGCTGTCAGCGGCAAAAACGCCGAAACTGCCGAGATTGCCGATATCTTCTGGGAGGCTCTTATTCAGAAGCAGCTTCCATAAAATCACGCAGCCTCAGATAGGTTTCCTCGCTGATAACATGCTCCACCTTACAAGCGTCATTTTCCGCAGTGGTAGGGTTGACTCCCAGCTTATTTATCAGGAACTCCCGTATGGTCTGATGACGGGAATAAACCTCCTGAGCTCTTTTCAGCCCCGATTTTGTCAGCTTTATCTGCCCATCGTTCATCATGGTGATATAGCCCAACTCTCTAAGTATGCTCATGCCCTTGCTGACGCTGGGCTTTGAGTAACCCATTTCGGTTGCGATATCTATGGAACGGACATACCCTGTACGCTGATGAAGAACATATATAGTCTCCAGATAATCTTCTCCGGAACGCTGTATATCCATGTAAGATCAACTCCTTCGGTGCCTGTTATATATAAAGGTTATATATAAAGAAAGTCATGTAAAGCTTTATTTAATTTATTTTAACATATTTTTGTGGATTTTGCAAGAATTTTTTCTGTATTTCATAAAAAAATAGTCTATATTGATAGTATAAAAAAGTCATAAAAAGGAAGAAGCATTTATGTCAGAGCCCAAAACCAACGCCATGCGTATCCTTGAGCAGCAGGGGATCGCCTACATTTCCCACGCCTATCCTCACGGAGAGGAGCCGCCCGACGGTGCCACTGTTGCCCGTCTTCTTGGAGAAGACCCGGTGACGGTATACAAGACCCTTGTCACCAAGGGCAGCAAGGACTACTATGTTTTTGTGATCCCCGTGCTGAAGGAGCTTGACCTGAAAAAGGCTGCAAAAGCTGTCTCGGAAAAATCTGTCAGCATGATCCCGGTAAAGGACATAAACAAGGCAACGGGCTACATACGGGGCGGCTGCTCTCCTATTGGAATGAAAAAGCTGTACAAAACCGTTTTCGCTTCAGAGTGCGATGAATGCGCCAAAATCATAGTAAGCGGCGGGAAAGTGGGTTTACAGATCGAAGCCGATGTTCACGACCTTATAAAATCGGTACATGGCACTGTTGCAGACATCACTTTATGACCTGTTAAAGGAGCAAAAGTTGTGCAAACTGTAAAAAAATGTAATTTTTCGGAATTTTTTTGTAAATAGTCATTGACAAATTCTGTAAAAGTCAGTATAATGCATATATAATTACGTTTTACGGAGGATATAAAAATGACTAAGGCAGAACTTGTATCGGCTATTGCTGAAAAGACCGAATTTACAAAGAAGGACTCTGAGATCGCTCTCACCGCCGTTCTGGAAAGCATTACTGATGCTCTCAAGAAGGGTGACAAGATCGCTCTCGTAGGCTTCGGTACTTTTGAGGTAAGAGCTCGTGCTGCAAGACAGGGTATCAATCCTCAGACCAAGAAGAAGATCAAGATCCCTGCTACCAAGGTTCCTGCTTTCAAGGCAGGCAAGGCTCTCAAGGAAGCTGTTGCCAAGGCTAAGTAATCCAAGGACTGAAAAACGGGGTGCTTTACGGCACCTCGTTTTTTTATTTACATTTTGCAGCTTTTGTGATATACTCTATACAATATAACCCAAACAGGTAAAGAGGAAAAATGAACTTAGGCTTTTCATACACAGGGCTTATCTTTCTCCTGATGCTTATGATACCCAACATAATCTGGACAAAGTATCAGCCCCAAAATTATGAGAAATATACAAAAAACGAAAACAAGCTTCTGCAAATATTCGAACGAATAGGCGAAGCCCTTGTGACTGTCACTGCTCTTATCTTCACCGACTTCAATATCAACACCGTGTCACTGTGGACGCTGTGGCTTGCCGCCGCATTTCTGCTGATGATACTATACGAAATATACTGGATACGCTATTTTCGCAGCAAAAGGACTATGGCAGATTTTTACAGCAGTCTTTTGGGGATCCCCGTTGCGGGAGCAACTCTGCCTGTAGCCGCCTTCTTCCTCCTTGCAGTATACGGCATGAACCCTTTCCTGCTGATATCCGTGATAATACTCGGCATAGGACATATAGGCATTCACACGGCAGGAAGCCGCAGAGCGTTCGCCCAAAGTGCGGCACGGACGCCGCGCCGTCAAAGCGAACACCCCCGCTCACCGAAAGGAAGCTCAGAATGAACATTATACAGCTAATTGAAAAAAAGCGCGACAAAAATCCACTCACCGCCGAGGAAATATCCTTTTTTGTACAGTCAGTATGCGATGAGACTATCCCAGACTACCAGATATCCGCTCTCCTCATGGCAATATGTATAAACGGAATGACCGATGAAGAGACCGCTCTGCTTACAAACGCAATGGCAAAGAGCGGAGACACCATAGATCTGAGCTACATCGACGGCATAAAGGTAGACAAGCACTCCAGCGGCGGAGTAGGTGACAAGGTAACTCTTGCAGTTGCTCCTATGGCAGCTGCCTGCGGTCTTCCCACCGCCAAAATGTCAGGCAGAGGTCTTGGCTTCAGCGGCGGCACCATAGACAAGCTGGAATCCATACCCGGCTTTCGCACCTCTCTTACCGAGGAAGAATTTGTCACCTTCATAAAGCGTGACGGGATCGCCCTTATGGGACAGACCAAAAACGTAGCCCCCGCCGACAAAAAGCTGTATGCTCTCCGTGACGTTACCGGAACGGTACCAAGCATTCCCCTGATAGCCGCCAGCATAATGAGCAAGAAGCTTGCCTGCGGCTCCGACGCAATAGTCCTCGACGTAAAATGCGGCTCAGGAGCATTTATGAAAACTCCCGAAGAAGCGATAAAGCTCGCCCGATCGATGGAATCCATCGGCAGACAGAACGGCAGACGTGTCACCGCCCTTATAACCAATATGGATCAGCCATTAGGCAATGCCGTGGGCAACGCCCTTGAGGTAAGGGAAGCCATAGAGACTCTCAAAGGAAACGGTCCGTCTGATTTTACCGAGCTTTGCCTTACCATCGGCTCATTCATGCTGGTATCGGGTGAAAAAGCCAACGATTTGCCACAGGCACGCAAAATGCTGGAGACTTCTATCCAAAACGGCTCTGCGCTGAACAAATTCAAGCAATTCATATCAAACCAGGGCGGCGATCCCTCCGTAGCCGACGATCCGTCACTACTGCCCAATGCGAACACAGTCCGCATTCTCCGCTCCCCCTGCTCTCAGCTTATTTCAGGAATAGACGGCGAAAAGGTAGGTAACGCCGCACTGACCGTAAAGGCAGGCCGCCTTGTAAAAACCGATATCATCGATCATTCCTGCGGTTTCATACTTCTTGCAAAAGCAGGAGAAAAAGTGGAAAAGGGACAGCCCATAGCGGAAATACACGCTTCGGATGAAGCGTCGGCAAAGCAGGCGGAGGAGCAGCTTCTTTCCGCCTACACCTTCGGTGATAATTTTGAAGAAAAACCAATGCTTCTGGCTTATGTTGACAGGGAGGGGATACATTATGATAAAAACAACGATAGATGATTGCCGATTTCCGGAGCTTGTCCAAGCGGCAAAGGAAGCCTTGCAAAACTCCTACAGCCCCTATTCCAACTATAAGGTAGGAGCAGCCTTGCTTACCGAGCAAGGAAAGATATTCACGGGCTGCAATGTGGAGAACGGAAGCTACGGAGCGTCAAACTGTGCCGAAAGGACTGCCGTTTTCAAAGCGGTAAGCGAGGGACAGCGCCGCTTTACCGCTATAGCCATAGCCGCAGAGGACACCGAAACGCCTCCTTTTCCCTGCGGTATATGCAGACAGGTGATAAGCGAGTTCTGTTCCCAAGAAACGCCTGTTCTGATTTATGACGGCAACGGAGCTGTCTACAACGCTGAGCTTGGCGAGCTCATTCCCCATGCTTTTGATTTTAAGCGGGAATAATATTCAATAAAAATATGTAGTGTGGTGATAATGTATATGGAATTTTTGCACACATACCGCGAAAATGCGTCGGGTCTCACCGGAACGGGTGCCAAGATACCCGTTATTGAGACAGAGCACTGCAAATTGCCCGACAATGAGGCGATGAGCTTTGCCGCAAGCCTGAAAATAGGCTGGAATCTTGGCAACACTCTTGACAGCACATGGGAAATGCTTGATGAAAGCGACTCAGAAACGGCATGGGGCTCTCCGAGGGTCACCGAGGAAATGATTCTTGCGGTAAAAAAAGCGGGCTTTAACACCGTCCGTCTGCCCATATCATGGCACCACCACATAGATGAGAGCTATAAGATCAGCGCTTACTGGCTGAGCAGAGTGAAGGAGGTGGTCGATTACGCCTATAACAACGGTATGTATGTGATAATCAACATTCACCATGACATCCAGAAAGCCTATATTTATCCCACCTACGAAACTCTCAGCAGCTCCCTTGAATTTATAAATTCAGTATGGGTGCAGCTATGCGATATCTTCAGTGATTACGACGAGCATCTTATTTTTGAGTCGGTAAACGAGCCCAGACTTATCGGCACTGACCTTGAATGGTGGATAGACACCAACACGGACATTGGCAGGGAAGCGATAGACTGCGTTATGCAGATGAACAGATCCTTTGTTGATCTGGTGAGAGCAAGCGGCGGCAGAAACGCCACCCGCTATCTGATGACGCCAAGCTACTGCGCCTCCTACAAATACGCCTGCGACGCTCTGTTCAGTCTGCCCGACGACCCCGCAAACCGCACGATAGTGTCGATACACGCTTATGAGCCTCAGGACTTTGCTCTCTTCAACGACATGGACCTCAGCACCTTTGTCATAGACCGCTCCTCTCGCTCCGTGGACATGATTATGGACATGATATACGAAAAATTCACCTCAAAGGGTATACCCGCAATAATAGGTGAATTTGGCGCGCGTGACAAGAATAATCCCGGATCCCGCATTGAATACGCCGCTTATTATGTTGCCGCCGCCAGAGCAAGGGGAATAACCTGCCTTTGGTGGGACAATCACTCTGTTGAAGGGGACGGCGAGCTGTTCGGGCTTCTTGACCGCAGTACTCTTAAATGGACACATTCCGACATCGTTCTTGCTATGGTAAACAACTGCGAGTGAAAGTATAAAACAGAAAGGGATGCTGCCGCAAGGCGGCGTCCCTTTTCTGCATATTCCGACGCTACAAAAATTTCACACCCAAAATACCGTATTTCACACCATTTTCTCTTTCGTTTTATGAGCTTTTTATGGTATAATCATATAATATATCTTTGTCAAAGTGAAAGGAAGATTTTATGAAAATAGCAGTATGTGACGATGACAGAACTGCAAGAGAGCACATAATCTCGCTTATAGGTAAACAGGCGCCAAACGCAGATATAACAGAATTTTCCGACGGAAAAGAAATGCTGAGGTCGAAGGAGGATTTCGACATTTCTTTTCTTGACATGGAAATGGGAGGAATATTCGGATTGGACACTGCAAAGCAGATACGCAGTGAACAAGAGGAAAAAGGCAGCGCAAAAAGTATTATCATCTTTGTAACAGCCCATGGAAAATACATGAACGACGCATTCGACGTATCGGCGTTTCACTATTTGATGAAGCCCATCAACGAAGAAAAGTTTCGCTCGGTCTTTGACCGAGCGCTGAAAGAACTGTCTGCCGCTGAGGAGAGCGCAAGATTGTATATTCTTGTCAAAAGTCACGGGGCGCAGCAGAGGGTGTACCTGAAGGACATTTTTTACATCGAGAGCGCAAACAAAAAAGTGATCATACACACAACCGCAGGCACACTGGAAAGCTACGGGAAAATGGAAGAATTGGAGCAGATGACAGGCTACAGTTTTTACCGCTGCCACAGGTGCTACCTTGTGAATATGGAAAAGATAGCCTCCTACAGTGCCGCAGCCATTCAGGTCACAAACGGGGACAAGCTTATCCTTGCCCAGAAAAAATACGCCGAATTTGTCAGGCGCTACATGAAATATGCAAAGGAGGGAGGGATAGTCAATGTATGAGCTTTTCCATGCCCTTTCCCTCTATCTTGCAGACAGCATAGCCGGCGGAATTTACACCCACAGATTCCTTAAAGGCAGATATTCAAAAAAGCTTTCACCTTTTGCATGGGCGGCGTTGTATTTTATCGCCAATTGTCTGGTGCTGGAGCCGCTCAGCGGCACATACCCGTTCAATGAGCTTGTGATAGTGATTGCCAATATAGCCGTCGTTTTCCTCCTTCAATTGCTGCTATATAAAGAGGAGCCTCTGAAGCAGGTATTTGTCGCAGTCAGCTTTGTGGCGGGAAGAAACATAATCAGATATATCATCATAGTTATGAACAGCAGTCTGTATAATCTGATCTATGACATTTCCTCTGACTATATAAGTCATATAGAATCCGTGGAGGAAGCTGAAAGGTGGTTTTTTTTCACCAACGTTATCATATGGACTGCACTAATTATAGTGTACTCCCTGCTTCTGACGGCATATTTTTCCCTGCTGAGCAAAAAATTCACCCGCAAGGACTACCGCTTTCAGCCCCACGAATACGCCTTCCTGATACTTCCAAACGTTGCCATACTCTGCATTTCCATCACCCTGCAAATGCTTGTGGTATCGGTGGAAAACGAGATAACGGTGGTCATATTCGACAAGGTGCCTGCCACCATGTTCTGGATACCTCTTATCTGCGTTTTGCTGTTAGGGGTAAATATATCCTCCGTGATCCTTTTTCAGAAGTTAGTGCAGTTAGGCGAGGAAAAGCGCAAGCGCAGCCTGCTTGAAAATCAAGTAACGCAGATGCAGCGTGAAATAGAGGAAATTCAGGATATATACTCCGATATGCGAGGTCTCAGGCATGATATGAGAAGCCATTTAGAGAGCATTGCGGCAGTTATCGGAAGAACGGCAGGAAAGGACAAAGAGGAGCTGGACGGCTATATCGGGCAGATGGAAAAAACCGTCAGCAGACTGGACTTTGCCTACAAGACAGGAAATCCCATCACCGATGTTATCATACATCAAAAGAAACAGGAAGCGGAAAAACGGCAGATAACCCTTGAAGTGGACTTCACCTATCCTGACAAGCAGCAGATAGACGTCTATGACATAGGGATAGTGTTGAACAATGCACTGGAAAATGCGATCGAAGCAAGCAGTAAGGTTGATAAAAATAAAGCAATCAGCCTCCGCTCTTACATGAAAGGAAATTTGTTTTTTATCGAGGTGGAGAATGATTTTTGCGGTGAGCTTGTTATTGACAGCGTGACAGGTCTGCCTGTCAGCAGCAAAGAGGACAGGCAAAATCACGGCTTAGGCATAGAGAACATACAGCGCTGCGCCAAGAAGTATATGGGCGACATAGACATTTCAACCCGTGAGAAAAACGGGCTAAAGAGATTCTGTCTTACCGTTATGATGTACGAAAGGTATTTCACACCCGAAAAAGCGTAGTTCACGCCATAAACTATTAACTTTGCGGAAACAGGGACGATAGTATATACAGAAACTTTGCCAATAATATGGAGGTTAATACTATGTCAATGGAGATCAGCAATACATATAACAATTTCGGAACAGCAGCCAACAGCAAAACCAACCAAAAAGAAAACACCGCTAACGGAACTAAGCAGTACAGCAATGCTACTGAGTACGCCGAATATCTTGCAAAGAATTACGACTGCGTGAAAAAGGGCAATGTGGCGATATCAGGTTCTTACCTGCGGCAGTGTGCCGACGACCCTGAAAAAGCGCAGGAGTTAGAAGAAAATCTCTCGCTTTTCAAGGATATTTATGAGCACGGCTACGAAAGTGCCAAGAAAAATGCAGCGTCCTTCGGCGGAAAAGTCACTCACTATTCCATGACCTGGAACGTAGACAGCAAGGGCGACATTTCCATGATGTCGGTAACCACCGTGGTGGTTGACAACGGCACCAAGAGCCAAAAGGAGCTGAGGGAGGAGCTTGAAGCAAAGCGCAAGGAGAAAAGGGAAGCAGAGGAAAAATCCGAAATAAAAGCGGCGAAGAAGCAGGAGCAGGAGGAAAAGCTCGAAAAAATCAGGGAACAGAACGCTGAGGAAGATGAAAATACCCAGACCTATGAGATAAGGTTTGTGGGCAAGGACGTAGTCGCCATGAGCGAAAAAATGAACGAGGCGTTGTCCCGTGCCGTTGCCGCAAAAACTGCAAAGCTCACTGCGGGCTTTGATATTAAGGCGTAACAGGAGGATATTACTATGTCTATAAAAGTCAACAACTCTTTCAGCAGCAACATAGCAGCAAACGTATCTAAAAAAGAAAATAAGCCGTTCAACAAAGAAAATGCAGCAGCCAAGGCGCCGTCAAAGAAATTCGACAAACTGACTATCTCAGGCGAGGGCGCGAAGAGCTACCGCAAAAGTATTTCCGAGAGCGAACAGCCGCTCACTTACGACAATATGAGACGGCAGAAAAAGATTTTATCCGGCGGCATAAATTACAGCTACAACCTTTCCCAAGAGGCGGATAAGCTGGGCAAGGCTGACGAAGAAGCCCTTACAGAGGGCAGCACTCTTTCGTGGCAGACAAAGTTAGACAATTTGGGCAAAGCCTACCAAAATCTCCGTGACGAAATAGTACAGGGCTACGAAAACGGCACAAGACAGGTAAATGTGATAGATGAAACCAGCGAAACAGGCTACCGCACCTTAACGATGGAAGAGGAGCTGAGCGCCTTGGACGCTGCTTACGAAAAGAACGTAAAGGCTTTTGAGGAGCTTGCAGCGCAGCAGGAGCAGGCGGGCATGATCATAGACGAATGGCGGGAGCAGGTCGCCGAGCTCAAAGAAGAAAAAAGCTCCGAACAGTCCGTTGAAGAGCAAGAGGAGCAGACGGAGCGGGAAGAGTCGGAAAAGGACGAAAACAAGTCAAGCGGCATGGTCGGAATCAACGCAGGCAAGCTGGCGCGTATGCTGGCAGCGGCAAAGACACGCAGTCAGGTGCAGGCGGTCATGTCGAAGATCCAATCCGATCTCAGCGAATGTGAAGCCGGAAAAAATCAGGGCATGGACGTAGACGAGGAATCGGTCAAAGCGGCAAAGCAATTGCTGCAGGAGGCAAAGGCCCGCATGGGCAGCGCCGAGAACCGTGAGGCAACGCCGCAGGAGGAAATGGCAGCAGCGATCGCTTCACTTATGTAGCCGAGCAACGAAACAGTGCAGGGCTGCGAAAACGGTAAATAGATAAGCGCAGTGAAACAGAATATCGAACATTAACGAATGCGTGTATTTTTATCTCAAAGCCTCAAGCTTGCCACCGCGTTCAACTCACTTCCCGCAGCATTTCCTGCCAAAAACTCGTAATACCCTTGACTTCCTATCATCGCTGCATTGTCTCCGCAAAGGGAAACGGGCGGCACATACAGCTTCATTCCATGCTCAGATGTCCGCTGTTCCAGCATTTCCCGCAATCCGCTGTTAGCCGCAACTCCTCCTGCTAGCGCAACCGTCTTGTACCCATTATCTGATGCCGCCTTAATAAACTTTGAAGTCAGTATATCGCAGACGGTATGCTGAAAGCTGGCTGCAAGATCGTTTGTGTTAATAGTCTCGCCTTTTTGCTCAGCATTGTGTACAAGGTTGATAACCGCTGTTTTCAGCCCGGAAAAGCTGAAATCATAAGGATTTTCCGTCTTTGGGACAGGCAGCTTATACCTTTTGCAGTCGCCTAGCTTAGCCGCCTTATCCACATGAATACCTCCGGGGTAGGGAAAACCCATAGACCTTGCCGCCTTGTCAAATGCTTCTCCCGCAGCATCGTCCAGTGTCCGTCCTATCGTCTCAAACCTTGTATAATCATTGACTTTTATAATATGTGAATGTCCGCCGCTTGCCACCAGACAGATATAAGGCGGCTCCAGCTCAGAATGCGCGATATAATTTGCCGCGATATGCCCTTTTATGTGATGAACGGGAATAAGCGGCTTTTTCATTGCCATTGCAATGCCTTTGGCAAAATTCACTCCCACCAGCAGCGCACCGATAAGTCCGGGAGCATAAGTGACCGCCACTCCGTCGCAATCGTCAAGCCTCATTTCCGCCTGCTTCAGCGCCTCGTCACAAACGCCAACTATATTCTCGCAATGCCTTCTTGAAGCTATTTCAGGCACGACACCTCCGTACAGCTTATGCTCGTCAATCTGCGTTGCAACTACGCTTGAAATAATTTTCCTTCCATCTTCCACCACTGCACAGGCAGTTTCATCACAGGAGGACTCTATAGCAAGAATTTTCATCTGTATTTTCCTTTCACTATTATGTTTTATCTTAGCTCTTTTTCCATCAAATGCAGCCTGCAATACTGATCTTCAAATACAACGTCAATGTCTTTGTATCCTTTTCTGACAAAAAACTCCATATCTCCATTAGGAAACACGCCGTTTTCATCAGAAATAACAACTATTTTTTTATATTTTCCCACAAGATATCTTTCAAGCTCCTGCAGCGCTGCAGTCTTATAATCAAATTCTTCATCCGACAAATAAACACAGCTCAAAAATGCCGTCTGTTCATCATGCGGAATATCATAAGGTACAAACACTGACGGAACAAACTCCGCACCGCCGACTGATTTGCCGTCGCACAGATTCATGAATCCAAACACAGACTGTCCTTTTTCCTCAAAAAATCCGATTTTCTCCTGGCATCCCCTGCAGTGTTCTCTGCCTGTACATCTGACTGCTGTTCCGTAATTTTCTTTCGTAACAGCAATGATCTCTCCAACATAAACCTCGTTTCCCAGCTTTGGCTGAAACGGCTTCTCCTTCGGCACCGCTCCCTCACAGACTTGGTTCAAAAACTCTTTTCCGTAAGGGCTGTATCGTCTGATTTTCTCGTTAACTACCGTCAACGTCGGGTAGAACATATTCATTTTTTTAGCAAGCCCGAAATCCTCCGACACATCATACGTCCTTATATCAACTCGCTTTTCATATTCCTTAAGCAGCTCCAATATCTCAATATTTATCGGACAAACCGCCGACCAATAGTAAAAATCTATAGTATTTTTTGGCATTATTTTCCTCTGATTCAGTAAAATTATACCCCAATTATACACCTGATTTCCCCAAAAATCAACCTTTACTGCAATGTATATGTTGACAATTCCTCCGAAATCGTGTATAATAATATTGCACTCAAATGGGACCGTAAAGGTTTCGACGGGGGCTGTGAACCTTGCTAAGCATGCAGAGTTCTCCTAAACTCTTTAATAATGGGTAATTTTAAAATTAAACGCAGATTACAATTCTGAACTCGTAGCTGCCTAATCGCAGCTGCCGTCCTGTCGGAGAGTACTGCGGCTCCGGTCCGGGCGTCACTCAGCAGTGAACGTTGTCGGTGATAGCCTTGTAACCGTCAATGAACCAAAGGGCTACCGAACCGTTATCCCGTCTGTCGGAGCACGGTAAGGGAATTTCAAAAGGCTGACTAAGCATGTAGAAATGTGAGCGGATCGGCTTTCGGACGCGAGTTCGACTCTCGCCGGTTCCACCAACAAAAAACGACAAGTTTCGACAAAAAAGAAACCTGTCGTTTTTCTTTAACTTGTAATGTCAATATCTAAAATAAAATTCTTTTTTATTGGTTAGACAAATGAGAACCTCAATTTTGATATCGAGCATACTGAAGTTGTGGTTCTTGATTTTTATGCTCGAAAGTGATATAATTTTCACGCAGGCAGTGTTATTATATACCTGTGTACCATTAAAGAAAGGGTGAGTTAATATGAAAAAAACAGAATTTGCAGGAGTAATAAAAACCGGGAGGGATACAATACTATAACCCTCCCTAGCTAATGGAGGAATTGTATGTCTTTTAACTGGATCGATCCAACCGAATATTCTTTTAACTGCATTTTGTTGATGGACAAATTCATTATTCGTCAAATCTGTATGGCAAGCTGGTATGATGAAGAATACTTAAAAAATTTAAGCATTGCACTGGCTTATAATCCTGTTGTAGCATGGTATTGCAAGGAAAAAGCGCCGGAAATTGCGAATGATGTGGACAGACTGACAGCCGTAGCACCAACGGGATGTACAAATGAGCATGTGCAAAAAGCCGAATGCTTTATACTTGACCGTCATGACTGGGCAGTAGTTTATGCCTATCCTGAAGTGATGAACGAAAAATGTCCGTACATTTATAACTGGGATAAGGAAAGACTTTTTGAACTGACTGATTTTACCGACAAAGTGGTTCTTGATGTCGGTGCGGGAACAGGCAGATTAACATTTGCTGCTGCGGAAAAAGCTCGACATGTATATGCCGGTGAACCGGTAGACAGGTTGCGTGAATTCATGCGTGAAAAGATTGCAAGGGAACAAATTCATAACGTTACGGTATTGGATGGATTTTGCGACTGCTTGCCGTACGAGGATAACACCTTTGATATTGTTATGTCCGGTCATGTGATAGGAGATGATTATGACAAGGAAATCAGCGAACTGGGACGTATTACGAAAAATGGTGGCTGGATTCTTGATTGTCCCGGAGAGGATGACAGAAAAAAGGATATGCCAGACCAGAACCTTATTAAGAGAGGATTTGAATATCTCTACTATTTGGGTAAAACCGGAGGAGATATTTACCGTTATCGAAAACAAGTTGTTAAATAAAACTTGAGAGAAGTCGTATCCTAATTTTTTATAAGCTAATCTGAACCCCTATCAATGAGGGAAGAGAAAAATCTTTTTTGCAGCGGTCAGACAACAAAAACGACAAGTTTCGATAAAAAGAAGCCTGTCGTTTTTTTAATTTGCAATGTCAGTTTTTTTATGATATACTAAAATTTATAATATTGAAGGTTTGACAAGGAGAGAACAATGTACCGATTATTGATCGTTGAAGACGACCTCGGAATCGCAGAAGCGATCAAGGAGCAGACAAAAGCATGGGAGCTGGAGGCGCACATAACGGAGGATTTCAGAAATGTGCTGAACGATTTTACAGAGTACCAGCCCCATATCGTTCTGTTGGACATTGCTCTCCCGTTTTTTAACGGATACCACTGGTGCAGCGAGATACGCAAAATCTCAAAGGTTCCCATCATATTCATATCCTCCGCCTCTGACAATATGAATATCATAATGGCAATGAACATGGGGGCGGACGATTTTATTGCCAAGCCCTTTGACATGGATGTGCTGGTAGCAAAAACACAGGCGCTTTTGCGCAGAACATACGACTTTGCCGCAAGTGTTCCAGTCTTAGAGCACAGAGGAGCATTTCTGAATACCGGTGACGGTACTCTCACCTATAAAAACAACAATATACCCCTTACGAAGAACGAATACCGTATCTTGCTGTGCCTTATGGAAAACAAGGGCAGGGTAGTCAGCCGTGAAAAGCTTATGGAGAGGCTGTGGAAAACCGAGGTGTTTATTGACGAAAACACCTTAACGGTAAATGTCAACCGCCTGCGGAAAAAGCTGGACGCTGCGGGGCTGGAAAACTTTATTTCAACCAAGGTTGGAGTTGGATATATTGTTGAGTAAACATGAAAGGAATTTCTATGACAATTTTTCAAGCATATATAAAATATCACAGTAAAATGATTTTTGCGCTTATACTGTTCTGTTCTGTATTCAGTCTCAGTTTTTTTCTGTACCGTTTACCGATTGAAGCAGTCATATACCCTGTGCTGATATGCGCTGCTTTTGGACTTATCTTTGTGATCGTGGATCTTTTGCAAACGAAACGCAAGCTCAAGCAGCTCTCCGAAATAAAAAAGCTGAATGCCTCTATGATAACCTCTCTGCCTCCCGCTTCAAGCATTGCGGAGGAGAACTATCAGGATATTATCAAGACCTTGCAGGACGAGATAACGGCACTTGGCACTTCCTCCTCCGCCCGTTATCAGGAGCTTACTGAATACTACACCGTATGGGTACACCAGATCAAAACTCCCATCACCTCCATGAGGCTCACCCTGCAAAACGAGGATACGCCAATTTCTCGTAAGCTGTCCTCCGATCTTTTTCAGATAGAGCAGTATGTGGAAATGGTTTTGGCTTTCATGCGATTGGATTCGGATTCAAGCGACTATGTATTCAAGGAGTACAATATTGATTCCATAATCAAACAGGCAGTCACGAAGTATGCCTCCGAATTTATTGACCGAAAGGTAAGGCTTGACTATGAACCCATAAATAAAATCGTTATCACCGATGAAAAATGGCTTTCCTTTGTGATAGAACAGCTTTTGTCCAATGCTCTGAAATACACACGCACAGGCAGCATTAAAATCTACCTGCGGGAACCTATGACGCTTTGTATTGAGGACACCGGCATCGGTATTGCACCTGAAGATCTCCCTCGGATTTTTGAAAAGGGCTATACTGGCTACAACGGCAGAAAGGACAAAAAGGCAAGCGGGCTGGGGCTTTATCTTTGCAAGCGTATCTGCAATAATCTTGAAATAGGTATCAGCGTGACCTCCGAGCTTGACAAGGGAACTACCGTCTGCATTGATTTGGAACAGTACGATTTGAAACAGCACCTTACAAAAATGTAAGATTAAATACGGGAAATGTAAGCCGAATCTATGGCAAAGCATTTCCCGTTTCTGCTAAAATAATTGCAGAAAATCATTCGGAGGAACATTTCAATGAGCATTCTGGAAGTCAACGGACTGAAAAAGGTTTACAGCACCCGCTTTGGGGGCAACAAGGTGGAGGCGCTGAAAAACGTGAATTTCAGCGTGGAGCAGGGGGAATATATAGCCATAATGGGCGAATCAGGCTCAGGCAAGACTACGCTTCTTAATCTGATAGCGGCGCTGGATAAGCCCACAGGCGGCAGTATCGTTTTAGAGGGCTTTGACCTTGCTGCACTCAAGGAATCAGCGGTTGCCGCATTTCGCAGAGATAATTTAGGCTTTGTGTTTCAGGAATTTAACCTGCTGGACACCTTCACCCTGGAGGATAACATTTATCTGCCTTTGGTGCTTGCGGGAAAAACCTATAACGCAATGCAAAACCGCCTGATGCCGATAGCGGAGCGGCTGGGCATTTCGGGGCTGCTGAAAAAATATCCCTATGAAGTGTCAGGGGGACAGAAGCAGAGGGCTGCTGTTGCAAGAGCAATGATAACCGAGCCTAAGCTCATTCTTGCGGACGAGCCCACGGGAGCACTGGATTCAAGAGCCACTGATGAGCTTTTGCGGCTCTTTACGGAGGTAAACGAGCTGGGACAAACTATCCTGATGGTAACACACTCGGTAAAGGCGGCAAGTGCGGCAAACCGTGTGTTATTTATAAAAGACGGCGAAGTGTTCCATCAGATATATCGAGGGGGCGATACAAACCGGCAATTTTATCAGAAAATCTCCGACACGCTGATCTTGCTTGCAACAGGGGGGATGAAGAAATGAAGATAGGATTTTATCCCCGACTTGCCGCAGGCAGTATCCGAAAAAACAAGCGGATGTTTCTCCCCTATATCCTTATCTGCACAGGCATGGTAATGATGTTTTACATTATCATTTTTTTGGCAGCGAGCGATGCGGTCTCACAGTTGAGCGGAGGGTCAACCATAAAGGAGATCTTTGCGCTTGGAAGCTGGGTGATTGCGATTTTTGCAGGAATATTTCTGTTTTACACCAATTCCTTTCTGATCCGCCGCCGTAAAAAGGAATTTGGACTTTACAACATTCTCGGCATGGGCAAGGGGAATATCGGGCGCATACTGTTCTGGGAAACGCTGATAATCGCATTTCTTTCCATCGCTGTAGGTCTGCTGGTAGGGATACTGTTTTCCAAGCTGGCAGAATTAGGGCTTGTGAATATGATACACGGGGACGTGAGCTTTGACTTTTCGGTGTCTGTGTTGGCTATCGTAAGGACAGCACAGGTCTTTGGAATTATTTTTGTTCTGCTTCTGCTCAATTCAATCCGTCAGGTCAGATTTTCCAGCGCAATCAGCCTGCTGCGCAGTGAAAACACAGGAGAAAAACCGCCGAAAGGCAACTGGTTCATGGGAATATCGGGACTTCTGATATTGGGCAGTGCATATTACATTGCCGTTACGATACAAGACCCTGTTGTGGCGCTTGTTATGTTCTTTGTGGCTGTAGTAATGGTCATTGTCGGAACATATCTGATAATGATAGCAGGCTCTGTGCTGTTCTGCCGCATATTGCAGAAGAAAAAAAGCTACTATTACAAGCCCAGTCACTTTGTATCGGTCTCCTCAATGGTTTACCGCATGAAGCGCAACGGGGCAGGGCTTGCCTCCATCTGTATCTTAGCTACCATGGTGCTTGTTATGATGGCTTCTACTGCCAGTCTGTATTTTGGTGAGGAGTACGCTATTAAAAATCGTTATCCCCGAGATATAAACCTGAGCCTTTTTATGGAAGATGTGTCTGATTTATCCGATGAAAATGTTGCCGCTTTTCAGGGCGATATTTTAGCTTTTCTGGAAAGATACAGCGTTACTCCCGAAAATGACTACTGCTACCGCAGCGCTTCGATAGCAGGGCATTTGGACGGTAACACAGTGGAAACGGACGTTACACAGCTTGACGAATTTGATTTGAGTACTTATTCTGATGTGTACCAGTTCCGCTTCGTTCCTCTTTCAGATTATAATGAAATGGCAGGGACGCAGGAAGCCCTGTCTGATGGAGAAGCACTGCTTTATTCCAACGGAAAGGCATACCGTGAGGACACAATATCCTTTAATCACGGCAGCACTTTTCGCATTAAAAAATGCTTGGATTCCTTTGCAGTCGATGGAGAAGCGGCAGCGCAGGTTATATCGAGCATATATATTGTTGTTCCCGATTTAGAGCAGGCGATAAAGGGGCTGGACACGCTTGTGGACTATAACGGCAACCGTATGATTACGATGGAATGGCTGTACAACTTCGACATAGGCATTGAGCCGGAACAGCAGACGGAAGTGTACTACGGCATTTGGGATATTATTGTTGGTATTGCCGGCGGTGAAGATGAACATATCGGTTATTCCGTCAGATATCGGGAATACGAACGTGAGAGCTTTTACAGCTTATACGGGGCGCTGTTTTATATCGGTATAATCCTCAGCATCGTGTTTATAATCGCCGCCGTGCTTATCATTTACTACAAGCAGATTTCCGAAGGCTACGAGGATCAGGCACGCTTTGAGATAATGCAGAAAGTCGGTATGACGAAGCGTGAGATACGAAAGAGCATAAATTCACAGCTTTTGACTGTTTTTTTCCTTCCGCTGATATTTGCCGCCATGCACCTTGCCTTTGCTTTTCCTATCATCAGTAAGCTGCTGCTGGCATTTAATCTCAACAATGTGATGCTGTTTGCTGTAACAACGGTGATTTGTTTTATAGTGTTTGCTGTGTTTTATCTGATTGTTTATCGGATAACTTCCAACGCTTATTACAATATCGTCAGCGGTGTGAGGGAGGATATGTGATGCCAAACTCGGATATTATATGTAAGAAAAAGGGCTGATAGTCGACAGACCATCAGCGCCTTCTTCAAACGCACTGAACTTTTTTACCGCCTTCTGCAATTTCTGCCCGACCGTCCTTTAAGCGGTTTGATAAGCCACAGAACAGCTCCGGCAGAGAACAACAGCAGGGTCGCCTGAGCTCCCGAATAGTTGTTGACGCCTGTTAGCGGCACATTACCCATAGGATCGTCTGAGCCACCGTCATTATAAGGCAATTCCCAGTTCACCTTAACAGTGATAGTAAAATCCTCATAGTTTTTCATACCGTTAGCCATGATGACCACGGTATCCGATTCGGGATCACTGCTGTCATTGGTCACCAGCGTCAGTATCCCGTCGCCAGCCTCTGCGCCGGCAAGTCCGGAATACCGATCGGGAACAACGGTAAACGCTGCTTCGTCTGCTATTATGTCAAGATGCTTCGGGAAACCTTCCGGCTCGGTCAGGTCAACAGTCTCGGTTTTCCCCGCCCGATCGCGGTAAATGGTCACGTTGTCTTTCAGATCTTCTACCTCTGCCTTAACGATCTCGACTGTCATTTTTTCCGGAGTGACCAGAGCGTTGTAATTATCACCCAGCGTAACTGTATACCAGACGTCGTAGGTATCGACATCGGTTCCGACGAGAGTGCTGAGAGGTTCAGAGATGCTGTTTTTATCAGCACCATACGTCATTCTGCCGACGACTGTAGTGCCCGGTACGATGGCTGACTCCAGCGGCTGAGCTTCACCGGTGTAGGTGAGAGGTTCCACATCGCTATTGACAGCGGGCAAGGTGAACTCCCGAAGAAATTCCTCCTTGAAAACGGGTCGACCAAGCAGCTCGCTGTACTCCCAGACGTCATCGGTCTCATTCAGCAGCTCCGCTAACGGCGCCCCCTGCTCCGGGGACTGCTCATGGAATTCATCAATAGTTTTTGCCACCGCTTCGCCGCTTCCGTACCCGATCCCCGTTCCATTTGAATGGCTTCGTATGCCTTTATCGGTATCGTCGAGGAAATAGCAGTTCTGCACCGGACTTCTGCTTCCGATATATCCCACAACGCTGCCGCTGTTGCCGGATCCCGAAACAAAGCCGATATTGTAGCAGTTTCTCAATGTGGAGGTACTGCTGCCGATATTATTGTTATTCTCTCCCACAACGCCGCCGCAGGCACTGCCGCCGGAGGTGCTTGTGCTCGGGCTGCTTCTTGTGACCGTGCCCATGTTATAGAGGTTTTCTGCCGTGGAACCCCATCGGCTGTATCCAACAACACCGCCGATACGGTTTCCCACGCCGTCGATGCTGCCGGAATTAAAGCAGACGCTGACCATGCCCCTGCTGTTTATTCCCACAACTCCGGCGACCGTAGCGTTAGCGCCGATATCTCCCAGGTTACAGCAATATTCCACCGTACCGAAGCAGTTTGCGCCGACGATCCCGCCAACGCAGTTGCCGCCGTCAATGGAGCTTCCGACGGAGCCGCTGTTGCTGCAATACCGCACTCTGGGGCAGTCATCGGTGAAATAAGATACATTATCGTTGAAATCGCCGTTGGACCCGACAATGCCTCCGAGGAACAAATTGTTGTTAAATTGGTTTGATGCGCTGCAGCTGACAGATCCCGCATTATCGCACCGGCTTACCGTACCGTTTCCCCGATTGAGACCCACGATACCGCCCACATAGGCGTTGCTGTTTTCAACATGACCGTAGTTATGGCATTCCGTCACGGTCCCACCGTCATTCCTACCCACGATGCCGCCCACATTCAGACCGGTGGTATCACTGCCCGCAAATCCTCGGTTGGTGCAGCTTTCCACCAAGGCGTCCGAGCCGCCGTTATATCCCACAATTCCGCCGACGTCTGCGTGACCTGAAACGGGTCTTGTATCCTCATTTAAACAACTGCTCACCGTTCCGGTATTGTATCCCACGACACCTCCTATATATTGACCGGAGCTTCCGCCGTCCACATTGATATCTACAGTGCAGTTTTCTATCGTGCCGGAGTTGTACCCCGCGATGGCACCCACATAGGAACCGCCCGTAACATCGGCTTCATTCTTATTACCGCCGCCGGTCACGGTGAGATTTTTGATTTTGCCGCCTTTTCCTACATAGCCGAACAGACCCTGATAATTGTTGTCGGAGCTTATATACAGCCCGCCGATCTTATTCCCGCCGCCGTCAAAGATACCGTTGAACGGATCGGCGGCGGTGCCGATGGGCGTCCATTTGCCGCTGAGGACGATATCCGTTGTCAGCCTGTAATATACGCCTGATTTATCATCTCCGCCGTTGACTGTTTCCGCAAGCTTTTTGAGGTCATTTTCAGATGATATCTCAACAGCTTCGTAGGTTATACCGCCCTCAGGTTCGGTATAGCTGAGATATGACTTGTGTTTTGTATGGTTTGGGAAAAGCCCGTTATTATCTGCTGCCGTTGCTGCCGCTGCTTCGACGGGAAGCAGAGACAGGCACAGAGACAGCGAAAGCATGACGTTTAAAATTCCTCGTCTCATAATTTATTCTCCTTAGGGACGATTATGCCGAAAAATTGGTTTTTTCGTCTGTTTTTAGTATGTACGTTTTTTGCTCTATTATGATTTTCAGGCAATATCAATACAAAGAAATAATAGAATAACCGATCAGATCGCTCCGCAAATAGTTGACACAGTTGTTTCGGACAGCAGTTTCCGGTAAACACAAATAATTACATATCCAAATAAGGACCCACCGTCCAAGCTTTTCGGCTCGGACAGTGGGTCCGCTTTTTTAACTATCTCATTTTGACAGTATTATGCAAGTATCCGCCTTTATCTATCCTTCTAAAACAGCATATTATATGAGACCAGAAATAATACCCCCATGACTGTAAACGCCGCCCCTATAACAAACAGCAGTATTCGTACAGACTTTACAGGCCGATAAAGCTCTTCGGGTTTATCAGGATTCATCAGCAGCCGATAAACCGCTCCTACTTTTGGTACACTGAGGTTTGTGTATGTGCTTTCCTTGTATGTATACACATTTCCATTGTGATCATACTCCCATGTGGGAGCGTAAGTTATCGTCCTTCTGCCTTTGCTTGACCTTGATATATGGCGATCCAGACGTATACATACAGCCTCAATGTTCACAGTAAATACTTTCATCTTGAGCCTGTGTATGACAGGCGGCAAAGCGACAAGACCGATGCCTACCAACACAAAAACGCTTAAAAAGCAGTTTACGGCAAGTCTTTCAACAAACTCGGATTCCAGTTCATCGCTGTTTTCGGCGATCATCAGCAAAGCAGGAATAACTATCATCAGCAGTCCCAGAACGGGGAACAGCAGTATCGGAATGCTTTTCAACGACATTTTTTGCGAAAACAGAACGAACAGACCGAAGATAAAGAACACCGCTCCTATGCATATAATGGCTATTCTTGGCTCAGTCTTATGAAAGATGATCGCACCGATGCAGCCGCCGATAAACACTGTAACGATAAATATTGATTTCAGCTTATCAAGCATAATGATAAATCCTTACAAACTAATATTTACATCAGCTGTGAGCGTACATTAAAACCCATAATGGACTTATATTATTGAGACCAAAAAAATTTTTAAGCCCCATAACGTAAAGTGAAGCACAGACCGACACTACGCTGCGTCTTGCACTATGTGCCCAATATTGCGGTCATGCGAAGCATGATGAATTCCCTTAATGGTAATTCAGGCAATGTTGGGCGTACTTTAAGGGGGAGTTGCTTGCGGCTTCCCCTTAAAGTACTTGGTGCGCCTGACAGGACTTGAACCTGCACGGTTTCCCACCGGAACCTAAATCCGGCGCGTATGCCAATTTCGCCACAGGCGCACATTAAAGCTGCTGCAATAATACTTATTTACTCATTACACTCTACCATAATTCCGGATAAATGTCAAGAATGACAAAATAAAGCAGCAGTATTAGCACAAACAATAATAAAAAGCGCTAAATGCTTGACTAACAGCACAATTTGTGGTAAAATTTAACTGATTATAAATCGGAGAGGTAAATAAACGTGGAAAATAAGCTCATAGTCATAGAAGGCCTTGACGGAGGCGGAAAAACCACGCAGTTGGAGCTTCTCAAAAAGGATTACCCAGACTTCAGATTTATAACCTTTCCCAACTACGATTCCCCCTCGGGACAAATCGTCAGCAGCTACCTGAACGGAGCCTATAACGAGAAGGACCCGTCCGTCAGTGCCTACACCGCAAGCTGCTTTTATGCCGTTGACAGATACACAAGCTTCAAAACGGACTGGGAAAAGGACTACCTAAGCGGAAAAACCATAATCTCAGCCCGCTACGTTAGCAGCAACGCCATATATCAGATGACAAAGCTCCCCGCTGACGATTGGGAGAACTACATGAATTGGCTGTTTGACACGGAATACAATAAATTCGGTATCCCCATGCCCTCTGCAACCGTTTTTCTTGATATGCCCCTTGAGGTGTCCAGACAGCTTCTTCTGAAACGCAACAACGGCGATGCAAAAAAGCTTGATATACATGAGGGTGACCTGCAATTCATGTCAGCCTGCCGCAAAGCCGCTCTTTATGTGGCAGAAAGGGAGAACTGGCAGATAATAAGCTGTGCAGAAAACGGCTCCCCCAAAACGATAGACGACATACACAAAACACTTGTCGAAAAAATAGAAGGACTGCTTAAACAATAATGCTGGAATTTCGTGAGATAAAGATAGAGGACAAAGAGTGGATCAAGCCGCTGCTGGACCTTTCAGGCTACCGTGGCTGCGAATACACCTTCGGTAACAACTTCCTGTGGAGCGAGGCTTATAACATAAAAGTTGCCCGATACAAAGATTTCTATCTGGTGCAAAGTGGGGACAACTATTTCTACCCTGCAGGAAAAGGTGATATACCTGAGGTCATATCCATTCTGCGTCAACACTGCAGGGAACAGGGGAAACACCTCTGCTTTGCCAGCTCTCCCAAATCCGGAATGGAGCTGCTGAAGGAAATACACGGCGACAGCATACAGGTGACCGAAAACCGTGATTTCTTTGATTACTGCTATAACTACGCCGACCTTGCCACCCTTGTAGGCAAGAAATTCCACTCCAAGCGCAATTTCATAAACCGCTTTGAAAACAACAGCTGGAGCTATGAGGAGATAACTCCCGAAAATATTCCCGACTGCAAGCAGATCCTGCAGCGGTGGTATGAGGAAAACAAGGAAAATGACGACGCCTCCATGCGTCAGGAGACCTCCGTTGCAGACAAAGGCTTGGACAATTTCGCACAGCTTGACTTTGTGGGCGGACTGCTGAAGGTGGAAGGCAAGCCCGTTGCATTCACCTACGGTGAACGCATAAACGATGACACCTTTGACGTTCATGTAGAAAAAGCCCTTTCCCTGTACGACGGTTCCTACCCAATGATAAACAAGCAGTTTGTAAGCCGCTTAAACCCCGAATACAAGTACATCAACCGTGAAGAGGACATGGGTGAGGAGAACCTGAGAAAAGCAAAGCAATCCTATCACCCTGCCTTTATGGAAGAGAAGTTCAGAATAACTTTTAACGATTGAAAGGAGCAAACATGATCTACTGTTTTTTAGCCGACGGTTTTGAAGAAATGGAGGCTCTCTGTCCGATAGATATTCTTCGCCGGGGCGAATGTGAAGTTGTGACGGTTGGAGTAGGCGAGGAGATAATCACAGGCTCCCACGGCGTCAGCGTCTGCACCGACATAACCGCCGCCGAGATCGCTCTTGACGACAGAGTAGAGATGATAATCCTCCCGGGTGGAATGCCGGGCACCCTTAATCTTGAAAAAAACCGCTATGTTCAGCAAGCCATAGACTACTGTGCGGAGCAGGGCAAATACATTGCCGCTATCTGTGCCGCGCCGTCCATTCTCGGACACAAGGGGCTTCTGAAAGACCGCACTGCTATATGCTTCCCCGGATTTGAGGAGCAGCTTGGCTGTAAAGCGCTTTCCTCCGACTATGTATGTGAGGACGGCAATATAATAACTGCCAAAGGCGCAGGCGTAGCGCAGGAATTTGGTCTGAAGCTTCTTGAAAAGCTGAAAGACAAGGCTGTTTCCGACAAAATAAAAGCCTCTATACAGTGCAGATGAAATCGGAATTACGCAAGCTGCTGCTCACAAAGCGCAACAGCTTTTCCGAGAACTACCGTGCAGAAGCGGGAAGCGCCGTTTGCGAAAACCGGCAGCTTATGGAACAGCTTAACGCTGCCGATGCAGTTCTATGCTATATAAGCATAAACTCCGAGCTGCCCACAGACGGAATAATTGCCTATTGCCTGAAAAACGGCATAAAAATAGCCGCTCCCGTATGTGTCGGCGAAAATATTATATTCAAATATATAAGGAATACCGACGATTTGGAAAGGGGCACGTTTTCCGTACCCGAGCCCAAAGCCTATTGCCTTCCCGCAGAGATAACCCCTGCAGCGGTCTGCATAACTCCCGCAGTTTGTTACAACGAAAGCGGCTTTCGCATCGGCTACGGAAAAGGCTATTACGACAGATTTTTCGCACGGAACAAATGCGTTAAAATAGGTCTTTGCTATGAGGAACTTATAACAGAATTCAGCCCCGATGAAAACGACGTGGCTGTTGACATGATAGTTACTGAGCACAGGTTCAGGAGGTTGCACCATGGACAATAAAGATGATATCAGCAAGAAGGATGATCTGTCTGAGATCTTGAGCATGAACAAAAACCGCATAACGGACAGTGATGATGCTCCGACGCAGATAAAAAGAGCCGGCAAAAACAAGGAAGACCCATACAGCTTCGGCTCTTCGACCGTACAGTCCGACGGCGAGGATATCGACGACAGCGAGCTTCATGACATTGATTTTGAAGAAGCCGACGAAATGCCGGAGGAAGAGACAGATGAAAGCAAAGCTGTTGAGGAAGCTGAGCGGCAGCTGAAAAAGCAGAACCAAAGAAGGAAAAGCGTTCTTCAGGTGATCCTCGGCGTGGTTATTTCTGCGGCGGTTATCTTTTTGGGCGCCAATATCGGAATTACCCTGCTTAACGCCGTTCTTGACTATACCGGGCTGAATTCGTCCGAGTTTGAAGTTGTGATCGAAATACCTGAAAATCCAACTTTGGATCAGGTTGCGGAGGTTTTGGAATCCAACGGCATAATAACAGACACAAAATTTTTCAAAATGTATGTGGAATCAAAGGAGAAAGAGTTTGATTTTGTCGGCGGTCAGTTTACCGTTTCCTCCGCAATGAATTATGGTACTATTTTAAGCACCCTTCAGGCGTCTAAAACCGTAAGAACTACCGTCGAGGTAACGATAATCGAGGGTATGACCGCAATAGAGGTGGGAGAGCTTCTGGAAGAAAACTTTGTGTGCAGAGCGGAGGATTTTGTAAAATACTACCGCGAAAAGATGGATGTTTACGATTTTGAGAGAAGAGTACTGCAAAGCTCGCTGAAATTCAATCAGCTTGAAGGCTATCTCTTCCCTGACAAGTATGAATTTTATGTGGTGAATAAGCTGAGAGACGATCCGAAGGCAGATATAGACACCAGTAAAGAGGCGGAGGTAGCAGCGAAGAAGATATACTCCAACTTTAATTCCAAGATCACCAAAACCATGTACAAGCAGATGAACGAAATGGGGCTGACGCTTGACGAGCTGATAACCCTTGCTTCCATGGTCCAGTCGGAGGTGGGCGATCCCGAGGATATGCAGAAGGTGGCTTCCGTATTCCTGAACCGTCTGCATAACAGTGAGACCTTCCCGCAGCTCCAATCTGATGTCACCTACTTTTACGTCCGCGATTTTATTGAGCCGTATTACGATGATTACGACCTTGCCGTCTCCTTGCAGACCATTTCGGACGCCTATGATACCTATGTTGCCGTGGGTGTACCTGCAGGTGCAATATGCAATCCCGGCTTAGATGCCATCAACGCAGTACTGAACCCTGCAGAGACCGATTATTACTACTTCTGCGCAGATGAAGAAACGGGAGTGACCTATTACGCAAGGACCATTGAGGAGCATGAGGCAAATCTGGCATATATAGAAAGCATAAGGCAAAGTGCATAATATGGTGAAACAAAAGCTTGAATTACTTTCCCCCGCCGGAGACGCCGAGTGTCTTGAGGCTGCGGTCGATTTTGGCTGCAACGCAGTCTATCTCGGCGGTAAGAGCTACGGTATGCGTGCCGGCTCAAAAAACTTCGCTTTTGACGAAATGAAAAGAGCGGCAGAATATGCCCACGCAGCAAATGTCAAGGTCTATCTTACCTGCAACACCACTCCGTCAAACGGTGAGATAGAGGCGTTTCCCGAGTTTATAAAAAATGCACAGTCAGCCGGTATAGACGCAGCTATAGTCTGCGACTTAGGAATAATGTCCCTTATAAAACAACACGCCCCCTCCCTTGATATCCATATATCAACGCAGGTAGGCGTAACAAACTACGCCGCTGCCAACGAGCTTTACAAGCTGGGGGCAAAGCGGATAGTACTGGCAAGGGAAACAGGCATAGATGAAATAAAGCGAATTCGTGAAAAAATTCCCGAGGATATGGAGATAGAAGCCTTCGTTCACGGTGCAATGTGCGTTTCCTTTTCGGGGCGCTGTCTGCTGTCGGCATATATGACCGGCAGAAATGCCAACAAGGGCGAATGTGCTCAGCCCTGCCGCTGGAAATACAGCCTTGTGGAGGAAACACGCCCTGATCAGTATTTTCCCATATCCGAAGACGATAACGGCACATATATACTGAACGCCAAGGATATGTGCATGATAGAGCACCTTGACAAGCTTATCGACGCAGGAGTTACAAGCTTCAAAATAGAAGGAAGAGCAAAGTCTGCATACTACGTTGCCACCGTCACAAATGCCTACCGAATTGCTCTTGACTGCGCAAAGAGAAGGGAACCGCTGCCTGATTGGGTGAACGACGAGGTATACAATGTCAGTCACAGAAGCTACTGCACAGGCTTTTACTTTGACAGCTCCGACGCAAAGCAGGTATACGAGAGCAGCGGGTATGACCGCAGCTGCGATTTCGTGGGAGTGATAGACGGATACGAGGACGGCTTTGTCCTGCTGACCCAGCGCAATTACTTTACCTTAGATGACGACCTCGAGGTGCTGACGCCCGGCGGCAGACCCGTTAAATTTCACTCCGACCACCTTTACAATTCCGACGGCGAAGAAATAAAAGTCGCAAATCATGCCACCGAAAAGCTCAGAGCAGCCTGCGATATTGAATTTCCCAGAAAATCCATTCTTCGCAGAATAAATAAACAGTAAAAAAACTGCCTTGTTATACTGATTTCCGATCAAATCGGAAATCAGTATCAGGCAGCTTCTTGTTGTTATTCCTTTATTGCATATCTCGCTCCGGGAAGAGCCTTTATAATACCCGCTAATTCCAGTTCCAGCAGATACAGCGATATATCCTCGGGAGAAATATTGCATTTTGAAGTAATATTTTCCAGCAGCTGTGTTCCGTTTTCTTTAAGGAATTCATATACGATCCTGTAGTTATCGTCCGTTTCATCAAAGTGATATTTTTCCGCCGCTATCACTCCTGCAGGCTTTTTCTCGGCTTCCACATCAGGAACATCTTCCTGTTCTTTAGCTTTAGAAGAAGCCTTCGCGCTTTTTTCAGCAGCAGGCTTTGTTTCCGTGCGCTGGAAAATAAAGTGATTTTCGGGAGTGATGGTATACTTTTCGTTCAGCCTCCTGAGCTTTTCCGAATATGCTGAAAATGTGCTGTAATAGCTGTTGACCACATCAAGGTAGTTGAACAGCGGTATAGCTCCGTCTCTCAGATATCCTACAACTCCGCTGTAATCGGGCGAGAAAATATCATGAGGAGGCACACAGAACAGATCACGCCCCTGCTGCACCGCATAATTAGCCGTGATCAGCGAACCGCTTGCATTGCCCGCCTGAAACACCATAACTCCCATGGAAAGTCCCGACAGTATTCGGTTTCTTGCATGAAAATAGGTGCGTGAAGTCTCAGCAGTAGGGAACAGCTCGGTAATGCAGGCACCTCCCAGCTCGTAAATGCGTTCTCTGGTGGGAATGCTTCCTCTTGGGTAATCCACACCAAGACCGCAGGCAAGCACGCCGATAGTCCTTCCTCCTACGTCCAGTGCAGACTGGTGCACCAGATGGTCAACTCCCACAGCCATACCGCTGACAAGCACCACTCCGATCTTAGCAAGATCTCTGCAAGTCTTAGATGTGACCTTTGCGGTGTATTCGGTAGCGCCTCTTGCACCTACGCCCGTAATACATATTTCATCGTTCAGTCCCTTGATGTTGCCTTTGTAAAACAGCAGCACAGGCGGATTATAGATGTTTTGCAGGCGATAAGGATAATCGTCGTCATTTAAGGTGACTATACTTATCTTCATCTTTTCGCACTGCTCCAATATCCTGTTGGAGTTGTCCAGAGTAGCGTTTCCGAGCCGTTTGATTTCAGAAGGAGAAAGAAATTTAGTTTCCTTTTCAACACTTATAGCATTATACACAGCTTCCGCAGAGCCATAGTGCTGTATCAGCTGAAGTGTCTTGGGATTAGCTGTTCCCATTAACTGTAAAAGCCACAGATAATATTCCGTCATATTCTCCCTCCGTCAATGCCTTATTGCTTGTTGTCTTCCTGTCTTATCTGAACGCGGCGTATCTTACCGCTGATAGTCTTGGGCAACTCGTCTACGAACTCCACGATACGGGGATACTTATAAGGCGCAGTATTTTTCTTCACATGATCCTGCAATTCCTTTTTCAGCTCCTCGCTTGGAGAATAATTCTTTGTGAGTACAACGGTAGCCTTTACGACCTGTCCTCTTATAGGATCGGGAGCACCCGTTATAGCACATTCCAGCACCGCAGGGTGAGTAATAAGCACGCTCTCTATTTCAAAGGGTCCTATACGGTAGCCGCTTGCCTTGATAACGTCGTCGTTGCGTCCTACATACCAGTAGTACCCGTCCTCGTCCTTCCAAGCGGTATCGCCGGTATGGTAAACTCCGTTGCACCATGACTCATTGGTAAGCTGATCGTTCTTGTAGTAGCAGTCGAACAAGCCGTCCTTGCCCCTCTCTGCCCTGACAACTATCTCGCCCACCTCGCCAACAGGCACGCTGTTGTCGTTCTCATCAACGATATCCACATTGTACAAAGGAGTAGGCTTACCCATGGAACCGGGTCTGGGAGTAGTACCGACGAGGTTTGCCAATATTGCGGTAGTCTCGGTCTGCCCAAATGCCTCCATAAGCTTCAGCCCCGTATACTCGAGCCATCTGTCATAAACCTCAGGGTTCAGCGCCTCGCCTGCGGTGGTAGAGTATTTCAGACTGCTCAGATCATATCCCTGCAGACCTTCCTTGATAAAGAACCTGAACATAGTAGGAGGAGCACAGAACGAGGTGATTTTATAATCCTGCATTATTTTCAGCATATCCCCGGGAACAAACTTGTCAAAGTCATAAACCATAACGCAGGTGCCCACTGACATCTGTCCGTACAGCTTTCCCCATACCGCCTTGCCCCAGCCTGTATCGGAGATAGTGAGGTGCAGACCGTCAGGATCCACATTATGCCAGTGCTTAGCGGTCTGGATATGGCAGATAGCATATTTGTGATTATGAACCACCATCTTAGGGTAGCCTGTAGTGCCGCTGGTGAAATATAGCAGCATAAGCTCATTGCAGTTGGTATCTACTCTCTCCATAGTCTCAGGCTGTTTCTTTATCTCTTCGTCAAAATCGATCCAGTCTCCGTCAGCGCCGCCCCGACAGATGAACTTAGCTGTCAGATGCCAGTTTATTTCTTTTTCTGCCTCGTCAACGTGCATCTTGACCTCGGGATTGTCATGAGTGCATATAATAGCCTTGATATCAGCCTGTTCATAGCGGTAGGTATAGTCATGAGTGGTCAGCAGATGCGTAGCGGGAACTACTATTGCTCCCAGCTTGGTAAGACCTATAATGGAATACCAGAACTGATAATTCCTTTTCAGTACCAGCATTACCTTATCGCCCTTCTTAATGCCCTTCGATGCAAAAAGATTAGCCGCCTGAGTAGACAGCTTTGACAGCTCGCCGTAAGTAAAGCTCTTTTTCTCGCCCTTTACGTTTATCCATTCTATAGCCCTGCGGTCAGGCTCCAGCTCGCCGAACTTATCGATTATATCATAACCGAAGTTATAATTGTCGGGGCAGTTGACCTCAAATTTATTGAGAACTCCGTTCTCGTCAAAGCCCTCGTTTACGAATTTTTTGTAATAGTCCCTTACCTGTTCCATATTTTTATGTTTCCTTCCGAGTTGTAATATTTTGTTCTACTTTTCTGTTATATAAGTATTGCCAGAAATTTGCAGTCCTCGCCGCCGTAAGCGATCATTCCGTGAGGATTTTTACTGTTGTAGTAAACGCAGTCGCCGGGCTCCAGTATCTCCTCATGGTCGTTTATAACGAATTTCAGCTTTCCGGAAATTATGAAGTCCATCTCCTGTCCATCGTGAACGGACAGGTGAATAGGCTTGCTCTGATCCTCCTCGGAGTAGGGAGCATTAACGATCAGCGGCTCTATCTCTTTGTTCTTGAACAGATAAGCCATATGCTGATAGGTAAAACCTATACGTCTTTCGATAGGCAGCCCCTGATTATTCTTAACAACGGAATAAGTGCTGAGCTTAGGCTCAACACCCGTAAGCAGCTCGATCATCTCAATGCCGAGTGCCTCGGCGCTTGCATTGAGGAAGGACAGTGAAAAGTCCTTTTCCCCGCTTTCAAGGCTCTTATACTCCTCCACAGTGGTATCGGTCTTTTCAGCCATATATTCAACGCTGATATCCAGATACTCTCTTGTGCTTTTCAGTCTGGAAGAAACCTCTTTAATGTTGTAATCCATAACATTTGTTCCTTTCTTTTGTCTTTTTAGCGTTACCTGCATAATTATAGCACATAAAAACGCCGTTTTCAACTGTTTTTGACAATTTATTTCGGTGAAAAAAGTAAAATTTTCGCTTATTTATTCTCCCCGCAGATCCCTTTCAAACAACATCTTTCACACTCCGGCTTCCTTGCACTGCAAACCCGTCTCCCATGCCAAACCAGCCTATGACACAGCCCGAGCCCTTCCTCTGCCGGCACTATCTCTCTTAGCTGCTTTTCCACCTTACCGGCGTCTTTGCCCACCGCAAGTCCTATCCTGTTAGTGAGCCTGATAACATGCGTATCGCACACAAACGCCGCCTTTCCGTACAGCTCTCCTGCAATAAGATTAGCAGTTTTTCTTCCGACCCCTGCCAGCTTGACCAACTCGTCCACCTCATCGGGTACGGTATCGTTATACTCCTCATGCAGCTGCCGGCACATTTTCACAATATCCCTTGACTTAGTCTGAAAAAGCCCGCAGGAACGGATAAATTCCGCCACCTCCTCCGGCTCGGCTTCAGCAAAATCTTTTATCGCAGGGAATCGCTCAAACAGCTCCGGCGTGACCATATTCACCCGCACGTCCGTACACTGCGCCGAAAGCCTTGTAGCGATCAGCAACTCATGAGGCTTGTCATACGTCAGGGCGCACTTTACCTCGGGATATTCTGCCTTCAGTGCGTCTATTACCTTCAGAGCAAGCTGCTTTTTATTTTTCGCCATTTATGTATTGCCCTTTCATTTTAAAACAAATATACAATATTATATCACCAACAGCTAATCAAGTCAACCGACCCTGCTGAACATTTAATAAAAACAAAATTTACAAAAAAGTATTGACAATACCGTAAAATTCTGCTATAATATCAACGTTGCAATTTCGGCAAAAGCATGATCCACTAGCTCAGGCGGCAGAGCACCTGCCTTTTAAGCAGGGTGTCCCGGGTTCGATTCCCGGGTGGATCACCAGCGGTATATTGCCGGGAAAATAACGGTAAAACCGCCTGAAGCGCCAATAGCTCAGTTGGTTAGAGCAACCGGCTCATAACCGGTCGGTCCGGGGTTCGAGTCCCTGTTGGCGCACCACCCTTGATAGGGAAAAATGCACTCTCAGCTTTTGCTGGGTGCAAGGTCATGGCAGGACGCAATTCAAAGCGTCCAATCTTCTTTTCGTTTTGCTCCTTTTAAGGAGCGTTTTTCTGTGCGGGAAGGATTTAATCCTTTCCCAATAGGGGTGTGGTTCAATGGTAGAATAGGGGTCTCCAAAACCTTTGACGTGGGTTCGATTCCTACCACCCCTGCCAAGTATTTGAGGGTAGTCGCTTTGCGACTACCCTCAAATACGATCCAATCCCTCTTGGATTCCCCTTAAGGGAATCCATTTTTGCTGCGCAAAAACCGAGGTATTGGACATGTACTGCAAGATAACACCGTCTGCTTATTATGCAGATTTGATACGCTTTCAGGGAACTGAGGGCGTATTTTTCATTAAATTCAATAACCATTTCCCAAACCGCTTGAAATTTTTCCCTTAATATAGTATAATCAATTAGTTAGGGGTGAATAAAGATGCTTTTCGACGAAGAAATGATGCTGAAAGCGCTGGAGCAGGCTGAAAAAGCCTTTGCCATCGGCGAATGTCCCGTAGGAGCAGTAATAACCGACCCCGACGGAAATATAATCGCCGAAGGCTATAACAGGCGGGAGACCGATAATTCCCCCACAGCCCACGCCGAGATAATAGCAATAGAAAACGCCGCAAAAGCGCTGGACCGCTGGCGCCTTTCCGATTGCACCCTTTATGTTACGCTTGAACCCTGCCCCATGTGCGCAGGAGCAATAATAAATTCCAGACTTAAACGTGTAGTCTACGGCGCATTTGACGAAAAAGGCGGAGCCTGTTCCTCAGTCTTGAATCTCTTTGAACTGCCGTTTAACCATACTCCGCTGGTGAGAAGCCGTGTGCTTGAAAAGGAATGCGGAGAAATACTGACGAAATTCTTCAATAAATTGCGATAGTATAAAAGTAAATATATTTGGTTTACAAAAATCATTTATCGCCATAAAAGGACGGTGAGGACGACAATTGAACAGATATAAAACCTTGGCGTCCAACACCATCATTCTCGCTCTCGGTCAGTTTGGCTCAAAGCTCCTTGTGCTTTTCCTGATGCGCTTTTACCAGAGTATGCTTGGCGAGACGGGCTACGGTGAGATAAACACTATAATAGATACCACCACCCTCCTTATGGCGTTTGCCACCCTTTCCATCGGCGAATCCGTAATAAGATTCGGCTTGGACAAAGCATATAATAATGCTCAGGTATTCTCCATCGGCATCAAGGTCACCCTTGCCGGCGCTATTGCCTGTGTGATTTTTATTCCGTTATTCAGTCTTTTATCAGGCTGGTTTCCCGACAACAGCGTATTGTCCCTTCTGGACAGCTATTCGTGGATAACGGTCCTGTATGTAATGACCGGCAGCATGAAAAGCACTTGCGCCCTGTTTGTCAGGTCAAACGGCAATGTGCGCCTGTATGCCGTAGACGGCATATTCACCACATTCATGAACATCATGTTCAATCTTCTGTTCCTGCTGGCGTTTCAGATGGGAAATGTGGGCTACCTGCTTTCGGTAATATGCGCTGATATATGCTCGATAATATTTCTGTCCTATCTTGGCAGATTAAAAAAATACTTTATCCTTTTCGGTGTTGACAGGGAAATACGCAGTGCCATGCTTCGCTTTGCGATACCCATGGTCCCCACTGCAGTAATGTGGTGGATAATAAATGTTTCCGATACCTTTTTCGTTTCGGAGTGGCTGGGATTTAACCAGAGCGGTATCTACAAAGCAGCCTACCGCCTGCCCAACATGATAGCCCTCATATCGGGGATTTTTTCTCAGGCGTGGAATATGTCCGCTATAGAAGAGAAAAACTCCAGAACCATTGCCAAATTCTACTCTGATGTTTTCAGTGCCTTTCAGTCGGCCATTTTCGTTATAGGAGCAGGAATGCTGCTTCTGATAAAGCCTATAATATCTGTAATATGCGATACGCCCTTCCATATTGCTTACATATACACTCCTTTTCTCGTATTGGCAGTGGTATACAGCTGCTTCGGTACCTTTATGGGCAGCATTTACGTCGCTGCAAAGCAGTCCAAGCGTGCCATGGTAACTGCAACTATCGGCGCATTGCTGAATATCGCATTCAACGCCCTGCTTATACCCATATTGGGCAATCACGGCGCCGCAATTGCTACCTGCATCAGCTTTTTCGCCCTGTTTGCCATAAGGGCAAGGGATACCAGAAAAACGGTGTACATGGACTTGAAGCTTCGCAAGCTTGTAACTAACACGATTTGCCTGTTTATAATGGGCGCAGTGATAATTTTTGTGACCAACGACATCGTCTTTTTCTCGATACTTACGGTGATATTCCTTTTTGTGGTATTGGTGAATTACCGTGCCTGCATAAAAATGGCGAAGCAGATACTTGGACGCGGAAAGTGAGGATGCATGATTGTAAGATTTTATGACAATGTAGATGATGAACTGATAAAATATGCAGTTATCATATCTCGTTCAAGGGGCAAATGGGTATTCTGCAAGCACAAGGATAGGACTACTCTTGAAGTGCCAGGAGGTCACAGGGAGCAGGGAGAAACACCGGATGAAGCTGCCAAAAGGGAATTGATAGAAGAAACGGGAGCAATTGATTTCACCATAACCCCAATATGCGTTTATTCGGTTGTCAGAACGGATAAATCCGAAGAATCCTATGGAATGTTGTATTATGCAGAGATAAATACCTTTGAATCTGAGCTTCACAGCGAAATAGAAAGTATTCACCTTTTTAATGATCTGCCTGACAATTGGACATACCCACTGATACAGCCTGAGCTTATACGTGAAGCCATACGCAGAAAAGCTTTCAATAATAAAAAATGACCGCACAAGCGGTCATTTAAAGAGGATATATAAAATTACAGCTTATCCAGCTGATTTTCACACTGCATAACGGTATTGAGCAATACGGAAGCACTTTTTCCAAACTCCCCCTCAAGGCTTGCCCTGCTTATTGCCGGAGCCTTCTCAGGGGATTTTGAAGCGGCGGCAGCAGCATTAGCCGACGCAATGGCTTCACCGGCTACGATAAGCCTATCGGCTTTTTCCTCCGGGATCTTGAATATATTCCTGTCATTTGACGGATTGGCTTTGTACATTATTCTGAAAGCCTTATACACGGAATATGCAAAAATGTCGTATATCCTGTCGGCAAGCTGAGCATTTTTCGATTTTGCAAGCAAAGAATAAATAACGTCTAAGCTGTTAGTCACCAGTTTTTTGGCAAATGCCGCCGAAAGCTCGTCTGCATTCAGATTGCGCGCCTTGTCTGCCGAGTCGGAGCCTTCGATATCGTCTTTTGATATAACGGCGCCATTGCTGACAGGTGACCTGCCCAGCAGATAGTCAGTGGAGACCTTATAGTAATTGGCGGCTTTTATCAAAAATTCAAGTCCGCACTCACGCTTGCCCTTCTCATAGTGAGAAAGCAGCGCCTGGGCAACGCCGAGATCTTCTGCAGCCTGTTTCTGGCTGATATTTCTTTCTTTCCTGAGCAGGGTAAGTACTCTGGGGAAATCGTTGTTCATTCGTTAAAACGCCCTTTTCTTTCAATATATCCGTGCTGTATATTATATTAAATATATTTCATTATGTAAATTGGCAAATTCTACAAAAAAATACTTTTTTATTAGTGATATCGTAAATGTGGAACAAAAAACCCAAAAAACAATGAGAGGAGACGAGCTTTTACCGAAAAGCAAAAAGAAAAATGCAAAATTACACTGTTTTTCTTATACGCCATGGCATAACACAAGGAAATCTTGACGGAAAGTATATCGGTTTTACCGATCTTCCCCTTTGTGATGAAGGCTATGCCGCAATAACCAGAATGGCACACGACGAGCTTTATCCTGACGTTCAGAAGGTATATTCCAGCCCGCTCAAACGCTGCCTTGAAACGGCAGATATAATCTATCCCGACCGCTATGTCAGGCAGATAGAAAACCTATGCGAGTGTGATTTCGGCGAATTTGAGGGCAAGACCCCCGACGAGCTGAAGGAAGTGCCTGAATATCTGGAGTGGCTGAAGGGCGGCTACGATTCCGCAGCTCCCGGCGGCGAGAGCTTCGGAGACTTCACCCTGCGCTGCATAGACGGCTTGGAGGAGGTGTTCAAGGACATGATGAAGGAACACATCTCCCGTTCTGCTGTCGTGACCCATGCAGGGGTGATAATGAATCTTCTGGCAGGCTACGGTCTGCCGAAAGGAAGACCCGCAGATTTTGCCCTTGAGCAGGGAGAGGGCTACGCAATAAACCTATCGACGTTCCTATGGCAAAAAGGTCCCGTTTTTGAAATACTGGGAAAAATATTTTAAGGAGTTATTATGGACATCAACGAACAGCTTGCAGCAGAATTTAAGATCCGCAGGGAACAGGTGGACAACACCGTCAACCTTATCGATGACGGCAACACTATCCCGTTTATCGCAAGGTACCGAAAGGAAGCAACGGGCGCACTTGACGATCAGCTTTTGCGTGAGCTTGGCGAGCGGCTTGCATATCTGAGAAACCTTGAGCAGCGCAAAAACGAAGTGTCTGAAAGCATCGAAGCCGGCGGCAACATGACCGACGAGATAGCCCAGTCACTGCAAAAAGCCCTCACCCTTGCAGAGGTAGAGGACATATATCGCCCCTTCAAGCCAAAAAGAAAGACCAGAGCCACCGTTGCAAAGGACAAAGGTTTACAGCCCCTTGCTGACTTTATCATGGAGCAGACCTTGTCAAGCCCCGCTCTCGAAGCCGAAAAATACATCGACGAGGAAAAAGGCGTAACCTCCGCCGAGGAAGCGATACAGGGCGCGATGGATATAATAGCTGAAACGGTATCCGACGACCCTGCCATACGCAAGCTGCTGGCGGAAATGTATACTGCAAGGGGCGTAATAGTGTCACAAGCGGTTGATGCCGAAAAGGAGTCGGTTTATACAAATTACTACGATTACAGTGAAGGCGTCGCCAAAATACCGCCTCACCGTGTTCTTGCCATGGACAGGGGAGAGCGTGAGGGTTTACTTAAAGTCTCGGTACAACTGGACGAGGAGGACGCCCTCAAAGCGATAAACCGTGAATATGTAAAAGCAAAAAATGAGTGCGGCAATCTTGTAAAAGACGCAGTATCCGACGCTTACACAAGACTTATCCACCCCTCAGTAGAACGCAGGATACGCTCAGAGCTTACCGAAAAAAGCTGCAAGTCCGCTATAGACGTGTTCAAGGACAATCTTTTCCAGCTTCTCATGCAGCCCCCTGTAAAGAATACGGTAACGCTGGGACTTGACCCTGCATACCGCACAGGCTGCAAGATAGCCGTTATAGACGAAACGGGCAAGGTTCTGGACACGACGGTAGTCTATCCCACCCCTCCCCAGAACAAAATAGCAGAGGCCAAAGCAAAGCTGAAACAGCTTATAACCAAGCACAATGTAACAACTATAGCAATAGGGAACGGCACTGCAAGCCACGAAAGCGAATGCTTTGTAGCGGAGCTTATAAAAGAGCTGGACAAGCCCGTCAGCTACATGGTGGTTTCAGAAGCCGGAGCCAGCGTATATTCCGCCAGCAAGCTTGCCGCAGAGGAATTTCCCCAGTTTGACGTATCTCTCAGAAGCGCTGTATCCATAGCACGCAGACTGCAGGACCCTCTTGCTGAGCTTGTAAAAATCGACCCTAAAGCGATAGGCGTAGGACAGTATCAGCATGATATGCCGAAAAACCAGCTTTCCGAAGCCTTGGGCGGTGTGCTGGAGAATTGCGTCAACAGTGTAGGTGTAGACGTAAACACCGCTTCCTGCTCTCTGCTGGGATATATTGCGGGAATAAGCGGCACTGTTGCAAAAAACATCGTAGCATACCGTGAAGAAAACGGCGCATTCCGCGACAGAAAGGAGCTGCTCAAGGTCTCCAAGCTGGGCAAAAAAGCCTATGAGCAGTGCGCAGGCTTTCTCCGTGTCCATGGCGGTAAAAATCCTTTGGACGATACCGCCGTACACCCTGAAAGCTATGAGTATGCAGAAAAACTTCTTGATATATGCGGCTTTAAGCTTGCCGACCTTAAAAAGGGAAGCAGCGTCGTCATTAGCGAAACAGTAAAAACAATGGGTATAAAGACCCTTGCAGGACAGCTTGGAGTAGGCGAGATGACTCTCAGCGATATTGTAAGCGAGCTGGAAAAGCCGGGACGTGACCCAAGAGACGAGCTTCCTCCTCCGCTGCTCAGGACAGATGTAATGGACATAAACAGCCTTAAAGCCGGAATGGAGCTTAAAGGTACGGTGCGTAATGTTATAGACTTCGGCGTTTTCGTTGACATAGGAGTGCATCAGGACGGACTTGTGCATATCTCTCAGCTTTCCGACCGATATGTAAAGCATCCTCTTGACGTTGTTAAAGTAGGAGATATAGTAAATGTACGGGTGATGGACGTAGACGTAAAGAAAAAGCGTATTTCCCTGACTATGAAAGGACTTAATAATGGTTGACATAAAAACGGACTGGAACGAACAAAACCTTAAAGAATATGTTAAATATACAATTTTTTCAAGGAACAAGACCGTCAGGATAACTCTTATATCATTTGCACTGTGCTGTGTGTTTATCCTTGCTTTTTGCCTGATCGTATTCTTTGTATTTGACTATATCCTTACTCTGATTTTAGCAGGAATGATCGTGGTTCTTGCAATTGCTTTTGCTGCTTTTTTTGCATTCAACATAAAGAGCAGCACCAAAAAGATATTGAAGGCGAATGCAGAATCTGATTTGAACAGAGTAATGATAAGCGAAGAAGACATAATATGCTTCAATGATGAGGAACCCATTGGCACAGTAAGCTGGAGCAAAATGGCGGATATCTACTTCAACGAGAGAGTGCAGACTGCGTATCTGACCACCGAGCGAAATGCGGCGCTTATTCTGGAGTGCAGCAATATTTTATCAGGTACTGCAGATGAGCTTAAAGAAATAATAGGTAAAAAGCGTGATGAACTATCAAAAAAGGCTTGAGGAGATCATTGAGGCTCTTGACGGCAGGAAAAAGCTCCTGCTTCACGCCTGCTGCGCTCCGTGCAGCAGCTATGTGCTGGAATACCTGACCAAATATTTCGATATTTCCATACTTTACTACAATCCCAATATATCCCCCTATACGGAATACGAAAAACGCATCAGTGAGCTGAAACGCCTTGTGCGAGAGATGCCGCTGTCAGGCGAATCGGATATTATTGACGGGAAATATGACCCCGAGAGATTTTCAGACATGGCAAATGGCATGGAAGATATGCCTGAGGGCGGTGAACGCTGTTTTAAATGCTATCGCCTGAGGATGGAGGAAGCGGCAAAAGCGGCTTTGGAAAGGGGTTTTGATTACTTTACTACCACTTTGTCTATAAGTCCACATAAGAATGCGCAGAAGATCAACGAGATCGGGCGGGAGCTTGAGCAGGAATACGGGGTAAAATATCTTTTCGCCGATTTCAAGAAAAAAGACGGCCACAAGCGTTCCATACAGATTTCCCATGAGTACGGACTGTACCGTCAGAGCTACTGCGGGTGTATTTACAGTAAAGCGGCTGCGGAAAAACAAAAAAATTTATAAAATTCTCCCTTTTTGTATTGAAAATAGGACAAGATCATGCTATAATATAATGTAATTTTTTATTCACCATTATTGCAATATCGTTCTATACTATAAAAGAAAGAAGGTATACAGACATGAAATCCGACCCTTGCGGGCACAGTTGCTGCAAAATAAAATAAACCCGGGGGAAGAGGAATGCCTGTTTTGATTCCCCTGAGAGAGGGGAATATATGCTGAAGTTTTACAAAACCGAAGGCAGCGCTATCATTGAGATAGATACATTGGAAGCCGGCTGCTGGGTATCTGCCGTTGCACCTACAGAATCGGAGATATCCCTGCTGGAGAACCAACTGAACATTGACAGAGATTTTATTCGCTCTGCTTTGGACGAGGAGGAGACCTCCCGTATTGAAAACGAGGAAGGGCAAACTCTTATAGTTATTGACTATCCTGTCGCTGAAAAGCCGGAACAAAGCTTATCTGCTAAAAAGAGAAAACAGCGCTTTGATGACGACTCCATATCCTACTACACCGTGCCCATGAGTATAATTCTTACAGACAGCAATGTAGTAACGGTAAGCCTAAAGGAAAACACGATAGTTGACGATTTTTCCAACAACGTAGTCAAAAACATAAAAACCCAGTTTAAAACAAGATTTATCTTCTGTATGCTGCTGCGGATAGCCGGCAGATACCTGCAATATCTGAAGCAGATCGACAAGATAAGCAACTATGTGGAAAATCAGCTTCATCAATCCATGAAAAACAAGGAAATAATCCAGCTTCATGACCTGGAGAAATCCTTGGTATACTTTTCCACTTCCTTGAAATCCACCGAAGCCGTTTTGGAAAAGATATTGCGCGGTCGTGTAATAAAGCTTTACGACGAGGATCAGGATCTGCTTGAGGACGTGCTTATCGAGGTAAAACAGGCGATAGAAATGACAAATATCCACTCCAACATTCTGGCAAGCACCATGGACGTATTCGGCAACGTTATATCCAACAACCTTAACATCGTTATGAAGGCGCTCACCATTATCACAATAGTAATGGAGATACCTAACATGGTGTTCGGCTTTTACGGAATGAACGTTGAAGGGCTGCCTTATATTGAAAGCATCGTTTTCCCCATAGGTCTTTCCGCTGTTCTGGCACTGCTTGCAGGTATTATACTTTCAAAAAACAAATTCTTTAAGTAAAAAACTGAAAAATTTTAATAAATTGTATTGACAAGCGTCTTTTGATGTGCTATACTTATAGTACCTCATTAGGGGCTTATTTTTTTGTGCAAAAAAATAGTCCTGCGGAAATAGGGTTTTCCGCATCGAGGGAGGCTTAGTCCGACTTGCTCGGACAATTTAATAGGAGGTGCCGAAATGAGAGTTAAAATCACTTTGGCTTGTACGGAGTGCAAGCAGCGCAACTACAATACCAAGAAAAACAAGAAGAATGACCCTGACAGAATCGAAATCAACAAGTACTGCAAATTCTGCCGCAAGCACACACTCCACAAAGAAACCAAGTAAGGAGGAAGCGCAATGGCAAATGAGGTAGAAAAGAAGGCTCAGAAGGCTCAGAAAGAGGCAGAGAGAGAAAAGAAGCTCAATCAGATCAAGAGCATGAAGGCAGCTGCTGCCAAAAAGCCCAAGAAGTCGCCGATTCAGTACTTCAAGGATGTAAGATCCGAATTCAAGAAGGTCTCATGGCCTTCAAAAAAGCAGGTCTTCAACAACACAGTAGTGGTACTCGTCACTATTGTTATCTCAGGCTTGGGAGTATGGGTGCTGGACTTTTTGTTCAGCTCTGTATGGAGCCTGATGCTTGGAATGTGATCAAAAGGGGTTAACTGATGTCAGAAGCAAAATGGTATATCTTACACACGTTTTCCGGTTATGAAAACAAGGTTGCAAACAACATCATCAAGGTTGTTGAAAACAGAAATCTTCACCATCTTATTGAAGAGGTAATGGTTCCTACTGAGACCATCACCGAAAATCACGACGGCAAGGAAAGAACTTATGAAAGCAAGATCTACCCCAGCTACGTTTATGTGAAGATGGTAATGACCGATGAATCGTGGTATATCTGCCGAAACACAAGAGGCTGCACAGGCTTTGTCGGCCCCGGATCCAAGCCCATTCCCCTCACAGACGAGGAAGTTGCGAATCTTGGCGTAGTCAAGAAACCCACTGAGATAACCGTCAAGGCGGGAGACCTTGTAACTATTACTTCGGGTAATATGGAAGGTCTTGAGGGTAAGGTCAAGGAAGTTGACGAGGCTGCAGGAACCGCTGTCGTAACGGTTTCCATGTTTGGCAGGGAAACTCCCACAACTCTTGATTTGTCACTGATTCGGAAAATCAGCTAAGTTCTTTAAGTTTTTGGAGGTAAAATTAAAATGGCTCAGAAAGTAGTCGGATTTATCAAATTACAGATTCCTGCGGGTAAAGCGACACCCGCTCCCCCTGTTGGCCCTGCGCTTGGTCAGCACGGTATAAACATTGCAGGATTCACAAAGGAATTCAACGAGCGCACCAAGAATGACATAGGACTTATAATTCCTGTAGTCATCACGGTTTATGCTGACAGAAGCTTTTCATTTATTACAAAAACGCCCCCTGCAGCAGTTTTGATCAAAAAGGCCTGCGGTATCGAGACCGCGTCCGGCACACCCAATAAGACCAAGGTAGCAAAGATCACCAAGGCTCAGGTTCAGCAGATCGCAGAGCAGAAGATGAGAGATCTGAATGCAGGCTCTCTTGACGCTGCAATGTCCATGATAGCAGGTACCTGCCGTTCCATGGGTGTAGAAGTGGTTGACTGATAGTTGTCAGTCTGCAAAAGTTTCAGCGTTCATTTTTATGTGGACGCATGAACGACTTTATTCATCAAACAATAATGACAGTGGGAGGTTCAAGGAACCGTTTGACCACAAGGAGGATAATAAATGAAGCACGGAAAAAAATATGTTGAAAGCGCAAAGCTTGTAGATTCCACCAAGTACTATGATGCTATTGAGGCTCTCGGTCTTGTATGCCAGACTGCAAAGGCAAAGTTCGATGAGACCGTTGAGATCCATATCAGACTTGGCGTTGACTCCCGTCACGCAGACCAGCAGGTAAGAGGCGCAGTCGTTCTCCCCAACGGTACAGGTAAGACCGTAAGAGCACTTGTATTCGCAAAGGGCGACAAGATCAAGGAAGCTGAGGACGCAGGCGCTGATTACATCGCTGATGATGATACAGTAAAGAAGATCCAGGACGGCTGGATGGATTTCGACGTTGTAATTGCAACTCCTGACATGATGGGCGTTGTAGGTCGTCTCGGTAAGGTGCTTGGTCCCCGTGGACTGATGCCTAACCCCAAGGCAGGTACCGTTACCCCCGAAGTAGGCAAGGCAGTTCAGGAAGCTAAAGCAGGTAAGATCGAATACCGTCTTGATAAGGCTAACATCATCCACTGCCCTATCGGCAAGGCCTCCTTCGGCGGAGAAAAGCTGGAGCAGAATCTTGACGCTCTTATGAATGCGGTCGTAAAGGCTAAGCCTGCCGCTGCAAAGGGAACATATATCAAGTCCTGCACCGTTTCTTCCACTATGGGTCCCGGCGTTAAGGTAAATACCGTCAAGTACGGTGCATAAAAAATCGAAAAAAAACACGTTTGCCTATTGACAAACGTGTTTTTTTATGTTATTATATATAAGCTGTTCTAAAGACAGCAGGTCACATTATGTGCTAACGGCTTTTGCCGCCTGCCGAGGAATGGGAAGTAATTGATTATTGCGTCCTTTTCCTGTGGAAAAGGATTTTTTATTCCCCTTTTTAGTGACAGCAATACTAAAACAGGAGGTAAGATCATGCCAAGTCAGAAGGTTTTGGAATCCAAGCAGCAGTTTGTAAGTGAACTTGCAGATAAGCTCAAAAGCGCCGCTTGCGGAGTTATTGTAGACTACAAGGGAATCAATGTTGCTGACGATACCGTACTGAGAAAGAGCCTTCGTGAAGCAGGAGTTGAATACTTTGTAGTAAAGAACACCCTGCTGAAAAGAGCGGCAGAAGCTGCCGGAATCGAAGGTCTGGACGAGCATCTTGAGGGAACAACTGCTCTTGCTCTCTCCAAGGACGACATCATCACTGCGCCCAAACTGCTGTACAAGCAGGTTGAAGCGTCCAAGGGTGCTTTTTCCATCAAGGTAGGCTTCGTAGAGGGCAAGGCAATAACCGCTGAAGAGGTTACCGAATATGCCAAGCTCCCCGACAAGGATACTTTGGTTGCGAAGTTCCTGTATGTGCTTCAGGCACCTATCCAGAAGCTTGCAATTGCGGCAAGCGAGATCGCAAAGAAGAACGACGAATCTGCTGCATAATTTTTGCGGCACAACACAAATTTTAATTTACGGAGGAACATAAAAATGGCTTCAGAAAAAGTTTTGTCATTAGTAGAGGAAGTTAAGGGTCTTACCGTTCTCGAACTCAACGAGCTGGTAAAGGCACTTGAAGAAGAATTCGGCGTATCCGCTGCCGCTATGGCTGTTGCAGCTCCTGCTGCAGGCGGTGCTGCTGCCGCAGAAGAGAAGACTGAGTTTGACGTAGTTCTTGCAAGCTTCGGCGACGCTAAGATGAACGTTATCAAGGCAGTTAAGGATATCTGCGGTCTTGGCCTGAAGGAAGCTAAGGAGCTGGTTGAGGCCGCTCCTAAGACCCTTAAGGAAGCAGTTGCAAAGGCTGAGGCAGAGGAGATCAAGGCTAAGCTGGAAGAAGCAGGCGCTAAGATCGAGCTGAAGTAAGCTGATTTTTATTTAAAACAGCGGTACAGTTTATTGTACCGCTGTTTTTTATTCAGAACGATCCTATGTATTGACAAACCTCATTAAAAATAGTATAATTAAGTGTTGTAAATCAAAGCATTGGTACAGACATATAGAGGTGACACAGTGGCAAAAGAAAGAATAACGGTTGCAGGTGCAATGGTTCGTGCCCTTGAAGCAGAGGGTATCAAGCATATTTACGGTTATCCCGGTGCAGCTATCTGCCCGTTTTTTGACGAACTTATAAAATCCGATATACAGAATATTCTGGTAAGGCATGAAGCCAACAGCGGTCATTCCGCAAGCGGCTATGCAAGAATAACAGGCAAGCCTGCCGTATGTGCCGCTACCTCCGGTCCCGGTGCTACAAACCTGATAACCGCAATTGCAACTGCCCACATGGACAGCATACCCATGATTGCAATAACCGGTCAGGTGGTGAGCAATCAGATCGGCAGAGACGCTTTTCAGGAAGCCGATATAACAGGAGCAGCCGAACCATTTGTAAAGCACAGCTATCTGGTAAAAAATCCCGATGATATCGGTGATGTCATAAAAAAGTCGTTTTATATTGCTCAAAGCGGAAGACCCGGTCCTGTTCTTATAGACGTTCCCATGGATATTCAGAAGCAGTTGATAGACTTTGAATATCCAGAAAAAGTTGAGATACGCTCTTATAAACCCAGTATTGTCGGTAATAAACTGCAGATCAAAAAAGCTGTTGAGGCTCTGAAAAACAGCAAAAAGCCCCTGATTTGCGCAGGAGGCGGCATATTTATGGCAGGTGCCAAGGACAAGCTCCGCGAGCTTTCCGAAACCTGCGATATTCCTGTTATAGTGACAATGATGGGAATTGGCTCGATCCCCACCGATCACAAAAATTATTACGGCATGCTTGGTGTTTTCGGAAAACGTATTGCTAATCAGGCGCTGAAAAACTGTGATCTGCTTATAGTTCTCGGAGCACGCATGAGCGACCGTGCAGTGACATCACTGTCTCCCTTTGAGAACACTACAATAGTCCATATCGACGTAGACCCTGCCGAGATAGGCAAAAATTCCCCCGTAAATATCCCCATCGTAGGCGACGTAGGTAAAACGCTGGAGCAGTTTGTTGCCGAATGCGAACCCATGAAGCACGACGAGTGGCAGAACGACCTTTATCAGAGCAAGCTTGCAGCAGAGGCGGCGGTAAAGAATTATCAAAGCGATCTTGTAAGTCCTAAACTTCTGATAAAAACCCTTTGCAAAACACTGCCCCAAAAGCGTGTAATTTGTGCTGACGTCGGTTCAAACCAGATATGGGCTGCAAATAACGTGGAATTGGGAGAGGAAGGCAGATTTATCACTTCAGGCGGCATGGGAACAATGGGCTACTCTCTTCCTGCCGCAATAGGCGCAAAATGTGCAGACAAGAGCGCAGAGGTAGTTGCAATATGCGGCGACGGAAGCTTCCAGATGAGCTTCATGGAGCTTGCCACTGCAGTCCAGCACGGAATAAACGTCAAGACTATCGTTTTTGTAAACAATAAGCTGGGTATGGTAAGAGAATACCAGAACAACAATTACGAAGGCAGACACACTATGATCGACCTCAGCGGCAGTCCTGATTTCCTTAAAATCGCTGAAGCATACGGTATAAAGGGCGAGACCGTCAGCAGCAACGATCAGGTTCAGAGCGCCGTTGAGAAAATGGTAAATGCGGACGAGCCGTACCTGCTTCAGGTGATGGTGGATAAGAACGAGAAATCTCTTATAGAATGATATGGAGATGAACTATGAGGCATACAATTTCTATACTTGTTGAAAATAATGCAGGTGTACTTGCGCGGATATCAGGTCTTTTTGCCCGCCGCGGCTTCAATATTTACAGCCTTGCAGTGGGTGTTACCGAGGACGAAAGGGTATCCCGCATAACAATAGTTGCCGACGGTGACGATTATACTCTTGAACAGATAGAAAAGCAGCTGAATAAGCTGATAGATGTCATCAAGGTACGCACAGTCAGACCCGACGAGCTTCTGCAAAGGGAACTGGTGCTTATCAAGGTAAGCTGCAGCGCTCAGCAGCGTCATGAGCTTATTTCCATTGCAGAGATAACTCAGGCAAAAATTTCCGATATTTCCGTCGATTCCATGACACTTGAGCTGTCAGCCAACGAAGCTCACCTGCACAATTTTCAGGAGTTGCTTCGTCCATACGGGATAAAGGAAGTCGTACGTACAGGCACAATCGCAATTCAAAAGGGAACAGCATCCCTTAGGATATAAACAAAGAAGGAGAACAAAATTATGGCAAAGCTTTATCATCAGGAAGACTGCAACCTTTCACTTTTGGACGGCAAGAAGGTAGCTATTATCGGCTACGGCAGCCAAGGACACGCTCACGCTTTAAACCTAAAGGACAGCGGTGTTGAGGTAATAATCGGTCTTTACAACGGCAGCAAATCGTGGGAAAAGGCAGAGAAGGCGGGCTTTAAGGTAATGACTGCTGCTGACGCAGCCAAGGCAGCCGACATTATCATGATACTTATCAACGACGAGCGTCAGGCTGATATGTACAAGGAGAGCATTGCACCCAACCTCACCGCAGGAAAGGCTATCGCTTTCGCTCACGGCTTCAATATACATTTCGGTCAGATAGTACCTCCCGCAGATGTGGACGTTATAATGATCGCACCTAAGGGTCCCGGTCACACCGTCCGTTCCGAATACACCATCGGCAGAGGCGTACCTTGCCTTGTAGCAGTCCATCAGGACGCAACAGGCAGAGCTTTGGATATTGCCCTTGCTTATGCGGCAGGCATCGGCGGCTCCAGAGCCGGAGTGCTTGAGACCACATTCAGAATGGAGACCGAGACTGACCTGTTTGGCGAGCAGTGCGTTCTCTGTGGCGGCGTTACCGCCTTAATGAAGGCAGGCTTCGAAACGTTGGTAGAAGCAGGCTATGATCCTCAGAATGCATACTTTGAGTGCATTCACGAAATGAAGCTGATAGTTGACCTTATTTACAAGGGCGGCTTTGGCATGATGAGATACTCCATTTCCGATACAGCTGAATTCGGCGATTATGAGATCGGTAAGAGAATAATCAACGCTGACGCAAAGGCAGAGATGAAGAAGGTTCTTGGTGAGATACAGGACGGCACCTTTGCCCGCAACTGGATAATGGAGAACAAAATGGGACGTTCTCACTTCAACGCTTGCAGAAGGATAGAGAGCGAGCACCAGCTTGAGCAGGTGGGCGCTGAGATTCGCAAGATGTATGCATGGAGCGACGACGGAAACAAGTCTATTGACGAGATTGCAGACGCAAAATTCAGCGATTAATGACAAAAAGCCCCTTTCAGGGGCTTTTGTTGAATGTTTCGGAGGATAAAATGACTATATTCTACGAATTCGGCGGCAAGCTGTATGCCAATATCACCAATCAATGTCCCTGCGCATGTGAATTTTGCATCAGAAAAAACAGCGATAGCGTAGGAGACAACGATAGCTTGTGGCTTGAACATGAGCCAAGCTATGAGGAGATAATCAGCGCCTTTGATAGCTTTGACAAAACTGAACTAAGCGAGCTGGTATTCTGCGGCTATGGTGAGCCGATGGCGAGGGCGGCACTGCTGCTGGAGGTAGCTGAATATGTAAGAAAAACCACCGGCATGAAAATACGCATAAATACAAACGGATTGGTAGACCTTATGGACCCCTCTTTTGACATTGCTTCTTTAAAATGGAAAATAGACGCTGTTTCCATCAGTCTCAACGCCTCCGATCCCGAAAAATATCTCAGAATAACCCACCCGAAATACGGTCTGCCGTCCTATAACGCCATGCTGCATTTTGCAATTTCTGTAAAGGAGTATGTTCCGGACGTAACACTTACTATTGTAGACTGCGGACTGAGTGAGGAAGAGATAGAGCAGTGCATGATAAGAGCAAAGGAAGATTGCGGCTTACCGCTGAGGATACGTCATCATGTAACCGACAACAAGCGTTATGATTAGTGTTGACAAAGGGAAGCGCTTGTGTTATACTAAAATCACAGTTTATATAGGCAGTAAAGGGCTTTGCCCGGAATTTTACAATTGAAAGGAATATATCATTATGGAGCTAAAAAACTCAAAAACATACGAAAATCTGCAAACTGCATTTGCAGGTGAGAGTCAGGCAAGGAATAAGTACACCTACTACGCTTCCAAGGCAAAGAAGGAAGGCTACAATCAGATTTCTGAGCTTTTTCTCGAAACCGCCGAGCAGGAAAAAGAGCATGCAAAGCTTTGGTTCAAGCTGCTTAACGGCGGTGCCGTAGGCAGCACTGTTGACAACCTCAAGGACGCTGCAGCAGGCGAGAATTTCGAGTGGACGGATATGTACAAGGAATTCGAGAAGACTGCAAGAGAAGAGGGCTTCAATGACATTGCAGATCTTTTCGCAGGTGTTGCCAAGATCGAAGCTGCTCATGAAAAGCGTTATCTGAAGCTTCTGGAAAATGTGCAGGGCGGTCTGGTGTTCAGCCGTGACGGCGATATGGTATGGCAGTGCTCCAACTGCGGTCATATACATATCGGAAAATCTGCTCCGGAGAAATGCCCCGTATGTGATCACCCTCAGGCATACTTTAAAATCATGGCAGAGAATTATTAAGAAGATACTAAAACCCCCGATATTTCTTGTGAATATCGGGGGTTTATTTTTTTAAAAATTATTTGGCAAGATTAAGCTTGATTATGTTCCTGTCGTCCTCCGAAAACGTGATAACGTTGTATAGAAACAGTATCTGGTCATAATCCTCAAGAGACACAAACATCTGAAAATCCGCATTGATATATCTCAGGTCCAGCATTGTAACCTTGCTGTATTCCTTGGTCAGGAAGGGAACTAACGAATGTGCATAGCTGTCCTTGATAACAAGTATGGACTTGTCGCTTTTTGCGTTTCCGGATTCTACAGTCACAATAGGCGAGTTTTGTCCCAAAAACGAAGAATATTTATCCTTGACATCAAGATATTCCCTGAAGTACATACTGTCATATTCGTTATAAGTGACCTTACCTGTGGAAATATCATATTCATCGTATACAGACACCTTTACATCAGGCTCATTTTCCGCAAGGAAATAGTAGTCTATAATATCCGCTGTTATCCCTTTATCCAGCGTCTTGGAGAACAAAGTGCCTCTGAAATCATAGCTTGCATGCTCAATTGTATAATTTGATACATCTACAGGCGAATATCCAAGCTGCGCTCCCGCCGCTGCATAACCCAGATACGCACCATAGCTTGTCCAGTGGTGATCGGTACGGTAGTAAATATACGAATCCTTATTTTGTTCCAAGGCGGAATATGCGTCCACTGTTCCTGCAAATCCTTCCAGTCTGCCGTAAAACATATCTATAAATTCCTTCTGATCGCCTACCTCTGCAAACGGAGGAAGATTATCGGAATAGATTTCCTGTGCATTGGGAACAAGCATAAAATACGACGGGATATCAGGATGACCTGCGACAAATTTATTGATAGCCTTGATATTTTTTTCCAACACAGCCTCATCGTATCCATTCCATACCTGCATCATCATATCGTTTTCAATAAATACGCCGTTTATCTCAGTTTTACCGGTGATCTCATCGGTTTTATTCTTGATCCTTATCCAATCCTCCCGCCATATAAATCTGTCAGAGATCCACTCGTCAAATCCCTCCATAAATTTTTCGTTAAGATATGAATCAAGGGAAAGCTTGGGAAATTCGGCAAGATAGCGGTTTTCATTTTCGGAAAAAGGTTTTTTCTCCGGAGACAGGAATACAAGCGTTAATATAGGCATTGCCAGCATAAAAAGGGCGAACAGCCCGATCATTATTTTTTTGTAAAATTCTTTCATAATCAGACCTCCCTTTAAAAGTCAAAGTAAAGAAATGGGTTATAGCTTGCGTCTGCCAGATATGCGGTGGAGAGCACCAATATGGCAAATTTTACTATTGGCGTAGAGTAATTGATAATAAGCGGAACCCTTGTTTTTGCCCAATCGATAAGCTTCTTAAACAGGTCGGTGCAGGCAAATGCAGCGATAACCAGCATCAAGCCGTAATTCAAAAGCAAGTAGAACGCCTGATCATCTGCAAGCACACCTGTTCCGCCAAACATTGAGCCGATATAACCGAAAGCAGTTGGAAGATCCTTTGTGGTAAAGAGCACCCAGCCCAAAACTACCAGGAACATGGTATAGAACCATGAGAAAAACGACGGTATCTTGTCCAGCAGCTTTCCGAGGAACAGCTTTTCGAGTATTATGACCACTCCGTAAAGCACGCCCCACAAGATATAGTTCCAGCTTGCGCCGTGCCAGATGCCCGTCAGCAGCCACACCACCGCAAGGTTGAATACCGTGCGCTTCATTCCTTTTCTGCTGCCTCCGAGAGGGAAGTAAACATAGCTCTTGAACCATGCGCCAAGCGTGATATGCCATCTGCGCCAGAATTCGCTTATGCTCTTTGACTGGTACGGATAGTCGAAGTTCTGAGGGAAATTGAAGCCCATCATCTTGCCCAATCCGATCGCCATATCCGAGTAGCCTGAAAAATCAAAGTAAATCTGGAAGGTATATGCAATTATTCCTATCCATGCGGTAAGCACCGACAACTCTCCCGTATCTATCACTTTGACCGTATCCCATAGCAGACCTATATTGTTTGCTATAAGAACCTTTTTTCCCACACCGGTAATGAATTTTGTTATACCCTCATACAAGCAGTCCAGATCGATAGTTCTGTTGTCCAGCTCTGCCGCAATGTCGTCATAGCGGACGATAGGACCTGCGACGATCTGCGGAAAGAGGGTAACGAATGCGGCAAATGAAATGGGGTTCTTTTGAACCTTGATCTTCCTTTTGTACATATCGATAGTGTAAGACATGGACTGGAAGGTGAAGAAGCTGATACCTATTGGCAGGGGAAGTACGTGTGCAGGGTCATAGAATGCTGTTCCGAAAATTGCGTCTATGTTCTCCAATACAAATCCGCCGTACTTAAACACGCCGAGAAGCCCCAAATTCATAAGCAGTGACACAATAAGGCACACTGTCCTTACTGCCTTATTGCTGTCAAATTTGTGGATCAGCAATCCCGCCGTGTAGTCTATCAGAGTAGAGGCTATCATTACCAGAACATATAAAGGCTCTCCCCATGCGTAGAAAATAAGTCCGCTGATCAGTATGAACAGGTTTTTAAGCTGCTTTGGAGAGATATAATATATGACCAGTACGATAGGCAAAAATAAAAACATGAAGGTCAGACTTGAAAAAACCATTTCAGATTTCCTCTCTTTTTCTTTATTTTTATAATAAATCAGAATTTACCGTTCTGTCTGCTCAGTCATAATTCCCCAACGAATCCCAAATCTATCAACAAAAACAACCCGACAAGAACTGTAATGTGTAGCTTCCATCTGATATATTGTCTTGCTTCCTTCTTTCATGATCTCATATGCTCTTTGTACTTCTTCCTTTGTATCATACATAATAGTGAGAAAATTTGAATAGCACGTCTGAAATTCAATATCCACATTGTCGCTCATAATGATTCTTTGATCGCCTAATACAAGCTCCGCATGATAAATATATTCTTTTTGATTTTCTTTAGGTAGCAGATTGTATTTAGGGTCATTGGCTTCTCCGTATGTGATCAGGCAACTTATCTTTCCGTTAAATGCCTTTTCATACATTTGAAGTGCTTCCCGACAATTCCCGCCGAAATTCAGTGTAGGTACAATATCCATTTTTGTTCTCCTTTTCTGTAAATCCCGATTTATTTTATTATCGGAACAAAACGGCTTTTTGTTATTGCCCAATGCTTTTGACAGCTTCTTCATACTCCTCGACGGTGAACATAGAATTAAGCACCTCAAGCAATGCCCCTGTGGAAAGCATAGCAGGAAGTGACAGCGCTCTCAGCAGCTTCTTTCTTTTTTCGGCGGAATCGGCTTGCCCGATAAATCCATCGTCATATAGCCTTATCCTTGTTACCACTTCATTTTGACCCCGTTCAGTACTGTCAACCGTAACGCCTGCTTTTACAAAGGCTTCTATAAGTATCTTTGACGGTATTCCCTCAACGCCTATTTTTCCTTCCTTTGACGGAGCGACCTTGCGTTTTTCCTTGCCGAAAATATCGGGTATATATACGTTTGTGATTTTACCTTTTTGTGTGCACCCCTTTATATAATTGCGTATCTTAAAGCCTGCGCTGTCACTGTCAGTAAGCACTATCACGCCGTCTTTTTCCGCAAGCCCTTTTATGAGTGCGATTTTTTCCTTATCCTTGAATACCGAAAAACCATCTGTTGTTATTATCAAAGCGTCGATTATCGATGAGAGCTTTATTTTGTCGTATTTGCCTTCGACTATCACAGCTTGTTTCAAATGTATCATTGTTACTGCTCTTTTCGTTACATAAGCTTTAGTACCGTTTCTTCCATCAAGACTCTTTTATCAATATTAGCGGATTTGCATTTTGCATCAGCTTCAAATATGATCTGCATATTCCGCCTCAGCATATCCATATCCATTTTGGCAGCTTCGTTGTATTTTTTTGCGGCAAAGGACGCTTTTCCTTTGCTGTACCCGAAATCGGCAGCTACCTGCTGTGGGATCACATCGGCGTTTTTTGCCGCCTTTGCGTAATAATATTCTGCGTATGCAGATGAAAGTGCAGGCAGAAGCTCTACGGGGTCTGCCCCCTGCTCAAACAGCTCGTCCAATAAACTGAAAGCCTGACTTTTATTTCCTGCCGTCATTGTGTTTACAAGAGCATAAACGTTTGTTTCCAGCTGCTTAGCCACCATTGTGTCGATGATCTCTCTCGTTATCTCCTGCCCCTCAGCCACATAACAACAAAGCTTGGTGCTCTCGACAGAGGCAAGATTCATATCACAGCCGGTTATCTCCGCCAGATATTCCGCATTTGTAGGGGAAATAAGCCTTTTTTGCTTTGCAGCCTTTTTTCTGATAAGCTCACCTACCTGCATTTTGTTCAATTGATCAAACTCGCACACACAGGCGTGCTGTTTTATGTCCTCAAAAAGCTTTTTCGCTTTTTGTGTGCGTGGGGAAAAATTAAAGCCTGTAAGGTAAAAAACAAGTATCGTGGTATCCGGAACTTTTTTTATAAGCTGAGTAAATCCTTCCGCTTCCTCGTCAGAGATTTTATCAGGGTTAAAATCATTCACCATTATTACCCTGTGATCCGCAAAGAAGGGAAGCGTTTCTACATGATCTGACAGCATTGACATATCCGGATTTCCGTTAAGCTCCAGCAGGTTTATATCGACCTGCCCATCGCCTAATGCTTTATTTTTTATGCGTTTTGCGTAGGTCTGCGTCAAAAAGCTTTCTTCTCCGTACAAAAAGTAAACCGAAAAAAACTTTCCGCTTCTTATATCCGCATTAAGCTGTGCTTCGGTAACTACAGGCATTTTGTTTTCCTCATATCTTCATTTTCTGCAAAAATCCGTTTTTGTTCACGAAGTATTCCGCTGTTTCGTAGTAAAGGTTTATGATTTCCATATTGTCCGATACAGTTCTCCTGTTTGAGCAATACACCATTCCGGAAAGAGCAGGTATATTTTTCTTATAGCCGTATATTACGCATATACTGTCATCAACAGGTTCGGCAGCGGGCGAAATTGTAAGTGAAACACCGCTTATATCGACAGTGCTGTAGTTTTCATAGCTATATAGATTCAGCCATTCTCCGATAGAATACTGTTTATCATATATATCGGGGGTTGAAAATACCTCACACGGTATCTCTTCAAATGCACGAATATTGTTGTTGGTGCTTTCCATTAGCTTCATAACAGAAATCCCATCCAGAAACTCTTTTTGCAAGAAATCGTTTATGTATTCACATATATCCTGCGAATCGTCGCTTGCCACAACGCATACGTCAGCTCCTTCGGCGACTATAACACAGACGTCGTCTCCGTCTGAATACATATATAGCTTTGTTTTATCCAAATCATACAGTTTCATGGCAGTAACACTGCCAACCAATACGCAAACCGAGATCCCCACAGACATTGCCGTTCGCTCGGGACTTTTGAAGCAGAAGTATATCACCGTAACAAAAATGACTGCAGCGACGCAGATCACACTTATAAAGTTATAGTCAAGGCTGATATAGCTGTATTTAAAACCGCCGAAGAAATTTATCACAGCTATCATCGCCTTAGCACACAGACCTGCAGCGAACATCAGTCCTGTTCCCGACGCAAAGACAAGCACAAACAACGCCACGCATACAAGAGCAGGGAAGAATAACGGGTACAGCAGCATATTCATTAAAATGCCGACGATTGAAAACCCGCCGAAAAAAGCACAGCTCAAAGGGAATGTACACATTGTTGCACAGGCTGATCCTATAACGGCAGTTTTAAGCGATTTAAAACGGTCCGATCGTAATTTTCTGCAGAAAAACGGCGATACGACGCCGATGCCGAAGGTCCCTGCCAGTGAAAGCAGCAGACCGGCGTCAAGACAGGCATAAGGATTAAACAGCGTTATAGCGAGTGCTGCCAAGCCCATTGAATTGAGGGTGCTGCCTTTTCTCATAAACGGCTCGGCGCCGTAATATACAATAAGCATTATCCCTGCTCGTATAACCGAAACCGACATTTTGAAGAATACGATAAAGCCGACTATCGTTATGGCAAGGGTGACGAATTTCAGTATCCTGTGATTTTTCATCGGAGACAGCGAGATAAGCAGCATAAGAATATGTGAAATTATCGTCAGATGCATACCTGATACAGCCGTGAAATGACTTATACCGGCTCTCTTTATATTATTTGACAGCGAATCTGACAACCCCGACTTATCACCCAAAAACATAGCCTTCAGCAGATCGCCCTCATCGCCCGGCAGATACGACTTTATCCTTTCGCCGATATAATCGCTGTATCCGATAATAAGCTCTTTTATGTTAAATGAATCATCATGTGTGATCTCAATGCCTGAAGAAGCAGTGGCTTTCAGAAATATCCCTTTTGTCTTGTAGTAGCTTTCTTCCTCAAAATCAGCGTTGTTTGTCATTACCGACAGCTTCCCGCTGAATCTTATAATATCTCCCACAGAGCAATCCACGTCGGTTGAAAACAAGGTAATAGAGGTATTTACCCCATTTATATCAGCGTTTATTATGTAGGAAGCGGTGTCGTTGGAATAACGTCTTATTTCGGATATCCTTCCATCTATTTCCACCGTTTCTCCATCAAAAGCGACTATCGGCTCATAAATCAATACGGTATATATACCGTATACCGAAACGGCGAGGAATGCAGTAAAGAATACAACGGCAGCGGTTTTCTTTTTCAGAAAAAACACAATAAGTGCAGTGGTAAGAAATACCGCAGATACCGCAAAGACAAAAGGTACATCAAAAAATGTAGCACAAATAAGACCTGCAAGGTAGGAAAAACCTATTATGCCTAATTTGTGTTTCATATAAGAAAGCCTATCTCCCTCCGGTATATTTATTTCAGCACAGCTCTGTTTTGAGCTTTGCGCCGCCAAGAAGATGGAAATGCAGATGACGTACAGTCTGTCCGCCGTCGCTTCCAACGTTGGTAACGATCCTGAAGCCGTTGTCCAGCTTTAACTCTTTGGCAAGCCTTGAAGCAACCGCAAATATCTTTGCAACAACGGCGGTATTGCTTTCGTCCAGTTTATCTGCACCGTCGATATGTTTTTTCGGAATTATCAGAATATGAATCGGAGCCATAGGATTTATATCCTTGAAAGCAAGCACCTCGTCGTCCTCATAAACCTTTTCCGACGGTATCTCACCCGCAATTATCTTACAAAAAAGACAGTTTTCCATTTTTACCTCCGTTTAATCCTTCAGCATTTCCTCTGCAATGCTCTTTACCGTCAGCAGAGCCTCATCTATCTTGGTAATATCGCCGATGCCTGACATGGCCATATCAGGCTTACCTCCGCCCTTGGCGCCGGTCATTTCGGCAACCTTACGAACTATCTGTCCTGCATTTGCGCCCTTTGCAACGGCTTCGGGACTGCATGAGCATACGAAGTTGCCCTTGCCGTCGCTTACGCCAGCCAGAACCGCAATATAATTGCTTTCCTTGCTCTTTATACCGTCCACGGCCTTGCGAAGATTGTCGCCGGTAGTGCCGGTGAGCATAGCGGTAACTATTTTTATTCCCTTAACTTCTTCCAGATTGTCATACAGCCCCTTGAGCTGAGAAGAGGATATCTGCTCATTCAAACGGTCTACCTCCCGTTTCAGCTCATGTACCTCGGACTGCAGGCTTTCGCAGCGGCTTACAATAGCGCTGTCACTGGACACCTTCATAATAGAGCCTATTTTTGCAAGCATCATATTCATCGCATTAAATGCTATAATGACTTCATGACCTGTGATAGCCTCGATACGTCTTACTCCGCTCGCCACAGAGGTCTCAGTGATTATCTTGAACAAGCCTGCTTGTGCAGTGTTGGTAAGGTGAGTACCGCCGCAGAACTCCGTAGAAAACTTGGGAACGGAAACTACTCTTACGATTTTTCCGTATTTCTCGCCGAACAGTGCCATAGCGCCGCGCTTCTGTGCTTCCTCAATAGGCAGCTCTTCGGTGATAACGGGAGAAGCCTTCAGTATCTCTTCGTTTACTATTTTCTCTACTTCTGAAATTTCCTTGGCGGTCATTGCATTGAAGTGGGAAAAGTCAAAACGGCACTTGAACGGATCGACATACGAACCCGACTGGTGAACATGGTCGCCCAGAACACGGCGCAGAGCAGCCTGCAGCAAATGAGCGCAGGTGTGATTTCTTGCAGTAGCCATACGAAGCTGTTCATCTACCTTAGCGGTAACATTGTCATTGACATAGAAAGAACCGCTCTCGGTATGGCATTCGCAGACGAACTGTCCGCCGCCCAGCTTCTTGGTATCAAGTACACGCAGCACGCTGTCTCCGTTTACGATAACGCCCTTATCGCCCACCTGTCCGCCGCTTTCCGCATAGAAAGGCGTTGTTTCTATCAGAACGATAACGTCATCGTCCTCGGAGCAGGAATCAACAGCCTCTCCGTCTTTCAGTATGACTTTGAGTTGAGTGTTGCAGCTAAGATCACTGTATCCCACAAATTTGGTGGTATAGCCGTTGAAGGAGTCCAGCGACGCCTCGTCCCAGCCGCCCTTGAAAGCCTGATTGGAGCGGGCGGTGGTGCGCTGTATCTCCATAAGCTCACGGAAACGTGCTTCGTCTAACGTCAGGTTCTTTTCGGCAAGTATCTCCTTGGTGAGGTCAAGAGGGAAGCCGTAAGTATCATGGAGCTTGAACACGTCCTCGCCGCTGAGTATGCTGTTGGTCTCCATCTTGTCTATAAGCTCCTGCAATATCTGAGTACCTTTTTCAACGGTTTTGTTGAAGCTGTCCTCTTCGGTTTGCAGAACCTTCTTTATATATTCACGCTTTTCCTTAACCTCGGGATAAGCTGATGCATTTTCGTTTATCACGCTGTCAGCCACTTTGTAGAGGAAGCTTTCGGTCATTCCCAGCAATCTGCCGTGGCGTGCAGCCCTTCTGATAAGCCTTCTCAGCACATAGCCCCTGCCTTCATTGGAAGGCCTTACGCCGTCGCCTATAAGGAACGTGCTTGCCCTTACATGGTCGGTTATCACACGAATGGAAATGTCGTCCTTTTCGTTGTCCTTGTACTTTTTACCCGTAATTTCGCAGATAGTCTTGATTATATTCTGAGCAGTATCCACCTCGAACATATTGTCAACATCCTGCATTATGCAGGCAAGACGGTCGAGCCCCATGCCTGTATCAATGTTCTTGTTGGCAAGCATGGTGTAGTTGCCGTTACCGTCATTGTCGAACTGGGTAAATACCAGATTCCATATCTCGATTATACGGTCGCAGTCGCCTGCCTGCTCGAAATCAATGAAAGGACCGTACTTTTCTCCTCTGTCAAAGTGTATCTCGGAGCAGGGACCGCAGGGACCGCTTCCGTGCTCCCAGAAGTTATCCTTTTTGCCCAGCTTTATTATTCTGTCACGGGGAACGCCTATCTCATCAGCCCATATATCGCCTGCCTCGTCGTCCTCCTCATAAATAGTGACCCAGAGCTTGTCCTCAGGTATTTCAAGCACCCTGGTAAAGTATTCCCAAGCCCAGCCTATTGCCTCATGCTTGAAATAATCCCCAAATGAGAAATTGCCCAGCATCTCAAAATAAGTGCCGTGCCTTGCGGTTTTGCCCACATTTTCAATGTCAGGAGTACGAATACACTTCTGACATGTAGTCACTCTCTTGCAGGGAGGAGTCTCCACCCCTTGAAAGTACTTTTTAAGAGGCGTCATTCCTGCGTTGATAAGCAGCACCGAGTTATCCCCTTGGGGAACCAACGGTGCAGAATCCATGCGGAGATGTCCCTTGCTTTCAAAAAATTTAAGATAGCTTTCCCTTAAATCGTTAAGACTGGTCCATTTCATTGTCAGCATAACCTTTCTGCAAAAATTACAAATTTTTTATATTACTAAACGAGAACACAGCAAAGCGGAGTTTGATTTTATTATAGCAAAAAAAGCCTAAAAGTCAATCATTTTCCTGCCTTTGCAGATTGCTGAAATCGATCAGCAGACCGTCGATCAGTATGGTTATTCTTACTGAAGGACGTTCAAAGTAAACATTATTTATAAATATCACTCGGTTTTCAATGACCGCATCAAGCTGCGAATAATACTCATCTTCCAAAAGGTCATCAACACTGTATTTATCACTTAAAAGAATAATATAAGGTTGATTTTCAATAAGCTCGGCTTTATCAAATCCGTATCCTGTTTCATTTTTTGCGATATTACTGCCGAAGCAGGACAAAATCGCACTTTCAAAGGTATCGCCTCCGGCAACGGTAAGGTTTTCCGTTACATAGACAAAATTGCCTATATTCACCGCATCTGTGTTGCCCAATGCCTTTGAAATAACAGAATAAGTGTCCTCGCCCTTTTCTGTTCCCGTAAACAGACCCTCAAAAATAAGACCTAAAGACGTATATATTGAGGAGAAGCCCTCAAGTGTAGTGGGTGCGGGTATAAGCACGGTCTTTATCCCCGCCTGTTCCATTGCAAAAGTGTCCTTTGAAGCAATTGGGGTAGCTGTTATCACCAAATCGGGCAGCAAATCTATTATAGCGTCAATATTCGGGTTAGCTGCGCTTCCGAGATCAGCTGCATTCTTTACATCAGCGGGGTAATCACAATAGCTGCTGCGCCCTACGATCTTATCCCCATAACCCATTTCATAAATTATCTCCGCAAGCGCAGGGGACAAGCACACCACCTTCTCCGGCTGTGCCGATATCTCTGTTCCGTTCAACGAAAACGGATAGGGCATAGGCTCCTCTTGTTCGGTGCTTTCGGTGGTTTCCTCCGGTATATCATTATCTGTATCTCTGCAGCCGCAGAGCAAAACGGCGATGGCAAGCAGTAAGACTGACAATCTTTTCATATTTCAACTCCTTAGCATAAAATCAGCTTGTCTCCATACCCAGTGAAAGCTTCGCTTCGAGCATATCCACATATTGCCTTGCAATTCGGGGGGAACGCCCTCCACGCTTTAAGGCAAACCTTTCCAGCCCAAGACAAAACGCCTCTTCATCAACGTTTATCCCTCTATCATGAGCTATTCTGACAGCAATGTCCAGAAATTGTTCTTTATTAGGTGCGGTAAAAGTGACAAAAAGCCCGAACCTTTCGGAAAGGGACATATTATCGTCTACAGCGTCGCTCTTGTGTATATAGTTTTCCGTTCTGTTGGCGGCGGTTTCCTTGATAATATGCCTTCTGTTAGTGGTAGCATAGATGAGAACGTTATTAGGCTTGACAGTTAGCGAACCGTCTAACGCCTGTTTAAAAATAAAGAACCCGTCATCATCCTCTGAAAAGGTGAGATCATCGATAAATATGATGAAATGAAGGGGAACTGCCTCCAATACTTCATACAGGTCAAAAATTTTTGAGATCTGCGTTTTGTCAAGCTGTACCATTCTCAAAGATTCGTATTCATTAAGCAGCGCCTTTATAGTGCTGGATTTTCCCGTTCCTCTGTCCCCATACAGCAAAACATTGTTGGCAGGCTTATTATTTATAAAGCACAGTGTGTTTTCAACGATCTGCTTCTTTTGTACTTCATATTTTTTCAGATCGGATAGCCTGATAGGGTCACAGCGCTTTACCGGCTTCATTTCGCCCGAACTGAAAGTAAACGCTTTGTACTGTGCAAAAGCTCCGCTGCCGTTTTCGGAGCAGTGTCTCACAAAATAGTCGGCATCATAAGAAAAGTATCCTCTTTTAAATTCCGGCAGTCCTGACAGGTCCTTGTTAAACGTGAGTGACAGATATTCCTTAAGATCGCTTGCCTCAAACAGAGATATCTCTCTTATTCTGGAAACATCATACTCTATTGCATTATAAATCAGTGGATCATGGTTCCTTATATATTTTTCAACCAGCGGCTGTTCCGAAAAAACGAGCATATCATGCAGGTATTCGCCAAAGCTCTTTCCGCTGAGAAGCAAAGTCCTGCAAAGCTTCAAATACGCATTCACTGCGGTATTGCGCTCCTTTGAACGCAGTTCGGCGAACAGCTTTGCAAATTCATGTTCGTTGATATCAAACGCTATGAACGTTTCTGTAGCAGGCAGTTGCATTATATTTCTCCCGATTTATATTACATTGTTTTTGCGTATTTCGTCAAGCAGCCGATACAGATCATCCAACGTACACAGCATTCCGCATCGATTTCGGTAAGCGGCGGCGTTCTGTATGCCCTTTAAGTACCAGACAGCGTGCTTGCGTGCTTCTCTCATGCCGACCTTTTCGCCTTTGAGACTTACTATCAGCCTGATATGCTCAGTAAGGATCTCAAGCCGCTGTTCAAGCGTTCTTTCCGGAAGAAGCTGTCCCGTCTCAAAATAGTGCTTTATTTCCTCAAATATCCAGAGGTTTCCATAGGAGCCCCTGCCTATCATAACTAAATCACAGCCTGTTTCCTTGTACATTCTTTCGCAGGAAGCGGCGTCCGTTACATCTCCGTTACCTATAACAGGTATAGAAACCGCCGACTTTACTTGGGAAATAATGTCCCAGTCAGCTTTTCCCGAGTACATCTGCATTTTTGTACGTCCGTGAACTGTAATTGCGTCTGCTCCGCTTTCTTCTGCGATTTTAGCTGTTTCCACCGCATTTATACTTGCTTCGTCCCACCCCGCGCGTATTTTCACGCTTACCGGTATATCCGCAGCACTTTTTACAGCTTTTACCAGCTTACCGATAACCTTGGGATTTTTAAGCAGCGCCGCCCCTGCGCCTGTTCCTGTCACTTTTGGGACGGGACAGCCGCAATTTATATCAATCATCTGAGGTTCATTTTTTGCAGCAATTTTAGCTGCTTTTGCAAAAAAATCAGGTTCATTCCCGAAAAGCTGCACTGCCATTGGACGCTCCTCATCGGTTATTTTAAGCAGCTCGGCACTTTTTCTATCCGTATAGCAAAGCCCTTTGCAGCTTACCATCTCGCTGCATACCATTGCTGCGCCGAATTTCTTCGCCATAAGTCGGTAAGCTGTGTCAGCCATTCCTGCCATGGGAGCCAATACAGCAGTCTTTTCTATTTTGAGATTGCCTATGTTAATATGATCCATAAAAATAATTATATCACAAAAAGAGCACGGAGCAAAGCGGAATGCTATTCCACTTTACCGATACAATAAACTCAAATATTAAAATCAAATTTCATCATTAACAATTTGAATTTATTATATCATTTTTGGAAGGGAATTACAAGTTTTTTATGCGTTATTCATTGTCGGATTTATATAATTGAAAAAATCAAGAGTGTTTTTTTGCCCATAATATATGAGGTGTTTTTTAAAGTAATCTGTCATTTTCTAAAATAATATATGTTCCCATTTGAAAATCATATTTTAAGTACTCTAAGTTCATCTTATTGTATAAATATTGTTTTACATCGTCAGTCGAGGAAAATTTTGATGCAGCGTAAGGAGACAAAGGATTTGTCTTTTCAAACAGCAAATAATCATTATTTCTTTCAATCAGAACAGCCGCGTGAGCAACAGCTATTTTGTCATCACTTTGTGTCCAGAAGGTAATAAGGGAGAAGTTATTTTCCTTGAATGATATCCCATGCTCACTCCATTTTTTCTGTATAGCTTGAAGCATTTCCTGTTCGCTGTATTCTTCTGAAGCACGAATCGGATCAAACAGTGTAAAGTAACTTGCTATTATGTCATCGCTCCAGTCTATCATCGGATACGGCTCATACGCTTCGGCTTCCCGCCCAAACAGAATATCGCCGTCTGTATACAACCATGCCCTATTCTCGTCCCAACAGTCAAAATTGTCTTTTGTGATTACCTCGTTTACTGAAATATTGTTCTGAACCAACTCAAATGCTGCGATCCTGCAAAGAACGTCAGGATAATTCCGAGCATTGTGCTTGTACCATTCGGTATACATGGGGTAATATTCCCCGTAATCAACCGCAGCTTCGTCTATTGTTACAAAGTCGCCAACTAAAGAAAAAGCCGGACACCCTCTCATACAGTTATTATAATCTGCCGCCCAATCCAGTACAGTATCAACATAAATAGCCTGAATACCTGCTTTTGTCAAAATACTCCGAACTTCTTCGACAGAAGATTGGCTGTCTAAATTTGTGTACGTCAATTTGCCGGAGAGAGGGACATCTGCTTCCTGAATATTTGAAACGCTTTCATTTGTTTGCCGGCTCTCCTGAATATCCTCTGATGATATATATGGTGCTTCTGCTTTGCCGCAAGCAGAACAAGCCAAAATAATCAGCGAAGCAAATAAACAGGCGATCTTTTTCATGCAATACAAGTCCTCTCTTTTGGCGCCATTTCTCTCGGGAAATGTGTTCTTATTTTTTCTTCTTAGCCTGATCCTTTGCCCGCAGCTCGTTGTTGAGTATACGTTTTCTTATCCTTATGCTTTTTGGCGTAACTTCGACAAGCTCGTCCTCTGCGATAAATTCAAGACTTTCCTCCAAGCTCATGTGCTTATAAGGGATAAGCCTCAACGCCTCATCGCTGCCGCTGGCACGGGTATTGGTAAGGTGTTTTTTTCTGCATACGTTTATATTTATATCTCCCGCTTTAGGTGAAACACCAACTACCATGCCTTCATATACTTCCGTTCCTGCCTCAAGGAAAAGCTGCCCTCTGTCCTGACAGTTGAACAGCGCATAAGCGCTTGCCGTTCCCGTTTCAAAAGCAACAAGAGAGCCTGTGGTACGGGTCGGGATATCTCCCATAAAGGGCTTGTAACCGTCAAACACAGTATTCATTACACCTTCGCCCTTGGTGTCTGTTAAAAATTCGCTCTTGTACCCGAAAAGTCCTCTTTCCGGTATTGTAAATTCAAGGCGTGTACGACTGCCAACAGGGTTCATAGATATAAGCTCACCCTTGCGAACTCCCATCTTCTCCATCACGGAGCCTACTGCAGCCGCAGGAACATCTATAACAAGCCGCTCCATAGGCTCGCACTTTTCCCCGTCGATTTCCTTGTAAAGCACTCTGGGGGTACTCACTGAAAGCTCATATCCTTCACGTCTCATTGTCTCAATAAGGATAGAAAGGTGCATTTCGCCTCTGCCCGCTACATCAAAGCTGTCAGAGGTGTCGCTGTCCTTTACCCTTAAAGACACGTCTTTCAACAACTCCCTCTGCAATCTTTCGCGTATTTGCCTTGATGTTACGAATTTTCCTTCTTTTCCTGCAAATGGGCTGTCATTGACAGAAAATGTCATCTCAACAGTAGGCTCGGATATTTTTACAAAGGGAAGCGGTTCAACTGCGTTTACGGAGCATACGGTTTCGCCTATAGTAATGTTTTCAATTCCGCTGAAGCAGACGATATCGCCCACAGTCGCTTCCTCAACAGCGGTTTTGCCCAGTCCGTCAAACTGATACAAGCTAACGATCTTTCCACGGTATGGTGCAATTGTATTGTGGTAGTCGCACACCATAACTTCCTGATTTACTTTGATTTTTCCGCGTTCAACACGTCCTACCGCTATTCTGCCCACATAATCGTTATAATCTATAGAAGATACCAGAACCTGCAGTTCTCCCTCCTCGTCTCCTTCGGGGGCAGGAATGTGCTCAAGTATCTTTTCAAAAAGCGGTATAAAGTTTTCTCCCATCACATCGGGCGAATAGGAAGCCACGCCGTTTCTTCCCGAACAGAACACAACCGGACTTTCAAGCTGTTCTTCCGTAGCGTCCAGATCAAGAAGCAGCTCCAGCACCTCATCTACTACCTCATGGTTTCTCGCGTCGGGGCGGTCAGTTTTGTTGACGACGACTATGATATTATGTCCCAGCTCAAGCGCCTTCTGCAATACAAATCGTGTTTGCGGCATAGTGCCCTCGAAGCTGTCTACCAATAGAAGCACGCCATTAACCATTTTAAGTATACGCTCCACCTCGCCTGAGAAATCAGCATGACCGGGAGTGTCAACTATGTTTATCTTGACATCCTTGTAGTAAACAGATGTGTTTTTGGCAAGTATGGTTATTCCTCTTTCTCTTTCCAGATCGTTGCTGTCCATGACACGCTCTACAACGGCCTGATTTTCACGGTAGATACCGCCCTGTTTCAGCATTTCGTCCACTAATGTGGTTTTTCCATGATCAACGTGAGCTATAATAGCGATGTTTCTTAAATCTTCTCTTATCAAAGTGATTCCTCTTTTCTTTTACTGCGTTATTTAAAGCTTTTCAGTGTTGCTTGTCCAATAGGATATTACTTTTTTTCCTGCATTGTTATTATTTTGACCGCATAGCTCCGACAAATCAGTCGCAAACCATTGCATTTCCTGCAGCAGATTATTTTTTACAAGCGTAAAATCATTGGTGCAGTAATATTTTGTCAAATGCTCCTGTTTTTCGGCGGGTATATTTTGCAGCTTGTTATCAACGCCTCCCCAGCTTATTATATCATATTCCGTAAGTAAAAGGGAAGCGTGTGTGTCAAAAAGTATGTTCATAACAGATCTGAGTTTGAAATAGTCCTTTCTCATCAAATACTTTACAGTCATGTGGACGTGATACCAATAGGCAGATGTGAGCTTTTTGATATCGTCCTGCCATAAATTCCCTTTTGGCGTCTCTTCGATCAATTTCTTTACATTTTCGTTTTTATCAAAAATAATGTCGCTTTCTTTCAGGTCAGTATAATGGATACGGCACATGAAATCGTCTATCAAAAGACTGTTCAGCAGAAAAATGTCAAATTGAAAAATATTGCCGTCTTTTTCAACAAGGTATCCGTTATTTATAATCGCATCACCGTTAAAGCCTTCAGGCCAACACAGCAGGATATTGTCACAGGCTTGTTCCAGACAGCCTTCCACAATGCTTTCAGAGTTTTTGAACTGCTGTCCGTTTATCAGCAGAACTATGTCTATATCAGAATATTCGTCGGAATTTCCGTGAGCCAAAGAACCAAAATACCAAGCGCCCAGCACAGAGTCATTATTTGTTATTAAATTTATGAAAGAATCAAATATATTTTTGAGTTTCAGGTTCATTTTAACTGATCCCTTTGCTTTAATATTTCAATACATTTATCCAGATGTACACCCGAAAAGTTGTTTTCACGCTCCACCATATCAGAGACATTATCCAAATCTACCCACATAAGACCGTCAACCTCGTTTGATGAAGTAAATTTACTTGTTTTGACATATGCAATAAATCCGGCCATAATAAGATTTTTAGGTTCAAAATAATAACTTTGTACATATTCGCAGTAAATCACCTGCTGTCCGGTTTCTTCCAATACTTCACGCATAACGGTATCTTCAAGAGTATCGCCTTTTTTCAGATAGCCCGTACAAAGAGTGTATTTTTTTATCGAGATGTAGTTCTGTTTCAGCAAAAGGACCTGATTGTTTTCATTAACGATGGTTACGATCACACAGCCAGCAGGATTGTCAAAGAAAAATTTATTGCAATGCTTACAATATTTTTGTTTTCCTTCATCGCCTATTTCTTTGTATTCGAGCGGATTCCCGCATTGAGCGCAAAAGTTGAACTCCATAGTATAAAATAAATATCCTTCATATTACTGTGATATAAAATCCAACAACTTTATATTATACTCCATTTCCCGACATATATAAAGGTACTTTTTCCATAATCTTGCTTTTTAGGCAGCAGCAGTAATTGGAAAAAATGCACAATGCTTGTACAGTCTGAATATAATAAAAGCAGCAGGGTCACCCCCGCTGCTTTCGGGATCTTAGTTGCAGCCGCAGCCACAGCCGTTGTTGTCGTTGTTGTTGCCGAACAGACTGTTGTTTCCGCAGCAGCAAAGCACAAGAATAAGAATGATTACCCAGCTGCAATTATTGTTACCGCACATAAGTAAGCTCCTCCTTGTTTATATTTTCTGAAACGTTTCATAATATAATATATGAAGAAGCAGATTTTGTGTTACTGTCCTATTTAAAAGAAAGGAAATTTTTTATGATAGAATTCAGCGGCTTCACAGAAAAGGCAAATGCGGCGCTTAACGACTCAATAAAAACAGCTTCCATAATGGGTCACACATATGTAGGAAGCGAGCATATACTGTGCGGGCTATTATCGGACACATCAGGAGTAGCAGGCCACATTCTGATGACACAGGGAATAAGCAAGGATTCTGTAATAAATAAGATCGAGCGTTCCATCGGGACAGGCATACCGACACAGCTTGGAATAGGGGACTTTACCCCAAGAAGCAAACAGATACTTGAAAACGCATTGACAGAGGCACACCGCGTAAATTCTTCCTTTGTGGGGACCGAGCATATACTGTATGCGATGCTTATTGATGAAGAATGTTACGGCAGTGTCTTTCTGAGGGAAATGGGCGCAGATATAGCAGGAAGTATGAAGGACTGCACGGGCAGCGGTGCCAATACGAAAAAGGCAAGTACGCCGTTTACCAAGCGAAAGAGCCATACGGAAGGCATACTGTTAAAATACGGACGTGATCTGACCGTGCTTGCTTCCCAAAACGAGATAGATCCCGTCATATGCCGTGAAAAAGAGATACAGAGAATGATACAGACCCTTCTGAGACGTAGAAAGAATAATCCCTGTCTTATAGGGGAGAGCGGGGTAGGCAAGACTGCAATAGCTGAGGGCTTAGCTCTCAATATAGTAAAAGGTGAAGTTCCGGAAATGCTTAAGGATAAGCGTATTTTTATGCTTGACATCGCCTCTATGGTAGCAGGAGCGAAATACAGGGGCGATTTTGAGGAACGAATAAAGGCGGCACTGGATGAAGCGGCAAACGATAAGGACACTATACTATTTATAGATGAAATACACAGCATAGTAGGAGCAGGTTCGGCAGAAGGAGCGGTCGATGCCGCGAATATACTGAAGCCTCTGCTTGCAAGAGGGGAGATACAGCTGATAGGAGCTACAACTGCAGAGGAGTACAGAAGATATATCGAAAAAGACGGAGCCTTGGAACGTCGCTTTCAGCCTATAACTGTGGAAGAACCGGACGAAAATACAACTAAGCGTATACTTTTCGGACTCAGAGATAAATATGAATCTCACCATAAAATAAAGATAAGTGATGAAGCAATACATGAAGCCGTTAAATTGTCAGTCAGGTATATAAACGACAGACGCTTGCCCGACAAAGCGATAGATCTGATTGACGAGGCAGCGGCAAGACAAAGATTGCAGCTTTATTCCGAGACGCCCGCACTGAAACAGCTTGAGGAAAAGCTAAGGCAGTCCAGAAATGATAAAATAAAAGCAATAGAGGCACAGAATTTTGAAGAAGCGGCAGAGCTTCGTGATAAGGAAGAAGACCTGATACAGCAGATTGACAATGAGAAAACTGACGGAAAAAGCAGAGGCGGTAATTACGGAACAGTTGACGCTGACTCCATTTCAGAAATAGTATCACAATGGAGCGGAATACCGGTTGGAAGGCTGTCAAGTGATACAGTGACAAGCCTTGCAGGTCTTGAAGGTGAATTGAAAAAGGAGGTCATAGGACAGGACAAGGCGGTAGAAGAGGTAGTCAGAGCCGTTAAGAGGGGAAGAACAGGTCTAAAAGCCTCCAACAGGCCTATTGGCTCATTTATTTTTCTGGGACCTACGGGAGTAGGGAAGACTCAGCTTTGCAAAAGCCTGGCTAAAGCTCTGTTTGGGAGCGAAAAAGCCTTGATAAGACTTGATATGTCCGAATTTATGGAGAAGCATTCGGTTTCCAAAATTATAGGCTCGCCTCCGGGATATGTAGGCTTTGAAAATGGGGGACGCTTTGCGGAAGAGGTGCGCCGAAAGCCCTACTCTGTTATTTTGTTGGACGAGATAGAAAAGGCTCACCCTGATGTATTTGATTTGCTTTTACAGGTACTTGAAGACGGGACATTGACCTCCTCAGACGGTAAAAAAGTCAGCTTTTCAAATACCGTAATAATAATGACAGGAAATATCGGTGCAAGAGAAATCACAGATAAACGTGTGAGTATAGGTTTTGGGCAGGATTCGACCGAAAGCAGAAGCAAGGAACAGGTGTTGTCTAAGCTGAAAAAAGTATTTAAGCCTGAGTTCATAAACAGAGTTGATGAGACTGTCATTTTTGAACCTCTGAGCGTGGAATCCGCAAAGTCTATATGCCGTCTCATGCTTGATGATCTGTGCAAAAGAGCCAAAGAAACAGGGATCAGTCTTTTTTATACAGACAAAGCAGTTTCCGAGCTTGTTAAAAAGGGGTATGATAAAGTGTACGGCGTTCGTCCGTTGAGGAGAGCCATCATCGCGGAAGCAGAGGACAGGCTTGCTCAGGCTCTGATAGACGGAACACTCACTGAAGGCGACGGCGCGGTATTGGATTTTGATGACTGTATAAAGGTATTTTCAAAGGATTTATCTGAAAAAAAAGGATAAGGGTTGCATTTTTTGGAAGGAAGTGGTAGAATAACACCATAATACGGGAAATGAGCGTGCTTATGGAAACAAAGAAAAGAGTTGGACTTTTGGATGAGCTGAGGGGCTTTGCCATAATATGTATGGTGGTATATCACCTGATGTATAATCTTAAATATATTTTTGGCATAGATGTTCCGATATTTTTTGACAGCTGGTTTTATGTCGTCAGAACGATTTTTGCGGGACTTTTCATATTTATTTCTGGTATCGTCTGCAATTATTCCCGCAGTAACCTTAAAAGGGGAGTGCAGTGCTTCTTTATAGCAATGGTTTTCACCTTTGTGACTGCATTTGTCATGCCGAGTGCTCCCGATCTTTTCGGCGTGCTTCACTGCCTTGGTATATGCATGATGGTATACGGACTGTCGGAAAAGGCTTTTAATGCTATTCCGGCGTTTGTAGGTATCATAATATGCGTCCTTTTATTTATGCTGACATTCAATTTTCAGCTGGGCTATTCCGGAATAGGCGGTCTGCTCCGTTTTAAAATGCCTGTAGAGCTGTACTCTTCCCCCGTTCTTTTTCCGCTGGGATTTCCGGGTCCGAAATTTGTATCGCTTGACTATTTTCCCCTTTTCCCGTGGCTGTTTCTCTTTATTGCAGGTTCATTCTTTGGCGTATATGTAAAGGACGGTCTTATGCCCGCATTCTTTTACAAGACCCGTGTAAAATTCTTCGCAGCGGCAGGGCGCTATTCGCTTTGGATATATGTGCTTCATCAAGTTATAATCTACCCTGTACTGTGTATTATTTTCGGCAAAAGCTTGTTCTGAAAAATTAAATAAAAAAATGCTTGACAAAATCTGACTGTTTTGTTATAATAATCAAGATTGGACACAGTTATGTCCAACGATCCTTGCTCACACCCCGATGTGTGGGCCATAAGTCTAAAAGGAGGTAACTAAATTATGGCAAAGCTCGGCGAAAAGTACGAGGCAATGGTTGTTTTCTCCGTGAAAAACGGCGAGGAACAGGTGCAAAGCCTTGTAACAAAGTTCACAGACCTTATCAAGGCGAACGGTGAACTGGTCAATGTTGATGAATGGGGCAAGAGAAAGCTTGCTTATCCCATCAACTATGAAAATGACGGCTATTATGTAGTCTACACTTTCAGCAGTAAAACCGATTTTCCCGCAGAGTTTGAACGTATAATCAATATTACTGATGGCGTTCTTCGCTCACTTGTACTGATCAGCAAGTAAATTTGACTGGAGGCTTGTGAAATGTTTAACAAAGCAGTTTTAATGGGTCGTATATGTAATGATCTCGAGCTGAAAACGATTCAGGGTGGCATAAGCGTTCTTTCTTTCCGACTTGCAGTAGATCGTTCATATCAGCCTAAAGGTGAGGAAAGAAAAGCTGATTTTTTCAATATTGTGGCTTGGAGAAGCACCGCAGAATTTATCTCCCGTTATTTTGGAAAAGGAAGAATGATTCTGGTAGAAGGCGAGCTTCAGACCCGTCAGTATGTTGACAAAAACGGATCCACACAGAACGTTGTTGAACTGGTGGTAAACAGTGCCTATTTCACAGGTGAGCCAAAATCCTCAGGAAACTATGGTGCATATCCGCCGCCTCCGCCTGTTTCGGGACAGGCAGCGACAGGAAATGCAGCTCCTGCTGTTTCCTCGGGAAGTACAAAAGATTTTGCAGAGACGGATTCTGATGACGGTTATCCGTTTTGATTCTAAAGGAGGAAATTACAATGGCTGAAAAGCATGAAGCAAATTTAGATAAGGGTGCACGTCCTGTAAAGCGTGCAAGAAAAAAGGTTTGCCAGTTCTGTGTTGACAGAGCGGAATTCATCGATTACAAGGATGTAGCAAAGCTTAAGAAGTGCATGACTGAGCGTTCCAAGATACTGCCTCGCCGTGTTACCGGCTGCTGCGCATATCATCAGAGAGAGCTTACTGTAGCTATCAAGAGAGCAAGACAGGTCGCACTTATCCCTTATGTAAGCGACTGATCGTAAAATTCTATAAGAACAGCACAGGATCAAAACCTGTGCTGTTTTAATTTTTCCTTAACTTTTTATTGAATTTTGGCTTGATCCATTTTCTGAAAGCGTAGAAAATATGTCTCAAAGCGAAATCGTAAAGCAAAAACGTCACATTTGCCGCTCCCCACAGCACATACACTGCTGCATCGCCAAAAGACTCAAGCCCTTCAAGTATCTGATCCAGATTCAATATATGCGACAGTATCCAGAATGCGATTACTATGGTAACATTGAATAATGCAAGCTTTGCCAAAAAAGCTAAAATCTTAGGGCTGATTTTTTCTATAAGCTCCTTGACCAAAGGATAAAATCCGAAAAAGAAAGCATAGTACAAATCGGCTTCTATCTCAGGTATCAGAATAAAACACAATGCTGCAGATGCTGCATAGGAGAGAAAACCCCACTTACGGCTGATCTGTTCGGAAATTGTCCATATACACAAGCCGGAAAAAGCAGGAAGTACATACGTCATGGACGGGATAAGTGCTGCCAGCATAATTATCACGCTGAAAGCGACCATTATACCGCAGTAGGCGATATTAAAGCTCAGAGATGAGCGACTGCTCATATTGACTATCACACTCCTTTTGTGAAGTTATTGTTTTCCGTACATATCCGTGCATTTTTCTTTAAGAACTCGTCCGTTCTTGAGCAGATCATGAAGCAGCTCATGATCATCTGATGAAATTGCGTCTCTGTATTCGGAAATACTTGTAATGATATGATTCAGCTCGTTGAGCAATGCCTCCTTGTTACACATAAAAAGGCTTGTCCACATATCCTCGTTCAGCTTTGCAACTCTTGTGAGATCCATGAAGCTGCCGGCAGAAAAGCCGTTGAATTCAAGAACCGAAGGACTTTTAACGTAAGCATTTGAAACAATATGTGCAAGCTGAGAGGTGTATGCTATTACCTGATCGTGCTTTTCAGGCGTGGAGATCACAACTTTGTTGAAGCCTATGCTACCTGCAAGGGTCGAAAGCAGATCTATTGCGATTTGAGGCGTTTTTTCGCTTGGAGTTATGATAAAGCTTGCATTATCAAAAAGATCGTCAGTGGAGTAATCAAAACCACTGAATTCTCTGCCGGCCATAGGATGAGTTCCCACAAACAGTACATCACGCTTTTCCAGAAGGGGAGTGCATTTGTCAACTATTACCTTTTTAACGCCGCAGGTGTCGATAACGATACTGCCTTTTTTAAAATTATCTGCATTATTCCGTACAAATTCACAAATTGCTTCCGGATAAAGGCATATTACAGTGAGATTAGCTTCATCAAGCCTTTCTGCAGTTATTTCTTCATCTATTGCATTTTGATCAACAGCTTTTTTAACTGTAGCTTTATCCATATCAAGACCCATTATATGATGAAAGGTATGCTTTTTAAGGCTTTTGCATATACTTCCGCCGATAAGTCCAAGTCCGATGACAGCAATATTCATTTTGATGTATCCTTTCACTTAACGAAAAATAACAGACAGCATTTCTTGCTGTCTGTTATTTTAACATATTTTATACAAAATGTCTATATCTGACTTTTAATTTTATTCAATGCTCCCTTTTCAAGTCTTGAAACCTGTGCCTGACTTATCCCAATTTCATTCGCCACCTCTACCTGCGTCTTTCCCTGAAAAAAACGAAGATTTAGTATTTTCTTTTCCCTCTGTCCGAGATTAAGGATAGCGTCCTTTAATGCAATTTCATTGAGCCAGTTTATGTCATTGTTTTTGTCTCCTACCTGATCCATAACATACACTGTGTCCCCCGACTCGGAAAATATGGGCTCGTAAAGTGAAACAGGTTCACTGATAGCCTCCAGTGCAACCACAACATCCTGTGTTTTTGCATCTATTTCTTTAGCTATCTCATCAATGGTGGGTTCAGCGGAAGCCTGACTTGTCAGCTTTTCCTTTGCCTGCATTGCCTTATAGGCAAGGTCTCTGAGAGATCTTGATATTCTCATGGAGCTGTTGTCCCTCAAAAAACGTCGTATCTCTCCGATTATCATAGGAACTGCATAAGTACTGAAACGCACATTCAGCGAAAGGTCAAAGTTGTCTATTGCTTTGATAAGTCCGATCACTCCGACCTGAAAAAGATCGTCAGGATTTTCTCCACGACCCGAAAAGCGCTGTATAACGCTGAGTACAAGGCGCAAATTGCCGTTTATAAGCTCTTCGCGGGCTTTTTCATCTCCATTTTGTATTTTTTTCAGCAGCTCAGTTTTTTCACTTTCTTTCAGAACTTTCAGTTTAGAAGTGTTTACACCGCTGATTTCGACCTTGTTATAATACAAAATAGATCACCCCTGCCTGTTTTCTAAGAACGCATTCTACGAAAAGTATGGGCAGGGTATTTTTTCTTTATTCTTGGTATTTTTTTCTAACAGTGTGAAATTTAGTTACAAAGACGTTCCAGATCCTTTTTCAGACGCTTTATTATCTTTTTTTCAAGTCTTGATATATAGCTCTGAGATATCCCTATCTCATCTGCTACTTCCTTCTGTGTCATCTCCTTTCCGTTTTTCAGCCCGAATCTCATTTCCATGATCCTTTTTTCCCGTTCCGGCAGAGCAGAAACAAGCTCTCTCAACAGCTCATGCTCCACCTCATTTTCAATATTGACATTCACTATATCATTTTCAGTCCCCAAAACATCTGACAGAAGCAGCTCGTTACCGTCCCAGTCCACATTCAGCGGCTCATCTATTGAGATTTCATGCTTATATTGATTGGATTTTCTTAGAAACATCAATATTTCATTTTCTATACATCTGCTCGCATAGGTGGCGAGCTTTATATTTTTTTCTTTGCTGAAGGTGTTTACGGCTTTAATAAGTCCTATGGTGCCGATTGAAATAAGATCCTCCAGTCCTATTCCCGTAGACTCAAATTTTTTCGCTATATAAACAACAAGCCTGAGATTATGTACTATGAGAGCTTCTCTTGCTTTGTCAAAGTCTGTGTCCATAAGATCAAACACTTCTTTTTCTTCTTCTTTAGTGAGAGGCGGCGGCAGGGTATCCGAGCCGTTGATATAAAGCACGGTGCCTGTGTTCTTGATTTTTATCTTTATCAGTATTTTTTCTAATAAAATTCGTGGATTCATGGTTTTGTCTCATATCCTTTCGTATTATTACAGCAGATTTGGATTGAATATCGCTCCAAACTCATTTTTAATGCCATTTTTTGTAAAGCCTATCAGGGCGTTTACTTCCTTCTTATTCTGACCGTCAATAATTATCAGTTTATTAGGCTTGAAACATACTGCCAAAGTGTCTCCTGAAACCGTTGAACAGGGAATAAGCCTTATGCCTCGTAAAGATGCACTTTTTTCGTTCATATCATCGAGATATGTGAAAATATCTTGCGGACATATATCCGAACAGCATTTTATATCGCAGAATATAACAGGCAGTCCTGTCAAAAAGTCAGTCAACTTGTTTCCGCTGTCAGGCATTGCGGTAAGTGTGACCTTGCCAATAGAGGTGACGATTTCTATCTGATATTTTTTGTCAAGATCCGACTTTGAATCCAGCACCCGACGTATGATCAACAGAATTACATATGATATTGATGTGGACAGTATAACTGCCCAGAATGGAATATCCAGATAAGACACTCCGTTGTTGTAAATCATTCCCATCGGAGCGCAAAACAGCCACAGTGCCAGCATTATTCCCGCATATATGCAGTTGATGATAATAAACACCGCCGAGCTTTTAATAAATGTACGGATATTGCCAAAGCCCAGTGATGCAAATGTGATGATCAAAGAAACTGCTATTTTAAGAGCGATATTCAGTATCAACGGTAATGCAGGCAAAAATATCATCAGAGAAGACAACATTCCTGCAATGCTGCCAAGTATACGCCTTGAAGCTGATATTTTTCGGTGCAGAATGCAGCAGGCTCCAACTATTAAGAAATATGTAACATAAAAGTTCAGCAGCAAAAGAATGTCTATATAAATTACCCGCATTTGATCACCGATATAATTATAGCAAAAAATGAGCATGAAGCGAAGCGGAATGCGATTCCTCTAAAGGATAAAATAATCTTAAACATTAAAATCAATTGTTCCTCTTTACTTCGTTTAAGATTATTATAGCAAAGAAGAGCATGAAGCGAAGCGGAATGCGATTCCTCTAAAGGATAAAATAATCTTAAACATTAAAATCAATTGTTCCTCTTTACTTCGTTTAAGATTATTATAATACTTTAAGGTGGAAAAAAATGTCGAAGCTGCACCCTATGAAAAATTAGTTTGTCTGTTGTTTGAATTTCACAGAAGCGCCTTATTTATAAGGTTATAATCCTGTCCGTGATGAATAAAGATGTATAAGGCAACCCTGCACAATGCAGTGTTGCCTAAATATCTCGGAAAGGACAATGAAATGAAAAGAAAAAGCAGTTTTTTCAGGAATACCCTTATATTGTTCGTTGCGATGTTTATTACTAAAATAATAGGCGCAGTTTTGCGAATACCACTGACAAATATGTTGGGCGGTGTAGGAATGGGGTATTTTTCGACTGCATATAGTTTTTTTAATCCGGTTTATACCGTTCTTGCTGCCGGGCTTCCCATAATTGTCACAAAACTTACAGCCCAGAGTGTTTCCTGCAAAAAATATAAAGAAACACGAAAGATAAAAAATGCAGCTCTTATTATCTCTTTAGGGGCAGGCCTGTTGGGAACCGTTTTTATGCTTGTGTTTGCGGCTCCATTCGCAAATTTTGCCGCAAGCTCTCCGGAAAGCCTTTGGTCGGTATTGGCAATTGCTCCTTCTGTGATTTTTTGCTGTCTTGCTGCAGCTTACAGGGGATATTATGAGGGACTGAGCAATATGATGCCAACTGCTGTTTCACAGGTTGTAGAATCGGTTATAAAAGCGGCGATGGGTTTGGGCTTGTCGTATGTTGTACTGCATTTAGGGGCACAGGGGATTATCTCACAGGAAAAAACGCTGCCTTATGCTGCTGCTGCCGCTGTATTGGGCGTTACCTTCGGTGAATTTTGCGGAACATTGTTTCTTATAATACGCAGCAGGTTCCTTAAGGATTCTATCACTGAATATGAGTTGAAACTAAGCATTGAACCGCCGCGCACAAGGGAATTGATAAGGAAAATAATCATTGAGTCTATTCCTATTTCCTTAGGTGCAGTGGTTATAAACATAGGATCGTTTATAGATCTTCTCACTATATCTTTCGGTATACAGAAAAGCTTATACGAGAATCAAACTTATTTTATTGAGCAATATCCCATGGCGATATCGGAGGCAGGTGCCGATCTTTTTGGAAATTTTGTTTACGGAAGCTATACAGGTATTGTGTTGTCGATTTTTATGATAATTACGTCTATGACTGCACTTGTAGGGAAAAGCTCTTTGCCAAGTATTGCTGCTGCCTGTGAATGTGGACGAAGCGGGGAAGTAGAACGTCATGTCAGTATTTTGCTTGGCAGCATTTTTGTGATAGGTATGCCGCTGTGTTTTTCGCTGAGCGTATTATCCGAGCCTGTTTTAATGCTGTTATATCCCGTCCGCATGGCGGAGGTCAGCGTAAGTACTCTGCCGCTTTCTGTGCTGTGCATCGGAGGCGTTCCAATAGCATTATGCGGAGCTCTTTTTTCTGTTTTTCAGGCGGTAGGCCGTTCGGATCTCCCCATAAAGCTGATGATGGCCGGTTCTGCGCTGAAGCTTGTGCTGAATCTGATTTTGCTTAATATTCCTCAGCTGTCGCTTTGCGGAGCGGCTATCTCAACAGTGTCCTCCCACATTTTGGTCATGATGCTTGGAATAAGCTTATTGCGTAATTCCTTGGGAATAAAATGCAGAATATTTTCTCTGTTTATTAGACCTGCTTTTGCTTCCCTGGTCTGTGCCGCTGCTGCCGTATTTTCTTACTATTACATGTTTGATAATCTCCATTCCGTTATAAGAATGGGTCTCACTGTCATAGCGGGAGGAGCCGTTTACATAATTCTCCTTCTTTTGTTAGACAAAAAAATGGTTGATTTGATCATTGGACGTGGGGTCAAAAAAACTGCAGACGGTTGACGCCTGTTTTATATTCAAGCCTGCTCCTCAATTGTAGGGGTGGGCTTTTTTGTTATATCAGAACTTATTCAATAAAAATTCTTGCAAAAATTGCGCTTATATGCTATAATAAATTGTTATAATAGAAAAGCTATGTTCTATAGGAAATAACATGTAAAATGAGAATTATAGGAATTGACCCCGGATATGCCATTGTGGGCTTTGGTGTTATCGAATACGAAAAAAGCCGATTTACCACAATAAACTATGGCGCAATAACCACACCTGCGGGAATAGACTTCAACCGAAGACTGGAAATAATCTACGCAGATACCTGTCAGGTGCTTGACAGTTACAAGCCGGAAAGCCTTGCTATTGAGAAGCTGTACTTTCAAAATAATCAAAAAACTGCAATAGATGTTGCAGAAGCAAGGGGAGTCATTCTTCTTGCCGCTGCACAGCGCCATATTGAGATACATGAGTATACGCCTTTGGAAGTAAAAAAGTCCATCACAGGTTATGGAAAGGCAGTAAAAAAACAGGTTCAGGAAATGACCAGACGCGTGCTGCATTTGAATGAGATACCCAAGCCTGACGATACGGCGGACGCACTTGCCATAGCTGTCTGTCATGCACATACAGGAAGCTCAATGCTGTCGGCATACGGCAAACGCTGAAAGGAAGAAAAATGATCTACAGTTTAAACGGTGAAGTAACTCACCTTGAACAAAATTTGATAGTTGTTGAGTGCGCAGGAGTGGGATATGCCTGCCGATCCACATCTACGGCTGTGTCAAGAGCCGTTATGGGCGAAAAAATAAAGCTGTATACATATCTTAATATCCGTGAGGATGCGGCGGAGCTTTTCGGCTTTTCCGATGAAAGCGAGCTGAATTGTTTTAAAATGCTGCTTTCTGTTTCAGGCGTAGGACCAAAGGTAGCTATCGCTATACTGTCCGATCTGAAGCCGCAGGAATTTGCTTTGGCTGTGGTAAATGACGACAGCAAGGCCATAACTCGTGCTCAGGGAGTAGGCTCAAAGCTTGCACAGAGAATAATCCTGGAGCTTAAAGACAAGCTTAAAAAGGACGGCTCCTTTGCTTCAGCGGATATCCCCAGAATAGATCTGAGTGCCACTGCAAGCAATGCAGTTTCTGAAGCGTTGACCGCTCTTATGGTATTGGGTTTCAGCAATTCACAGGCACAAAAAGCTTTGTCAGGTCTGTCGGAAGAGCTTTCGATACAGGAGCTTGTCAAGGAAGGCTTAAAACGCCTTTCGGGGAAATAAGAACTTGTTCTGCAAGAAATTTGACGAATAAAAATTTTTTAGTTGGAATAATCTGAAAGGGATGATCAAATGGCAATTGAAATGAGCGGTTTTCAGGGCGCGTCTGATGACGATATACAGATCGGTCGTTTGATTGAAACCGGCTGTACGCCTGAGGATATAGATCTGGAGTTCAGCCTTCGCCCTAAGATTTTATCAGAATATATTGGGCAGGAAAAGGTAAAGGATAATCTTAAAATTTACATAGAAGCTGCAAAGAAAAGGGGAGAGCCTCTTGACCATGTCCTTCTTTACGGCCCCCCGGGATTGGGCAAAACCACATTGGCAGGCATAATTGCCAACGAAATGGGCGTACAGATCAAGATAACCTCAGGACCTGCAATAGAAAAACCGGGGAGCCTTGCGTCCATACTTACCACATTGAAAGACGGAGATGTACTGTTTATAGACGAGATACACCGCCTGTCCAGACAGGTGGAGGAGGTTCTTTATCCCGCAATGGAGGACTATGCCCTTGATATAATGATAGGCAAAGGACCTGATGCACAGTCAATACGTATAGACCTGCCCCATTTCACCCTTATAGGGGCAACTACCCGTGCAGGTCAGCTTACCGGACCTTTGCGCGACAGATTTGGCGTTGTGGAACGACTTGACCTTTACACTCATCAGCAGCTTTGCGAGATAATAATGCGTTCAGCCGTTATACTCGGGATACCTACATTAAAGGACGGGGCAATGGAGCTTGCGCGGCGTTCGCGTGGGACCCCCCGCATAGCCAACCGCCTGCTGAAGCGTGCAAGAGATTTTGCTGAGGTAAGAGGAAACGGACAGATAACTCAGGAGCTTGCAGATCACGCGCTTAACTGTCTTGAGATAGATGAACTGGGACTTGACAGCCTGGACAGGCGGATGCTCACTATGATAATCAAGGGTTATAACGGCGGACCTGTGGGACTTGACACCTTGGCAAGTGCATTGGGCGAGGAATCGGTGACCTTGGAGGACGTTTGTGAGCCGTATCTTATGCAGTTAGGATTTATTGCAAGAACCCCCAGAGGCAGAACAGCCACTGCACTTGCATATCAGCATTTGGGTATAGAAAGCAACGACGGTCAGCAAATGCTTTTATAATGAAATAGAAATATATTATTAACAGGAGACGGCACAATAATGGGCAGATTGTTCGGAACTGACGGTGCAAGAGGCGTAGCTATAACTGAGCTAACCTGCGAAACTGCCATGAACATAGGCAGAGCCGCTGCAACGGTTTTGACCAGGCACAAAACAAGTGAAGGGCGAGCTAAGATACTTATAGGAAAGGACACCAGAATTTCTTCGGATGTTCTGGAGGCGGCTCTTATAGCAGGGATAACCTCCGTTGGAGTTGATGCGGAGCTTTTGGGAGTTGTTCCGACGCCAACTGTAGCTTATCTGGTAAAGCTTCACCAAGCGGATGCAGGCGTTATGATATCGGCGTCCCACAATCCCGTTGAGGATAATGGCATAAAGCTTTTCGCCGACACAGGTTATAAGCTTCCTGACGAAATCGAAAATGAAATAGAGGAGCTTATACTGGATTGTCCCGAAAAGATACAGCTCAAAAATGGCTGCGAAATAGGCAGAGTAAGCACCATACGCAATGCCGTGGAAGAATACAACAGTCATCTTGCAAGTACGGCGGAATGTTCGTTTTCGGGAATAAAAGTCGCTATAGACTGCGCCAACGGAAGCGCTTCAGCTACGGCGGAGACCTTGTTCAGCAAGCTTGGAGCAAACTGCACAATGCTTTATAACAGTCCGGATGGCTGCAATATAAACGACAGCTGCGGCTCTACGCATATAGAAAGTCTCAGAACCTTTGTAAAGGAACACAGGTGTGATCTTGGTATTGCCTTTGACGGAGATGCGGACAGGTGCATTGCGGTAGATGAAAACGGAAACATTGTTGACGGAGATAAGCTTATCGCAATAATATCCGATCATATGCGCAGCAAGGGCACACTGAAAAAAGATACGGCAGTAGTCACGGTAATGAGTAACCTTGGTTTTCATACCTATATGAAAAATAATCATATAAACACTGTCTGCACAGCGGTTGGCGACAGATATGTCCTTGAAGAAATGCTGAAATGTGGTTATAATATCGGCGGCGAACAGTCAGGTCATATAATTTTTCTTGACCACGCTACCACAGGAGACGGTCAGCTGACGGCTGTTCAGTTGCTGAACCTGCTTGCCGCTACAAAAAAGCCGCTGTCTGAATTGGTAAGTGGGATACCCGATTTTCCGCAACTTCTTATGAATGTTAAAATAACTGAGGATAAAAAGGGCAAATGGGATAAAACGCCCTCTATACTGTCTGCTATAAAGGAAGCGGAGGACGCTTTAGGCGAAAACGGCAGAGTGCTGGTAAGAGAAAGCGGCACTGAGCCGCTTGTCAGAGTGATGATCGAAGGCAAAAACGCTGATGAGGTAAAATATTGGACTGAGAAAATAGTTGAAAAAGTAGAAGAAGAGCTTTGCGGTCAGTGATACTGGTGTGAACGGGAAGGGAAAAATCTAATGGCTAAAATAGAGTGTGAGCTTCACGGAAATTTTGATGCAATACTGAATACACTCCATAATGCGGTCATGTCCGGCAGTTCAAGCGCTTCTGTTGAGGATAGTTCAAACTTTTACACGGGCAGCGCACGCTGTGTAGTGAGGACTTATGAAAGATACAGCTATTTTGGAAATGGAAGGGTAAGCATGAATATCACCTTGCTGGAGTCAGACGGAAGGATATTCCTTTTCGCAATAACGTCAGGCGGAAGTCAGGCAATGTTTTTCAAGGTAAATACTATCGGAGAGAACAGCTTCCTTGATACTATAAGAAATGCTGTGAGCCAATTTGTTTGATAAGGGATCGCAGAAAGTATGAGAATTGCAAAGGATTGGCAGGATTACTGCCTTATAGATACATCAAAGGGTGAACGTCTTGAACGGTGGGGCAATGTTACACTGATACGCCCTGATCCGCAGATAATATGGGAGTGCAGTGATCCCGCTTCAGAGTGGAATAATGCAAATGCACGGTATATCCGCTCTTCATCGGGAGGCGGACATTGGGAATATTCCCGTTCATTACCCGAAAACTGGAATATAAGATACAAAAATCTCACTTTTATGGTAAAACCTACAGGCTTCAAGCACACTGGGCTGTTTCCCGAACAGGCAGTAAATTGGGACTATTGTGCTGAACTAATAGAACAAGCCGGACGACCGGCCAAGATTTTGAATCTTTTTGCGTATACAGGCGGAGCAACTCTTGCCTGTGCAGCTGCAGGCGCAAGCGTGTGTCACCTGGACGCCGTAAAGGGAATGGTTGAGTGGGGCAAGCAAAACGCAGCTTTAAGCGGTTTATCAGATAAGCCCATACGCTGGATAGTTGATGATGTGATGAAATTTCTTGGTCGGGAGATCAAGCGCGGAAACAAATATGACGGCATTGTACTGGATCCGCCAAGCTATGGCAGAGGTACCAACGGTGAAATGTGGAAGCTGGAGGATCGCATTTATGAGCTTATGATGCGCTGCACACAGGTGTTATCCGACGATCCGCTGTTCATCGTTTTGAATAGCTATACCACAGGGCTTTCCCCATCGGTAATGTCCTATCTGCTTCAAATGACGGTAGGCAGGCAGAGAAAAGCCGAAATATCGGCAGAGGAGATAGGACTGCCCGTTAAACAGACGGGTCTTGCAATTCCTTGTGGGAATACGGCGATAGTAAATTTTATAAACTGAAGGTTTTTGGAGACAGCGACCTGATGAATATAATAGAAGTAAAAAATCTGGAATTTGAGTATCCCATAACCGATGATGAAGGCAACGTTGTCGGTGGAAATAAGGTTTTAAAAGACATAAGTCTGGAAATACCAAAGGGACAGTTTCTTGCTATACTCGGTCATAACGGAAGCGGGAAATCTACACTTGCCAAGCACTTCAACGGCATTTTGCTGGGGAATTCGGGTAAGGTTTTTGTTAATGGTATAGATACTGCTGATGACGATAGGATATACGACGTGCGGCAGACCGTAGGAATGGTGTTTCAAAATCCCGATAACCAGTTGGTTGCGACCATTGTAGAAGAGGATGTGGCTTTTGCGCCCGAAAACTTAGGATTGCCTCCTGAACAGATACGAGAGCGTGTGGACGAGGCGCTTAATGCGGTGGATATGTACAAGTACCGTCTACACTCTGCCCATCAGCTTTCCGGCGGACAAAAACAGCGTATTGCAATTGCAGGCGTTATAGCTATGCGTCCTGAGTGCATCGTTCTTGACGAGCCTACGGCAATGCTTGATCCAAAAGGCAGAAAATCCATAATGAAAACCATAAAGCATCTTAACAGTCAGTTCGGAATAACTATAGTGCTGATAACTCATTACATGGACGAAGCCGCACAGGCGGAGCGTGTTGTGGTTATGGACGGCGGCAGGATAATAATGGACGACGTGCCGCAAAAGATATTTTCAAAGGTGGACAAGCTGACAGAAGTGGGACTGGACGTGCCGCAAGTGACGCAGCTTGCATACGAGTTGAAAAAAGAGGGGATCGACATCTCCCTTGAAGTGCTTACCGAGGAGGATTGCCTTAACGAGCTTTTAAGGGTTGCAGACAGAAAATGATTATAGGTAGAACAAATGAATGCGATAGAAACAAAAAATCTGACATATAAATACAGTGTAGGAACGCCTTTTGAAACCACTGCCGTCAACGACGTAAGCGTATGTATCGAGCAGGGCGAATTTGTAGGTGTTATCGGTCATACCGGAAGTGGAAAATCAACGCTGATACAGCATTTGAACGGACTTTTGAAACAGACTTCCGGTGAAGTCCTGATAAACGGCAGGAACATTTGGAGCAAGGACGTAAATATAAAAGATATACGATTTGAAGCCGGACTTGTATTCCAGTATTCCGAGTATCAGCTTTTCGAGGAAACAGTCTATAAGGATATAGCCTTTGGTCCGAAAAATATGGGACTTTCCGAGGAGGAAATCGACAGGTGCGTAAGAAAAGCAGCAGAACAAATGGGCTTGGACGAGGAGCTGCTGGAGCGTTCTCCCTTTGACCTTTCAGGCGGGCAGAAACGCCGCGTGGCATTAGCAGGCGTTATAGCAATGGAGCCTAAGATACTTATACTTGACGAGCCTGCCGCAGGACTTGACCCTGCAGGGCGTGACAGGGTGCTGGAGGAAATAAGCAACTACCACAAAAATTCCGGCACAACAATTTTATTGGTCTCCCACTCAATGGAGGATATCGTAAAATATGCAAAAAAAGTTCTGGTGATGAACAAGGGTGAGCTTTTTTGCTATGAAGATGTGGACAAGGTGTTCTCTATGGCGGAGGAGCTTCAGAAGATAGGGCTTGATGTGCCTCAGATAACAAAACTGGCACAGCTTTTAAATAAAAACGGAATAGATATCGGAAAAGATATTTATACAGTAGAGCGGGCAAAAGAAAGACTTCTGAAAATAATAAAAGGAAACACTGATGCTTAAAGACATAACGATAGGTCAATATTTCCCCGGTGATTCGGTGGTGCACCGAATTGACAGCCGCTTCAAGATAATTCTCGATATTTTATATGTTGTTATGTTGTTTGTGGCAGACAATTTTATTTCGTTGGCTGTAGCGGGGATTTTTATTTTGATGGCGTATGCCGTGTCGGGCATAAAGGCTGTGATGATGTTAAAGAGCCTTAAACCTATTATGCCGCTGATACTGTTCACGGCAATACTTAATCTTTTCTTCGTAAACGGTACAGGAGACCCTTTGGTTGAGTGGTGGATAATAACTATACATGAGGAGGGAATTACCACTGCCATATTTATGATAGTGCGCATAGTATGTCTTATCATAGGTATGTCTCTGCTCACCTATACCACCTCTCCGATAGTTCTCACCGACGCAATCGAACGACTGCTGTCTCCGCTGAAAAAGATAAAGCTGCCTGTTCATGAGCTTGCAATGATGATGACGATAGCACTGAGGTTCATTCCCACGCTTATAGAGGAAACAGACAAGATAATGGCTGCACAGAAGGCAAGGGGCGCAGAGCTTGACACGGGCGGACTGATGAAGCGAGCTAAGGCGTTAGTCCCGATTTTGATACCACTTTTTGTTTCGGCATTCAAACGTGCAAACGAGCTTGCAATGGCGATGGAGTGCCGTTGCTACAAGGGTGGAGACGGAAGGACAAAGCTTCGCCAGCTTAAAGCACGCCCGGCTGATTATATGGTGTTCATGCTTGTGCTTACTGTCCTTGGATTTGTGATAGTGGATAATGTGGTGTTCTGATGAAAAATCTCAAGGTTACTATAGCTTATAACGGTTTCGCATATAACGGTTATCAAAGCCAGCCAAACGGCAATACGGTTCAGGATCGGCTGCAAAAGTCAATGACTGAGCTGCTTAATCAACCGATAACGATAAACGGCTGTTCACGCACAGACGCCGGAGTACACGCCCGAGAGTTCGTATTCAACGCTTTATATGACGATAGGCTCAGCAGCATAACACCTGACAGCTTTGTACGCGCCATGAACGGCTCTTTACCGTATGATATTGCAGTGCTTTCCTGCGAATATGCTCCGCTTGATTTTCATGCGCGTTTTTGTGCAAAGGGTAAGGAATACCTTTATCTTGTGGATATCTCAAAGGTACGGAATGTTTTTTCAACCGATTTAGCATTGCATTATCCTTATGATATAGATGTACCGAAGCTGAGAGAGGCTGCCTTGCTGATGGTTGGTCAGCACGATTTTGCGGCATTCTGTAAGGCTGAGGCAAAAGAACATCTGAAATCTACGGTTCGCACCGTTACTGACATACGGATAGAAAAAAAACATAATAATGTGGAATTTTATGTCAGCGGAGACGGCTTCCTTCACAATATGGTGCGGATAATCGTAGGAACGATGATATATATAAACGAAGATAAACGCAGTGCAGAAGATGTGAAGGAAGCATTGGAAACAGGAAACCGTGAAAAGGCAGGTAAAACTCTTCCGCCTCACGGACTTTATTTGAACAAGGTGTTTTATTGATACAGCTAAAAAGGAAGGAGGGATAAAATGGCAGCAGGCAATGAGCGGAATAACCAGACTTCAGATCTGGTTGAATATAGAAAAAAACGAAAACAAAAGCGCATGCTGACAAGGCTTATTATTGTTCTTTTGATTTTCACCGTGATTTTGATAATTGCGGCGAATTTTACTTCTATAATAGAACCGCTAAGGGGCTTTGCGTCACGAATAGATACAAAAACCTCCGATGAAGTGGGATTTCCTATAAAGCTTCCGGGAAGCGCATCGTACTCCTTTGACAGCTTTGGGGATAGCTTTCTTCTTCTGACAGATACATATCTTTACACCTTCGGAATGAACGGTGGACAGAACTATGCGCTGAGGCACGGTTATTCAAATCCCACTCAATGCTCCAATTCCAAGCGTATACTTTTGTATGATAAGGATTATAACAATTTTTCGCTGTACAGCAAAACAAGTCTTATCTACAGCGGAAACGTTGAAGAAAAAATTGTGTTCACTTCTTTGAGCAATAACGATACTGCCGCAATTGTCACTAATTCTGACAGATATTCAAATATCATTTACATATACAATGGAAGGGGCGAATGGAGGTATACCAGAAAGTTTATTGATGAGAATGTAATGAATGTAAAATTCTCATCTGAGGAACGCTACATTTATGTGAGCACGATCGGAGTCGAAAACGGGGAAATTTATTCCGCAATATATAAGTATGATATAACAAACGAATCGGATGCTATATGGAGCTACAGAATGAACAGCTTCTCTATTCCGCTGGATATGCATGTGCAGGGCGGTAGAGTGCACATAATTTTTGACAATCTTGCCGTCTCTCTCAGCGAAACAGACGGCACTGCTGTAGGAGAAATGGCTTTTCCGGGAACCGTTCTCTGCTGCGATTTTTCTGATTCTCTCGTTGCAGTGGTATACACCGATTCTTCCACCAACAGAAAGATGTTATCCATACTGAACAGTGAAATGGAAGTCATTTCGTCCAAATCGGTAAATCCAAATATCGACAGAATTATAGTTGACGGAAACAGTGTATATCTGGTTGAGTCAGGAATGCTGTACGGATATGATTCGCAATCAGAAGCTATTGTTGAAAAACAGCTGTTTGATGATTATGTATCATTTATCAAAATAGGCAGCTCCGTACTGCTGTTAGGCTATAATTCCGTGGATATTGAAACTATATAATATATTTTATTATTTAAAGGGGAAAAATATGGGAACACAATTTTTTTGGATATTTGACATCGCTATAGTGGCGATATTGGCAGGATTTATTTTCTTGGGCATACGGAAGGGATTAGTGTCAACTATTGTAGCTGCAGTATCATTAGTTCTTGCGTTTATTGTTTCATTGCCTGTGAGCGGTGCTATTGCTGATGCGATATATGAAAATCTGATAAGAAATGCTGTAGCGGATGAGATCAATAATCAGATCGGCGCTGCGATAGACGGTACGTTGATAGCCAAAATCAAAGATGTGGATATTAGCAAGGCAAAAATAAACGGACGGGAGTTTTCCTCTTTAGATATCCAAATTGACAGTTCCGGAAAATACAGTCTCGATCTTTCCAATCTTGACCTGACCGGTACGGGTATAGAAGATATTGATCTGAGTGCTTTAGGGATAACAGACGAAAGCATGGACTTTTCCTCGGTAAATCTTGGCACTGTTGTACTCACTGCAGACGATATAAATACATACGGAACCGAAAAAATAGTATTGGCTACTGTTATTTCGGACAATATATCAAACGGAACGGCATTTGGTTCGATCGCGTCCGCTGTGGAAAAAATGGCAGACTCTATACCTGTTATCCTGTCAGGCGTATCCGAATCGGTTACATCAGGGGACAGGACCATCATGAACGAGGTCGTTCTGAGTATCCTCGATGCCGATACAGATGATTTTGCCCGTGCAATTACAGATGATATGGTAAGGCCGGTTTTGCTGGTTCCGATGAGGGCATTGATTTTTATTGTTTTATTTGCTATAATAGCTATTATATTGAGCATTGCTGCAAAGCTTCTTAAACTGGTCAATAAAATACCTTTGATCGGTAATATCAATAAGGTTCTGGGTGCAGTGGCCGGAGCGGTTGAAGCAGTGATAGTTATATTCCTTGTTTGTATCTTCATTCAGGTCATCGTAGTATTATCAGGAAACACTCTTATTTTCTTGAACACAATGACTATAGATGAGACCTTTATTTTTCAAAAAATATATTACTTTGAATTTCTTGATTTTTTAGCGTAACGTAATGTTCTTAAGGAGGGAGTACAATGATGTTGTGCGGCAGGTGCAAAAAACGCCCGGCGGTGGTGTTTATAAGCACTATGAAAGGTAACGAAAAGCATAACGAAGGATTGTGCCTTAAATGCGCAAAAGACTTGAATGTTCCTCAGGTCAGCGACTATATAAAACAGTTGGGTATTGACGAGGAAGATCTGGAGAATGAGATAGATATGCTGTTTGGTTCAGGCGATTACGAAGGAAACGGCGATGAAGAAAACACAGATACTGAGGAAAGCGTAGATGGCTTTAAAAGCGGCGGTGCAGGCACAATGACGCCTTTTCTGCGCAGTTTGTTTGAAGGACCTTTTTCTTCCGGTTCTGAAAATGCCGATAAATCTCAAAAGAAAAGCGAGACAGCCGAGAAAAAGGAAAAGAAGCCTGAAAAATCCAATAAAAAGCGCAAATTCCTTGACACCTTCTGCACAAACCTCACTGCAAAGGCAAAACGCGGCGAGCTGGACCGTATCATAGGCCGTGAAAAGGAAATTTACCGTGTAACACAGATACTGTCACGCCGCACTAAAAATAATCCCTGCCTTATAGGTGAGCCCGGCGTGGGAAAAACTGCTATTGCAGAGGGAATAGCGCAAAAGCTGGTGGAAGGTTCCGTCCCTTTTAGGCTCAGAGGCAAGGAACTATATCTGTTGGACCTTACCGCCCTTGTGGCAGGCACGCAGTTCAGAGGACAGTTTGAAAGCCGTGTAAAATCCCTTATTGATGAAGTAAAGAGCGCAGGAAATATATTACTGTTTATAGATGAGGTTCATAATCTGGTCGGAACAGGCGACAGCGAGGGAACCATGAATGCCGCTAATATGTTCAAGCCTGCGCTGTCAAGGGGAGAACTTCAGGTCATAGGTGCTACAACCTTTGACGAATACAGAAAGTATATCGAAAAGGACAGCGCTTTGGAACGGCGTTTCCAGCCTGTTACCGTGAATGAGCCAAGCCTTGAGGATACGGTTGAGCTCCTCAAGGGCATAAAAAGCTACTATGAGGAGCACCATGCCATACATGTTCCTGACAGTATTCTGCGCGCTTGTGCGGTATTGTCTGAGCGCTATATAACTGACAGGTATCTCCCCGATAAGGCGATCGACCTGCTTGACGAATCAGCGGCATGTGCAAGCATAAAAAGTACAGATCTTGCTGAATATGAAGGTCTGAAGCTTGAAAACAAGGATTTGGAGCGAGAGCTGACGGATCTTTCCGCCGAAACCGAAAATATCGATTACGAACGTATAGCTGAGGTAAAGACTGAAATTTCAAAAAACGAAATTCGCATAAAGGAGCTTGAGCCTCTTGTAACTCAGATAACAGTTACTGAGGAAGACGTGTCAAGGGTTATTGAGCTTTGGACAGGTATTCCTGCCAGCAAGATAATGGAGACGGAGTTTAAGAAGATAGCAAGGCTGGAAGATGTGCTGAAAAGCAAGGTCATCGGTCAGGACAATGCCTGCGAGCTTGTGGCAGCAGCAATAAGGCGCACCCGTGTACAGCTTTCCCTGCGCCGCAGACCTGCGTCCTTTATATTTGTTGGTCCTACCGGTGTAGGTAAAACCGAGTTGGTCAAGGTGCTTTCAGAGGAGCTGTTCGATACCGTGGATCCGCTCATAAGACTTGATATGAGCGAGTATATGGAAAAATACAGCGTAAGCAAGATCATAGGCTCACCTCCCGGATATATTGGTTACGACGAAGCTGGACAGCTTACCGAAAAGGTACGCAGAAAGCCATATTCAGTAATACTTTTTGATGAGATCGAAAAGGCACATCCCGATGTTCTGAACATTCTGCTTCAGATACTTGACGAAGGCAAGGTGACTGATTCCCACGGCAGAGTGGTAAGCTTTGAAAATACCGTTATAGCAATGACCTCCAACGCAGGTTCGTCCAATAAATCTTCAGGCGGACTTGGATTTGGTAAAACAGAAGCCGATATATCCAAGGAAAAGGCGATGAATGCACTTAAGGAATTTCTGCGTCCTGAATTTTTGGGCAGAATAGACGAGATCGTGGTATTCAATCCGCTTACGGAAGAGCATTACGCAAAAATTGCCAAGCTTATGCTTGAGGAAATGAAGGAAGCCCTTGCGGAAAAAAATATTACTCTGAAAATTACCGATGCCGCTTATAAAACCATTGCTTCCAAGGCATTCGGCGGGAAATACGGTGGACGTGATATACGCAGAGTAATACGCCGTGATCTGGAAGACAAAGTGGCAAATCTGGTGGTGGAAAAGGGAGAAGGCGGACTTTCCGAGGTCAGCGTATCCTCAAAGACCGGCGAGTTGGTGGTTTCAGGATGAAAACAGCACTCATTACAGGTGGCAGCGGTGCTATAGGCAGTGCGCTTGTTGCAGAGTTTTCCTCAGATCATCGTGTGATTTTCACATTTTTAAAAAATAGGAACAAAGCTGAAGAGATTGCTTTGAAATACGGTGCTGAAGCGGTTTGCTGCGATATAACATCCGAGAATGATATAAAAAAACTTTGTGCTTTGACAAATAAGTGTGACCTGCTTATAAACAACGCCGGAATAAGCAATGTAGGTCTTTTTACCGATATGTCATACGGTGATGTGAGCAGCGTTGTCAATACCGATCTTTTAGGTACCATGCTTATTACAAAGGCATTTTTACCGCTTATGATAAGCTGTAAAAGCGGCTGCATTATCAACATTTCTTCTATATGGGGGGTGCATGGTGCTTCCTGTGAGGCGGCTTACTCTGCTGCAAAAGCAGGGGTGATAGGTTTTACCAAGGCGTTGGCAAAAGAAGTGGGACGGTCAGGTGTGCGGGCGAATTGCATTGCTCCGGGTCTTATTGAGAGCGAGATGAACGCACATTTGTCTGCTGATGAGCTGGAAGAATTTGTGAACGGAACGTCATTGAGCAGGATAGGGAAGCCTTCTGATGTTGCTCAGGCTGCACGTTACCTATCGCAGGCTGATTTTGTTACAGGGCAGGTTTTGGGTGTTGACGGCGGATTTTGACCTTTTTTACATTTGGGGAGCAGCTGCATGACTGAGGAAATACGGGAAAAATTTCGACAGCTTAAATTATGTGGCGAACGGAATAAAAGAAATTTCACTGACAAAGAAGCTTCAGATATAGCAGTTATTGATTATATGATGTGGCTTTTGGACAATGGGAATCTTTTTGACCCCAAGGATATATGCTTCGCTTTTTGGAATATATCCGACAGTTACGCCATGCTCAGAAAAAGCAATGAGCTTTATAAAAATCACAAAAGATTTGCTGATTTTGTTTCTGATACCAAAGATGGATATAAATTTTTCCCGGTGTGTGATACTACTCAGCGTTTCACATTGATTTTAGGCGGATATGGTGATTTTTGGCATGGGCTTTACCGAGACGCTGTGGAGAATACTACTATGACATCTGAAAATTATCGCATTGCATACGAAGCACATCGTGCAGCTATGGGAGTACATAAGCGGCTCAGTATTCCTTTTGAACATCTGCAATACGCAAACGAAAGTTTTTTGAGTTTTTTGTTTAAATGCAGGGAAAGGGAAGAATACGATTTTTTTAAACTGATATATGATTCATGCTATATGAAAGCTTTTGAAGATACTGACAGAGATATTGAAAAATCTTGCATGACATTTTATAAATATCTTGCTGTTGATGACTACAAAACTCCCTATGTGCTGGGTGAATGGGAAAATCTGAATCATAAGAGAAGCGCTAAAAATCAAGCCGTTGTCGGTATAACATCAGCTGTCAACGCTCTTATAGATACAGGTGAGTCTAAACGTGCATCTGAGCTTTACGACTTCGCTAAGCAGCAGGGGCTGCCGGAGAATGCATATATAAACAACAGGATCGGAATTATGTAAAAAGCAGCACAATATGTGCTGCTTTTAAATTTATATCTTTTTATATGTAAGGATCAAAAACTCTGTTTCCGTAGTTAGAGCCTCCAAGCTATCCAGCTTTTTTTGGTCTGACAAAGAAGTTTTATAATAATAAGGCGTCATCGTAAACAGATTTTTGATATCTTCATTGCTTTCGAGCTGTATTTCTTTGTGCACTTCTTGCGAATTTAAAAGCTCAAAGCCTTTTATTTCCGTATTTTCGGGCTTGTTTTTATATGGAATGTCATAAACCGCTTGTTTCAGCTGATATAAATGATTTTCCAGCGGAATTGCAGTAATGAATATTCCGCCTCTTTTCAACACCCTGTAAAATTCATTAAGGCTGAGTGGAGCAAAGAGAGAAGTTACTATATCAAAGCATTCATCTTCAAACGGAAGCTTATATGCACTTGCAACAGCAAAGCTGACATTCGGACAGCTTTTGGCAGCTATTTTAAGAGCTTCCTTTGATACGTCTATAGCATAAACCTCCCCGCTTTTGCTTTCTGATACTGCATCGTACATTCCCACAGTATAATATCCGTCGCCGCACCCCGAATCCAACAGGCTTACACCTTTGTCTGCGTATTTTTTTACTTCGGTGCAAAAACTGCTTTTTAAATCCTCATAGTAACCTTTGTTTAAGAAATTATGACGGGCGTTTATCATCGTTTTATTATCGCCGTGACCTTTTTTGCCTCCCTTTATAAGCAGGTTGACATAGCCGCTCGCGGATTTGTCAAAGCAGTGACCGCTGCTGCATTTAAACGAGGATTTGTCCTCTTTGAGGAGCTGACTGCATACCGGACATAAAAAACCGCTTATCATAATTGTCTCCAATCACAATTTATATTATGATTATATAATAAAGGTTTTTAAAAGTCAATTATTCTGTTAAAGTGCCGCTGATAAGCGTATTGACAGTGTTTGGTATAAGTTGACAAAATGACAGGTATATGGTATTATATATAATAATGTAAAATGGTGGTATTATGTATAGTTGCGTGATTTTTGACCTTGACGGTACGTTGCTGAATACACTCGATGATTTGGCTGATGCAGGCAATTATGCTCTTGTTCGGTTGGGGCTTCCTGTGCATACCGTTGAGGAATACAAGTATTACATAGGCAACGGTATACCAAAGCTGATACAGCGCATCCTTCCGGCGCAAAGCAGTCGGGAGCTGTGCGATAAGGCACGCGGTCTTTTTTCGGAATATTATTCTTCTCATTCCACCGACAAAACACGTCCTTACGACGGCATTTGTGATCTGATCTCAAGACTGGCGGACAATGGTATAAAAATAGGTGTTGCAACAAATAAAGACCATGATTTTTCCGAAAAACTGGTTTGCACTTTTTTTGGTGATGCAGTCAGTGTTGTTTGCGGAAGAAAGGACAATACCCCCAAAAAGCCTGATCCCTTCTCCGTGAACTATATTATAGAAAAGATAGGAGCAGAAAAAAGCAAAACACTTTATGTAGGCGACAGCAACGTGGATATGGAGACAGCATACAATGCCGGATTGGATTCATGCGGCGTTTTATGGGGTTTCAGAACTGAAAAGGAGCTTCGTGAAAGCGGTGCGCACCATATTGTAAAAAATACAGACGAACTATATCATATAATAAATATATAAATTTAAAGTAGAACAATATTTGGAGAATAAAATGAAAAGAAATAAAACACTTCTCTTCTCAATTTTGTTTTGGTTATTATCGGTTTCATTCTTGGTTATAGTGGTTTTTTTTATAAAAGCTGGGATCGATGATAAAGCAAGTGCGGCTGATAGTACTGACTTGAATGTAACGTGGCGCCTGACAAATAATAATGTTGAGATCGACCCTGACGATCATTCTTATTATTCCGTAACTGCAACAGATAATGCTATTTCCATATATCATGAAGCAGAGTTTACAGCGGAGAATACAAGGCTGGCACTGAAAGCTTTTTTTGCTGATGTACAGGTATTTTTGAACGATAAACCGGTCTATTCAAGTAAAGACGGGTCTGACATACAAGAAAGCAATTTTTTCCCCATTGGCGCTCCGTCGCCGAAAATACATTTTATAGACTTTGAAAGCGTCTCCAAAGGCGATGTCATAAGAGTGGATGTTCAGCTATATTATAATGACGGTACAGATGGAATAAGTGGGGTTATGTACGGCACGGCCGACAAGGTGTCTGATGTGCTTGGAAAAAGTGAAGTTATAGGCATTATCCTATGTACAGTGCTGTTTGCATTTGGTGTACTGATTCTGACAATGCGCCTTTCTTCTCGCAGCAACGCACTTACGTCGGGTTTGGAATATATCGCTTTCTTTTCTTTTTTCGGGGCGGCATTATCAATGCTGCACAGTCGGCTTATCAGCTCGGAAATAGGTCTTTCCGGCAATGTGGCATATATTTTATATTGCATGACTTTTATGATCATGTACTTGCCCTTAATACTGTTTTTCGCAGAGAATATGACGTTAAGGCTTTCCAAGGCCATTCTCTATATTGATTCTATATTTCAGATTTTATTTGCAGGTGCCGGGGCTGCTTTTGCGTCCAATGGCATAGTGGACATACATATAACTCACTTTTACGCAGAGATAATCGGGATAGTTCAATTTTTGATTATTTTGATAGCACTGATACTTGAATTTGCGAAAAAAGCCGAGCGTTGGAATTCAGACCTTAAACTGCTGATAATATATGGAGTATTCTCTTTTGTAGTAGTGATAGGTCAGCTGCTTGCCCTCAATGGAGATGTCCCTGTTGTATGGCTTATTGCTTGTATTTTCCTTGTAATTGCCGTTACCGTTATCAGAGTCAGATCGGCTTCCGAACATCTCAAAAGTGCAACAGAAACAGAAAAGATAGGTAAACTTGCTTTTGAGGACGGCCTGACCGGCGTTGGAAATACTGCTGCCTTTCGCAGAAAGCTGAGCCATCTGGAAATCGTTAAAATAAACTACAAGACAATCGGCATCATTCAATTCGATATAAATAATCTTAAAACCATAAACGATACACTGGGACACGAAATGGGCGATAAGCTTATAACGGACGGTTCATCTATGATATCGAGGATATTTGGGAAAATAGGAGATGTATACCGAACCGGAGGAGACGAATTTGTGGCCATAGTATGCGGTGACAAGGCGCTCGAGTTGTGCAGCAAAGCGATCATCGAATTTGAGACGGCAATGGATGAATATAATTCCGATCCTACTCACAAGTTTAAGTTGCAGGTAGCCTATGGAGTTGAATATTACAGCAGTGATACGGATAAACGCTTTACCTCACTTCGCCACATACAAAAGCTTGCAGACGAAAAAATGTATAATAAAAAACGTGAAATGAAGGCGATAGCTCAATATGACTCTGAAAAGGTCAGAAATGAGATAATTTGATAATATGCTTATTAAGGAGGAACAGTAATGACAGCTGAGGAAAAACTTGAAAAATGCTATGAAAGCTTTAAAAGAAAAATTGATTTTAAGCCTTCAGTCGCCCTTATTTTGGGTTCGGGATTGGGAGCGTTGGCAGATGAAATAGATGTAAAAGCTGTACTGAATTATAGCGAGATCGAAGGCTTTCCCATGTCTACAGTTCCCGGACATAAAGGTCGATTTGTTTTTGGGCATATAGAGAATGTACCTGTTGTGATAATGCAGGGAAGAGTACACTATTATGAGGGCTATTCCATGCAGGACGTGGTTTTGCCCACCAGACTCATGCGTAAAATGGGCGCTGATGTGCTTTTTCTGACCAATGCTTCAGGTGCGGCAAACCCTGCTTTTTCAGCCGGTGATTTCATGCTCATAACCGATCAAATATCTGATTTTGTACCCAGTCCGCTTATAGGCGCTAACTTTGAATCTCTTGGAACACGTTTTCCCGATATGAGCGAGATATACAATAAGCAGCTGCGTTCCATAATCAAGGAAACCGCCGAAAGTATCGGAATAAAGCTGCAAGAGGGAGTATATATCCAGCTTACGGGTCCTAATTTTGAATCGCCTTCCGAGGTGAGAATGTGTAAGCTGTTAGGGGCAGATGCGATAGGAATGAGCACTGCCTGCGAAGCGATTGCTGCCAATCACGCAGGAATGAAAATATGCGGTATAAGCTGTGTCGCAAATCTTGGCTGCGGACTTACCGATAATCCCTTGACTCACGCTGAGGTGATGGAAGCGGCTGATAAGGCTGCGCCGTTGTTTAAAAAGCTGATAAAAGCATCAATAATCAACATTGCAAAGCAGCTTAAAATTGTTTAGAATCGTTTAACAAGACCATAACCGTTCTTTTTTGAATGGTAATGGTTCTTGTATTTTCAAGGGCAATTTGATGCAAAGTCATTTTAATTGATAAATTATATGAAAGGAAAGAAAAAACATGAAAATTCGCTTTTATAATGCAAGAATAATGACTGCTGAGAAAGATTGCAGCATAATAACCGGTGAACTGCATACTGAAAACGACGTCATAAGCTATGTTGGTGAAGAAAACACTAACGGCGAAAAATTTGACCGAGAGATAGATTGCCGTGGTGATCTCATTATTCCGGGATTCAAAAATGCACATACACATTCCGCAATGACTTTCCTACGTTCTTATGCCGATGATCTTCCTCTACAGGAATGGCTGTTTGAGCGGGTTTTCCCCAGAGAAGATAAACTTACTCCCGATGATGTGTATCATTTAACAAAACTGGCAATACTTGAGTATCTGACAAGCGGCATAACATCATGCTTTGATATGTATTTTTTTGGCGACTCCATTGCTGCTGCATCAAAGGATATAGGCTTTCGTATGGTACTGTGCGGCGCAGTAAGCGGGGGCGCTGATAAGATAAAGCGTCTTGAGGACGAATATCAGCGTTTTAACGGAATGGGTGACCTTATTTCCTATCAGTTAGGCTTTCACGCCGAATATACGGCTGAAACGGCTTTGCTGAAGGAGATAGCGTCATTGTCAAAAAGTCTGAAAGCGCCTGTTTATACTCATAATTCAGAAACCGAAAGGGAAGTCAAGGAATGTATAGAACGGCACGGTAAAACTCCCACAGAATTTTTTGAGGAGCTGGGAATGTTTGAGTACGGCGGTGGCGGTTTTCACTGTGTACACATGAGCGAAACCGATTTGAACATATTCAGGCAAAGAGGACTCTGGGCAGTCACCAATCCCGGCTCCAACACGAAGCTTGCAAGCGGCATAGCTCCTATATGTGAAATGCAAAGCCGTGGGATAAACATTGCGATAGGAACGGACGGACCTGCCAGCAACAACTGTCTGGATATGTTCAGAGAGATGTTTCTTGTAACAGGTTTGCAAAAGCTGTCGCAAATGGACGCTTCCGCCTGCGATGCCGATACAGTGCTTCAAATGGCTGTAAAGGGAGGCGCGCTTGCAGCAGGTCTTACAAGCTGCGACTGTCTTGCAGAAGGAAAGAAGGCAGACCTTGTTCTGGTCGACCTGAACAGACCTAATATGCAGCCTCTGAACAACATCGGAAAAAATCTTGTTTATAGCGGAAGTAAGGAAAATGTAAAACTGACTATGATAAACGGCAGGATCTTGTACGAAAACGGAGAGTTCTATGTAGGAACTGATGTGAATGAAATATACAGAAAAGCAAATGAGATTGCTGAAAGACTGAGATGATCGAAGATATAAGATTTCCCCGGTATGTGCTGACACTTCTTGACCGCTTGGAGGATTCGGGTTTTGAGGCTTATCTGGTAGGAGGATGTGTTCGTAATGCATTGATGGGATTAGAGACCCATGATTACGATATTACCACCTCTGCATTGCCAGATGAGATCAAAAGTGTTTTTAGCGATATGCGCATTGTGGAAACAGGGATAAAGCACGGAACCGTTACGGTCATTTCTGATGCAATAACTGCGGAGATCACCACATATCGCTCAGACAGCACTTATGAAGACCATCGTCATCCGCAAAGCGTGATTTTTACCTCGCGTCTTCAAGAAGACCTTTCGAGACGTGATTTTACGGTAAACGCCATAGCTTACTCTGAAAAGCGTGGCTTAGTTGATATGTTTGACGGAATTGCGCACTTAAAGCAAGGGGCTCTTTGCTGTGTAGGAGATGCGGATAAACGGTTTGACGAGGACGCACTGAGAATAATGCGGGGTTTGCGTTTTATGTCAGAGTACGGCTTCAGACTTGACAATAAAACTTCCTCCGCACTGCACGAAAAAAAGGAACTTCTTAATGAAATCTCGGCTGAACGGGTAAACAGTGAATTAAGCAGGCTTTTATGCGGAAATTCCGTTTTTTTATTACAAGTATTGCGGGAATACTGGGATATTTTTGCGGTCATCATTCCTGAGATCGCCGATTGTCAAGGCTTCAAGCAGCATACTCATTACCATGACCGTGACGTTTGGGAGCACACGATCGCTGCCGTATGCAGCATTGATCCCGTGCTGCATTTGCGTCTTACTATGCTTTTGCACGATTTGGGAAAGCCTGCCGCCTACTCCTTTTATGACGGTGCCGGTCATTTCAAGGGACATGGAGCTATCAGCGCTGATATTTGCAGGCGTACCATGAATAAGCTGCGATTTGACAGTGAAACATCACATAAAGCACAGTTTCTGATAGAGCGGCATGATATGGTTATGACTGACGACCCTATCCTTATAAAAAAACATCTGAATAAATTCGGGAGTGATCTTTATTTTGATCTGATCAAAATCCATATTGCGGACGATATGGCGAAATCTCCCGATGCGCAGGGTCGTATAGCCACTTACCGTTCCGCTGCAGAAACCGCAAATAAAATTTTATCGCAAAATGAATGTTTTTTATTGAAAAATCTGGAAATAAACGGGAATGATATAATGAAGCTGGGATTTGTAGGGAAAGAGGTAGGCTTGGTGCTTGACTGGCTGCTGAATTCGGTAATAGAAGGGAAATGCGCTAACAAAAAAGACGCATTGTTCGATTATCTTGAGCAAAACAGAAATAATATATGAAAGGAAACAACTTTTATGTCATCTGTGGATATAGGAATAGATCTGGGTACTGCTAACACAATTATAACGATCGGAGGCAAGGGCATCGTCATCAATGAACCCAGTGTGGTTGCTTACGACAAAAAGAAAAAGCGTGTTCTTGCGGTGGGAGCGGATGCATATAAAATGATCGGCCGCACTCCCGAATATATCATTGCAGTAAAGCCGCTTAGAGACGGAGTTATATCCGATAATGAAACAACAGAGGCGATGGTTGCAGCTTTTATCAAAAAAGTAAGCAGCAGTATGATGCTCAAGCCGAGAATAATACTCTGTGTGCCTTCCTCCGTCACTGACGTAGAGAACCGTGCAGTGGTGGAAGCCGCACTGTCCGCAGGCGCAAGAAAAGTATTCATTATAAAGGAGCCTATTGCAGCTTTACTTGGCGCAGGAATTGATATATCCAAGGCTAAGGGCACTATGGTTGTGGATATCGGCGGAGGCACGACCGATATAGCTGTAGCCTCGTTCAATGGCATTGTTCAGGATACGTCCATAAAAATTGCAGGAAACAAATTTGACGACGCTATCATAAAACATATTTCTGCCAAATATAAGATACTTATAGGAGAAAAAACTGCGGAGCAAGCTAAAATGCAGCTTTCAAATGTATATAATCCCGATGCAAGCAGGACTATGGTAGTAAAGGGACGCAATCTGATAAAAGGACTTCCTGAAAGTCTGGAGATAAGCGAAGCAGATACTTACGATGCTTTAATAGATCTGGTAGAAGAGATCACTCTGGGTATAAGGAACGTTCTGGAACGCACTCCGCCTGAATTGGTGGGAGATATTCTTGCCAGCGGAATAATACTGACAGGCGGCGGAGCACTTCTGGGAGGGCTGGACAAATACATTCAGAAGCACATAGGTGCTCCATGTTATGTGGCAGACAACCCCCTCGAATGTGTAGCCAGAGGTGTCGAAGCAGCATTTGACCTTTCGGAAGATTTAATGGACGGTTTTGAAAAAATATCCATATACAGATATAAATGATTTTAAGGAGACCTGAGATGCGAAAGCTGACTGATTTTATTACCTCATGCGCTTATGCTGTCAAACGGCTTTCAAAGCGTTTTGAAGCGGATAATCTTACTGCTTACGCAGCTCAGGCTACTTTTTTTATTTTTATTTCTATTTTTCCCTTTCTTATGCTGTTCCTTAATCTGATAAAATATATCCCCATATTCAGCAGCGAAAACGTAGAAACGTGGAATTTGGATTTTATGAGTCCTACTATAGGTGAGATGCTGAAGAGCATAGTGGCTGAGGCAGGAGAAACGGGTTCTGGTGCACTGATCTCCATTACTACCATAGCGGCACTTTGGGCCTGTTCTAAAGGAGTTCTGGGGGTAATATACGGGCTCAACTCCATATACAAGACCACGGAAAAAAGAGGATATGTACGGCTGAGAGCGGTAGCTGTTTTTTATACGATAGCTTTTATTGTAGCGCTCATCGTAGCGCTTACCTTTATGGTATTCGGCAACAGGATACTGGATGCTGTACTCATCAATACTCCCGTTCCGGCATCTTTCGCAGAGGCTGTAAGAATAGTCAGATGGCTCGTTTCACTGGGCTTCCTGGTGCTTTTTTTTATGTTTATATACACAGTGATACCTGAGCGAAAAACAAAAATGAAAAATGAGCTTCCCGGCGCGCTCATAAGCGCTGCGGGCTGGATAGGCTTCTCTGCACTTTACTCTTTTTATATAGATAATTTCGGCAATCATTCCAGCGTTTACGGAAGTCTGACTGCTATCGTTCTTTTTATGCTGTGGCTGTATTTCTGCATGATAATACTGTTTTTCGGTGCAGAGATAAACGATATGATAAGAGTACACAACTTTTATCAGCTTATCAAGCGAAGCAGATCCATACAAAAAAGCATCAAAGCGAAAATAAGGAACTGATACAAGGGGCTGCATATGGACATCTCGATCAACGGAAACCGCATGGGAAAAATGTACTACGGCGCAGGTATGGTCAGTGCAAACAATTCCTCTCGATTGCTCCTTGATTATAAATATGAGCATGAAAAGGAATATAATGAGATACTTCAGCATATTTTCGGCAAAGATGGCATACACATCGCTCATCTGAAGCTGGAAATGGGTTCTGATATAAACTCTTCATCAGGTACAGAGCCTTGTATAAAACGGTATGAAAATGAACCTGCCGATGTTGCAAGAGGCGCGGGATATATCCTTGCTGCCGATGCCAAGAAGATAAATCCCGACCTGACGCTGGATATCCTTTTCTGGAGCGAGCCTAAGTGGGTTACGGATTCAAATGATGTTTACGCTGCACGATACAAATGGTATAAGGAAACTCTCGTTGCCGCGTATGAAACATATATGCTGAAATTTGATTGCGTAAGTGTTTCAAGAAACGAACGTGACATAGACGGAGAGTGGATAAAGTATTTTTCAAGCAGAATAAAAAACGAAACAGACTGTCCTTATGATTTTTCCAAAATAAAATTAGTTGCTGCAGATGAGGAAAATTCATGGCGGATATCCGATATGATGATATCCGATGAAGAATTAAGAAACGCAGTCGATATTATTGGTACACATTACACCAGCCACTGTACCGATAATACAAGAAAGCTGTCTGATGATTTTGGCAAGGAAGTATGGTTCACCGAGGGATCACCTCCAATGACCTATTCAAAAAGGACAAGCCGCTTCGACGGTTCAGGCCTTTTAGGGATCAACGGAGTACTGGATATTGCCAACCGTATCGTGGCAATGTATCCCTGCGGCTGTATGAGCCTGTATGAGTATCAGCCCGTTGTTTCGGCTTATTATGATGGAGTTACATACTGCCACAAACAGCTTATTACCGCCAACGAGCCTTGGAGCGGGTTTTACAGTCTTGACGGCGGATACTATATGTCTTTGCATTTCTCAAGATTTATGAGGAAGGGCTGGCGTTTCGTTGATGGCGCTTGCTTTTGTGATGGGAAAAAGGGCGGTGACGGTCATGCGCTGGTGGACACGGTTTACAGCTACATGACTGTCTGTGATCCCGAGACGGGGGATTACAGCACCGTTATAGTAAACTCCACCGCTGAATCTATCAGTTATAACATATCAATCTGCTCGTTGAAAAAAGCCTCTGCAACTGCTAATGTGTGGGAAACAAGAGGTTCGGACAACGGAGAATATGACGAAAATTACTTTAGAAAAATATCCTCAATATCCCCTGTAGAAAAAGATGGTAAGCATATTTTTTCAATAACTGTGAAGCCCTTTTCAATGATCACAATATCGACGCTTGATACTGATCCTCCAAAAAAAGTTTTTCAACAATCAGAAATTCTGTGTTTGCCTTATCACGATGATTTTTCGTACTCTGAGTATGGAGATGATTATCTTTTTTCGAGAGGCATGGCTCCCAGATACACCACCGATCAGGGCGGCGCATTTGAGGTAACGAAAATTAACGGCAAAAATGTCCTTATGCAGATGATAACTCCCGATATCAAGGCAATGGAATGGGGATTTACTCCGTCTCCCACAACAAATTTTGGCGATGACAGATGGTATAATTACGAAATATCTGCAGATGTGGGTTTTGAAAAAAGTGCTGTGCCTGATGAAAATTATGTGGGCATCGGGCTTCGCTACAGTCATGTGACTGATTGTATGTGCGGATACTCTTTGCTGATTTATGAGGACGGAAGTTGGAAATTCTTCCGCAATAACGATATGAAGCTTAGCGGAAATATAAATCCGGACAAGATGACTTATAATCTGGATATATCAGCATTTCACGAAAAAGTAACAGGAAAAATTGACGGAATAACAGTTTTTGAGTATTCCTCGGAGCAATGTAGCGACGCATCTATAGGAGCGGGAAGAGCGGCTCTTTACAGTTCATATAATCGTAATTATTACGAAAACATAGACATACTTCCTGCGTGTGAAATGCCTTATATAACACGATTTGACGATACAGACGATTGCTTTGAATACAATGGAAACTGGGAACATGATCTGATGAGCGGCTTTTCCAATTATAAGCGCACAATATCAAAAGGCTCAGAGGGAGCAGAGCTTATATTTAAATTCACGGGCATCGGCTTCGGAATTTTCGGAGAAAACGACGGGAAGTGTGTGATCTCTGTATGTGTTGACGGCAAAATCACCGAAAAAATACCTTTGCCTGTTTCCGGCAGCAGGGAGATAGTATATGGCGTCAATGATCTTCAAATAAAAGAGCATACTGTCAAAATAACGGTGCTATCCGGTGTATTGAATGTGGACGGCGTTCAGGTGGAAGGCGAATGAGACTTAACTTTGCCAAAGTCGGCATTGACATAGTATAGTTTTTGAGATATACTACTGACTGTCAGCTAAAAAATTGACCCAAAAAAGAAAGCATGGTGATAAAGATGAAATTTAATGTTGATTCCTTTGGAATATTCAATGATGTCTGGGCGCTTTTGACCGCGGGAGATAAAGATGGTTACAACAGTATGACTATTAGCTGGGGCGGGCTCGGAACGCTTTGGAGTAAGCCTGTTGCCACTGTTTATGTAAAGCCCGTACGCTATACACATCAGTTCATGGAAAAAAGCGACTATTTTACGGTGAGCTTTTTCTCTGAGGAATATAGAAATGCGCTCATGCTGATGGGCATGAAATCCGGAAGGAATGCAGATAAGGTCAAGGAAGCTGGTCTGACTGCTGATTTTCTCGAAAATTCCGTTATGTTCAAAGAAGCAAAAACCACATTGCTGTGTAAAAAAATCTACAAACAGGATTTAGATGTCGGCAATATACCGGAAGATGTGGTAAAGGCTTTTTATACCGATGAAGCAGCACACACCATGTACATCGGTGAGGTAGTAGATATCATAGAGGGATAACAATGAGGTTTTATGAGTTTAAAAGCAAGGAAGATATTATACGATTGGTGAATGAGATCGGTTTTTTACCGTTTTTTAAAAATGATATAATAGGTTTTTCCATTGAGGAGCATACACCGAATGAACTTTGGTTTTCTGATATTGCCGAGGGTCCATGGGAATGGAAAGGGCCTATCTCAAGAAGCGGTAACTGCCTTTATGGAAAATTTTTCGGAAATAAGGCAGGATTTATCAGCCTTGATCAGTTTCCCGATTTTGCAAATTACCGGCGTGACGGATATGATTTTGATTCAAGGTATGATGAAGGTCTTGCACAAACTAAAGATAAAAACGTTTATGACACTATAGCAGAGCATGGCACATTGCTGTCAAAAAAGCTGAAAAGTATCTGCAATTATCGTAAAGGCGGAAATAAAGGTTTTGACACCGTTATAACACGGTTACAGATGCAAAGCTATGTTTGCATAGCAGATTTTGAGTATATGAGGGACAAGTACGGTCAGCAATACGGCTGGGGTGTGGCAAAATACAGCACGCCTGAGGGACTGTACGGATATGAAAGGATAACCGAAGCATACCACAGAGAACCGTATGAGTCGAAGATGAGGATAGTTGATCATTTGAAGAATATTTTGAATGATACTGAGGAAGATAAAATACTGAAATTTATCAAGTGATTTTATGAAACTGACAAGGAGAGAGCGATATGAGAGCTAAGGTTTATTTTTCAAAGGAAATAACTCCTGAAAAGGTATTGGAGCTGTACCGTCTTCTGGGTAAAGAATTGACAGGCAAGGTAGCCGTCAAAGTACATTCCGGTGAGGTAGGCAATCAGAATTTTCTGAAACCGGATTTCTGGAGACCTGTGATAGATGAGGTGGGCGGTACTGTTGTTGAGTGCAACACCGCTTATGAAGGTGGGCGTGATACCACTGAAAAACACTTGAAAACTATCGACGATCACGGCTGGAATGTGTTTGATTTTGATTTATTGGACGCCGAAGGACCTGACCTGGAGCTGTCTATCCCTGACGGCAAGAAAATAAAGAAGAATTTTGTGGGAAAGAATTTGAAGAATTACAACTCGCTTTTGGTGTTGTCACATTTTAAAGGTCATCCCATGGGCGGATACGGCGGAGCATTAAAGCAGCTTTCCATAGGTATCGCCTCTTCTTACGGCAAGGCGTATATACACGGTGTGGGTGATACAAATGGTGATATATGGTCGTCTGATCATGACAGCTTTTTGGAATCGATGGCAGATGCAGCGGGTTCTGTGATAGATTTTTTTGATAAAAATATTGCTTATATAAATGTTATGAAAAACCTCTCGGTGGATTGTGACTGCTGTGAAGTAGCCGAGGATCCCTGTATGAGGGATATTGGTATTTTGGTATCAGACGATCCTATTGCGATAGATCAAGCGTGTATCGATCTTGTTTATTCCGCCAAAGACGACCCGGGACAGAAGCATTTACTGGAAAGGATCGAAAGCAGGAACGGCGTTCACACAATTGAGGCGGCGGCAGAAATTGGCTACGGAAGTCGTGAGTATGAGCTGATCGAGGTAAAATGATAATAAAAAATAAACTTTAAGGATCATTTCTTTAAAGTTTATTTTTTATAGTTATTATTGGCATTGAAGTTTAAACAGACTTGTGATATAATAGTATAAATGAAGCATTCGCCATTAAATGTGCATGATTTTGAGGATTGTGAACGCAAGGATTGATCCTTTGCTTTTTTATATATTTTATGATATACTTAATACAAAGCAAATTTTGCATGGAGCATAAAACATAGAATGAAATACGAAATAAATCTTGGAATATGGAACGGCATATTCTGCGTTCCTAATGCAGTTGCAGATGACTGCCTCAAGCTGGCGAGGGGCAACGACCTTAAAGTTTTGCTCTACCTCCTTAGAAATGCGGGAGCAGAATTTGATGTGAAGGAAATAGCCGAATATCTCTCCATCACCGAAGAACAGGTAGAAGAAAGCGCCAGCTTCTGGAAACAGCGCGGGATAATTGATTTTAATGAAAGCGGCGAGCTGGTTCCATCTAAGGCAAAAATGTCTTCAAACGTAAAAAAGACAACAAACAAAGCTTCGTCTGACAGCGTGCTTGATTCTGTCAGAAAAATAGAGCTTGATCGCACACCGGATTTTACTCCTAAAGAGATCGCATCTACCGTTCGCGGCAACGAAAAAGCCGATTATCTTTTCAAACATTGCGAAATGCTTTACGGAAGACCTCTTAAGCACAATGAACAGCGCACTTTGATGATAATACTGGAGGACGCCTGCCTTCCTGTGGAAGTGGCAATGGTACTTATTGACTACTGCTTTTCCGTAAACAAGGCTACGCCTGCGTATATGAGAGCAGTGGCGTTGGATTGGGTGGATACCGGAATAATTACTATTGATAAAGCAGAGGAAAAGGCGGCAGAGCTTAAAAATCTCGATAATGCCATAATCAGATTCAAAAAAATGTTCGAGGTCACATCTGCTTTTTCAAAGCAGCAAAAAGAATGTATTGATAAGTGGGTAAATGTTTTCGGATTCAGTGACGAAATGGTAAATGAAGCTTATCAGATCACTTTGAATGCCACAGGCAAGCTTGCTTTTCAGTATATGAATAAAATATTGGAGGGTTGGCACGCCAACGGTATTACTACCGTTGAACAGCTAAATGAACAGGAGAAAAAACATAGCGAAAAGAGAACAAATTCATCCTTTGATGCAAACACCATTGAACAGCTTGTAACTAACAAATACAAAAAGCTGGGAGGAGATCAATGAGCTATCTAAAAAAATATTACATAATGGCAGAAAACGAGCTTGAAAACCGTAAAGCACGCAACCGTGAGCTGCAGCAGGAGCAGATCGCAAAGGCGGAGGAATCTGTTCCTCGTCTTCGCTCTTTGAGAAATCAGCTTGCTTCAGGCGGCGCAAAGCTGGCGGCGGTTCTAGTATCAGGCGGAGACATGAAAAAGAATGTAGAAAAGATTGCGGCGGAAAATCTGTCATTACAAAGGGAAATTGGGGAATTGCTTTTAGCAAACGGTTTCAAACCAAGCTGCCTTGATCCTATATACAGTTGTGAAAAATGTCAGGACACAGGAATTTACAATAACGAGCGCTGTTCCTGTTTTATGAACGATGTGAGAAGATTCCAATGTATGGAGCTTAACAGCTCTTCTGCAATGAACCTGTGTTCCTTTGACACATTTGACCTGAATTTTTATCCGGAGGATACTGAGGGCACAAGCGGCGTCAGCATACGCAGGATAATGGAAGATAATTATGATTTCTGCAGAGATTATGCAGATAAATTCTGCCTGCCTCATTTGGGTATACTGATGAACGGCGGAACAGGTTTGGGAAAAACGCACCTTTCTCTGGCTGTCGGGAAGGAAGTTATTGAAAAAGGGTACAGCGTTATATACGGTTCTGCGCCTGATTTGCTCAGAAAGGCGGAAAAAGAGCATTTCAGAGGTGGGGACGAGATGGACATCATGCAGTTGCTGTATGAGTGCGATCTGCTGATAATTGACGACCTGGGAGCGGAGTTTGAGTCGAAGTTCAACGATTCCGTTATCTACAACCTGCTCAATACCAGAATGAATGCAGGCAGACCTGTTATCGTAAATACCAACTTTCAGACCTCGGAGCTTCACAAAAGGTATGGCGACAGGATAGCTTCAAGGCTTTTCACAATGGAGATACTTACTTTTTACGGCAACGATATAAGATTGATGAAAAAGTACGCAAAATGAGGCTTTTTAATTGACAATTCAGGGCGGTTGTGGTATAATAACTTTAATACCAAAAGCATAAAAATGCTGCATGGATTGTATGAATAAACCGCTTGATATAACAGGAGAATTGCTATGTATAGTGTAAGCTCGGTATCTTTGCAAAACATTTATGCTCCCTCGGCTGCTGCAAGATCATCTTTAAAGAAGGACGGCAGTGCTGCATTTGATTACGAGCTGTACGGAAGAGTTAATAGCGACACCACGGCAGAACGCATTATTGACGATATGACTGCCGCAGGTATTTTCAAGACCGAAGAAGAGGAGGAAGAGAAGGGAAAAGCCGTTGACGAGCTTCTGAAAGCTATAAAGGAACATCAGAAGACTTGGAAAGAAGAAGTGTTCGGCATAAAGAAAAGCGGGCTTACTGTCGAAGAAGTAAAAGAAGTTTTATCTGAGCTAAAATGTACCAATAGAGTGACAGCGAAATGAATCCGGTTTAAGGAGAATTGCTATGTACAATATAAGCGCGTTACCTTCACAAAATGTTTATGCTCCCCCGGTAGCTTCAAAAAAGGCGTTCAACGCTGCATTTGACACTGTATTTGCGCCTTCGGCAGCGGAAAAATATGAGCAAACAGGCGGCAGTGAAATTACTGCTGATAATCTTTATGATATTCTTGCAGAGAGAGCTAAAACCTCTGCGGAAAAGCTGGCAGAGTATGATTTCAGCGATATGTATGTAAAGTCGGCGGCACACCAATTTCAATTAACAGAATCACAAAGAAATGCGATAAGGTGGAACGGATTTGAAACATTTCATAGTATAACCATGTCGCTAAAACGTGAAAGTTGGGATGCAGCTAAGAATGAAGACTGCATTCTAGTTCCAATCGGTCCCGGAGAGCTTCCCCAATTTATGGACGAAATTATGCAGGCATTGTCCGACGGAATGTCTTTAACTGATGCGTTAAACAATAAAATTGAAGACCTCAAAAATAACAATATTTCTTTTGATGGCAAGGATTTCTTTTTTATAAATCCTACAAATGGAGATGTAGTGGGGTGTGATGCAAAGGGCAGAGGTTTCTTTGAATATGGTGAACGCTTTGCTGATTATGATGCTGCTTTGGAATTAGCTGATGACCTTGCAACGTTTTTTAGATATGTTGCTTTTCCGCAGGAGGGTGATGGCCCTGAAAAAGTTGCGTCACTTATTTCCTACATAAAAGACAAACAGGCATACGCTAATTACGATCGCTATATTTTTGATGAATCTCCGAATGAAATCATGGGCATGGACAACAACGCTTATGCAAATCTGATCATTGCCAATCTGACCGCCGCAGGTGTTCTCAAGGGCGAAGATGATGAGGAAGAAGAGGAAGAATCTATTGATATGCTTATGGAGGCGGTCAAGGAGCATCAGGAAACTTTGAGGGAAGATATGATAGACAGAGAGAAAAGCGAGCTTGCTATGGAAGAAATCAAAGAAATTTTATACAGCATGGCTTAAAGGCAAGCGGAAGCGCACTTCATTTTGTTGTGCGCTTTTTGATATGATAAAAGGAGGAAGGTATGAAGCTCTATCCTATGAAGCTGATCGCCCCCTGCAAGGACTATATATGGGGTGGCAACAGGCTGCGTGAGGAATACGGAAAGGTTTCGGATAAGGATAAGATAGCTGAGAGCTGGGAGCTTTCCTGCCATAAGGACGGAGAGAGCGTGATAGCTGACGGTGAATTTGCAGGAATGACCCTAACTGCATATATCGAAAAGGCAGGCAGGGAAGTTCTTGGTGAAAACTGCCGCAGATTTGAATATTTTCCTGTTTTTATCAAGCTCATAGATGCCAAGGATAATCTTTCCGTTCAAGTACATCCCAACAATGAATATGCACTGAGAGTTGAGGGAGAGTACGGCAAAACCGAGGCGTGCTACATCTTGGATTGCGATCCCGGAGCAGAGATACTCTACGGCTTCAAGCATGATATTACCAAAGAAGAATTTGAGCGCAGGATAAAGGATAACACTATCCTTGAGGTGATCAACAGCGTTGAGGTACATAAGGGAGACATTTTCTTTATTGAAGCAGGAACGCTTCACGCTATAGGAAAAGGCATACTCGTTGCAGAGATACAGCAAAATTCCAACACAACTTACCGTATTTACGATTATGGGCGAGTTGGTGCAGATGGGAAGCCGCGTCAGCTCCATATCGATAAGGCAGCTGAGGTTATTGAACTTACACCGCCTAAATATTCCTGTAAGCCGATCGGTAAAGAGGAAGTTAAGGAAGGGTATACTGAACAGCTTCTTGCGAGGTGTGATTTTTTCAGAGTGAAAAAGCTGAATATTACACAGAAATGCGCTCTTGATGCGGGAAGCGGTTCGTTTAATTCCATTCTTGTACTTGATGGTGATGGCGAGCTTGATGGAGTGAAGCTTAAAAAGGGCGAAAGCTGTTTTATTCCGTCGGGATACGGTAAGTATACTTTTGCAGGCAAAGCAGAGATAATAGTTACGGACATCGACTGAGAACGGAGCTTATTATGAAGTATTCGCTTGGCATTGACATTGGCGGCACGAACATTGCGGCAGGAGTAGTAGACGAAAATTACAACATCGTATGTCAAAGCAAGGTGAAAACCTGTTCCGACAGGGAGTACACGGCCGTGCTTGACGACATCGTTTCTGTAGGAAAAAGCGCTGTAGAAAAATCGGGAATGTCTATGAAGGATATTCAGTGGACAGGCTTGGGTTGTCCAGGGACCTGTAATCCGGAAACCGGCGTTGTGGAGTATGCCAACAATCTTCACTGGGCGAATGTTCCGCTGAAAAACTATGTGGAACAAGCTCTCGGAATACCTGCATACATTGAAAACGATGCGAACGCTGCTGCTTTGGGAGAATTTTTTGCAGGAGCAGCAAAAGGAGCCAATAACGCCATTATCATAACTATCGGAACGGGTCTTGGAGCCGGTATAATCATTGACGGTAAACTGTTCAGCGGCTCTAACTATGCAGGCGCCGAGATAGGGCATACAGTGATAAACGTTGACGGAGAACAGTGTACCTGTGGAAGAAAGGGTTGCTTTGAAGCGTACTCCTCCGTGACAGCCCTTGTAAAATTCACAAAACGTTATATGGAGCAGTATCCCGATACATTGATGAAAAGCGTTGCAGAGAAAGAGGGCAAGGTCAGCGGAAGGACTTCCTTTGTTGCTGCAAAGCAGGGAGATGAGGCAGGGAAAAAAGTAGTAGAGCTTTTTATAAAGAATCTTGCCTGTGGAATAATAAACACAATAAACGTTTTCCAGCCTGATATACTCTGTATAGGAGGCGGCATCAGCAATGAAGGCGACAACCTTCTGATACCGCTGAAGGAATATGTAAACAGAGAAATATATTCAAAAAACAGTAAAAAAAATACTGAAATAGTAACTTGTAAGCTTGGAAACGGTGCCGGATTGATCGGAGCCGCATTGCTTGGTTATCAATATAAAAAACATTGATACATAAAGAGAAAGGAAGAAACATAAATGAGAAGCGATCTAATCAAAAAAGGCGTTGACAGAACACCGCATAAGGCGTTGTTGAAGGCTTTGGGAGTGACCGACAGTGAAATGGACAGACCCTTTATTGCGGTCGTGTGTGCTGCCAGTGACTATGTGCCCGGACACAGCCATCTGCATGAAATTGCGCAATGCGTGAAAGACGGTATCAGAAACGCCGGCGGCGTGCCTTTTGAGTTCTTTACCATCGGCGTATGCGACGGGCTTGCCATGAATCACAAGGGAATGAGGTATTCTCTTGCTTCAAGAGAACTGATAGCCGACAGCATAGAGGTAATGCTTACCGCCCACCCCCTTGATGGCATTGTATTCATACCAAACTGCGACAAAATCGTTCCGGGCATGATAATGGCGGCAGCAAGACTTGACCTGCCAAGTATATTTGTAAGCGGCGGCCCAATGAAGGCAGGCTGCGTACAGGGCAAAAGAGTCGGTTACAGCGAGATATATGAGGCTATAGGGCAGTACTCTAACGGAGAGATAGACGACAGCGTGCTGAAAGATTATGAGAATAATGCTTGCCCCACCTGCGGAAGCTGCTCGGGTATGTACACCGCAAACTCCATGAATTGTCTTACAGAGGCTATTGGACTTGCCTTGCCATATAACGGAACAGAACCTGCCGTAAACTCTGCAAGACGCAGGATAGCCAAGGAAGCAGGAGAGCGAGTAGTTGAGCTGTTTAAACAGTCCATCACTGCAAAGGATATCCTCACTAAGAAGAATATGCTGAATGCTCTTGCGACTGATATGGCTATCGGCGCTTCTTCAAACACTGTACTTCATCTTTTAGCGATAGCGCATGAAGCGGGAATAGATATTTCTTTGTCAGATATTGATGAGATGAGCAGAAGAATACCTCAGCTTGCCAAGCTGAATCCCGCAAGCGATGTTTTTATTGAAGACCTTAACTCTGTAGGAGGAATACAGACCGTACTGAAGGAACTCGCAAAAACAGGCGAAATATACACAGATGTTCTCACTGTCAACGGAACGCAGCAGCAGCGAATTGAAAATGCCAAGGCTGCTGACGGAACAGTAGTGCATAAGGTGGACGCTCCTATCAGAAAAGACGGCGGTATTGCAATACTTAAAGGTAATCTTGCAGAAAAGGGTTCTGTTGTCAAGCAGGGCGCCGTAAAGCCTGAAATGATGACAACTACCTGTACAGCTAAGGTTTTTGATGGCGAACAGCAGGCGGTCGATGCAATACTTGGCGATAAGGTACAGCCCGGAGATGTTGTGGTAATAAGATATGAAGGCCCTAAGGGAGGTCCCGGAATGCCTGAAATGCTAGCTCCTACCGCTGCAATAGTGGGCAAAGGGCTTGACGGCTCCGTCGCTCTTATCACTGATGGCAGATTCAGCGGTGCAAGCCGTGGAGCGGCTGTAGGTCACGTTTCTCCGGAAGCCGCTGACGGCGGTCTTATTGCCTTTGTTGAAAACGGAGATAAAATACTTATAGATATACCAAACAGGAAAATAGAGCTTCTGGTGAATGATGATGAGATCGAAAAACGCAGAAAAAAAGGAATAAATTCTACCAGGGAGCTTGACGGATATCTGAAGCGTTATGCCCGTATGGTCACCGGTTCGGATTCCGGCGCTGTTTTCTTGGATTGACGCTATCATGAGGTGAACAAAATGCCTGAAAACAAAAAAGAAAATCCTCACGAAGGACATAGACAAAGAGTAAAAAATCGTTTTCTCAAGCATGGTCTGGAAAGCTTTGAGGATCATCAGGTTCTTGAGGCGCTTTTGTTTTATTCAGTTCCTAAGAAGGATACGAATGAGCTTGCTCATCTTCTGTTAAAGACTTATGGCAGCATTGATAAAGTTTTTGAAGCGGATTACGATGATCTGATCAAGATAAAAGGGGTAGGGGAGAATACTGCAAGCCTTATCAAGTTCTTTCAGATGCTTTCCAAAAGATATGTATATTCCACTTTTGTACATGACGGCGCAATCAGACTGAATGAACCTAAAATTCTGATGAATTACTGCAGAACTCTTTTCAAGGGCGAGAAAAAGGAAATAATTTATGCCATTGCTTTGGACGACGAGCTTTACCTTATAGATAAGATGAAAATCAACTCCGGAGAGCCTAACAGAGTGGAAGTACCTTTCAGAAATCTAACTGAGTTTGCTATCAAATGTAATTGTACACGCATGGTAATAGCCCATAATCACCCCAACGGACCCATGATCCCTTCCAGAGCTGACATTCATTCTACCAGTTCGGTAGCTGATCAGTTGTCAAGCGTAGATGTTGAACTTGTGGATCATATAGTAGTAGGGAAAAACGGTGCAACCAGTATAAGAGAACGTAATCCTGATGATGTCAACGCATGGAGAAATCAAAATGGATTTTTTTGAGTTGCATTCCGAGTACAGCCCGACCGGGGATCAGCCATCTGCAATAGAAGCTCTTGCGGACGGCGTGTTAAGAGGAGACAAAGAGCAGGTACTCATGGGTGTCACAGGTTCGGGAAAGACCTTTACAATGGCTAATATCATTGCAAAGGTCAACCGCCCTACTCTCGTCCTTGCTCATAATAAAACACTTGCAGCTCAGCTATGCAGTGAGCTGAGGGAATTTTTCCCAAACAATGCGGTGGAGTACTTCGTTTCGTATTACGATTATTACCAGCCGGAAGCGTATATACCTTCAACTGATGCTTACATTGAAAAAGACAGTGCAATAAACGATGATATTGACAGGCTCAGGCACTCTGCCACCTTTGCCCTTGCGGAAAGGCGTGATGTAGTGATCGTAGCCAGTGTTTCGTGCATTTATTCTTTGGGCAGTCCCGAGGATTACCGTGCTAATGTTATTTCCATACGGAAGGGAACCGAGCTTGGCAGGGACGAGCTGATAAAAAAGCTTGTCGAGATACAGTATGAACGAAACGATGTCAATTTTATACGGAATAAATTTCGTGTAAGAGGGGATACCGTTGAGATATTCCCTGCAGGAAATCCCGTTGAAACCGCACTTCGCGTGGAATTTTTCGGAGATGAGATAGACAGGATAACCGAAATAGAGGTAGTAACCGGTGCTGCAAAGAGAGAGCTGCTTCATGCTGCAATTTTTCCTGCCAGTCACTATATAGTGGACAGGGCGAACATGGAAAGAGCACTTGATGAGATACGCAGTGAGATGGAAGAACAGGTGGAGTTTTTCACCAACAACCACAAGCTGATAGAAGCGCAGCGCATTGCTCAAAGGACTACCTACGATCTCGAAATGCTCAGGGAAATAGGAACGTGTAAGGGAATTGAAAACTATTCAAGAGTGCTTTCGGGCAGACCTAAAGGAAGTACGCCCCTTACGCTTATTGATCATTTTCCGAAGGATTTTTTGCTGCTTGTTGATGAGAGCCATGTCACGCTTCCGCAGATAAGGGGTATGTACGGCGGTGATGCTGCAAGAAAGAAAAATCTTGTCGAATACGGATTTCGCCTGCCTTCGGCTTACGATAATCGCCCGATGAATTTCGATGAATTCTATTCCAAGATAAATCAGGCGATATATGTTTCAGCAACTCCCGGACCCTTTGAAAGGGAACATTCTGTTCGGGTGGTGGAGCAGCTGATAAGACCTACCGGATTGCTTGATCCGCTTGTTTCTGTAAGACCTGTGGACGGACAGATCGAAGACTTGGTTTCCGAAATAAATCTGCGTATTGAAAGGAATGAGCGAGTTCTGGTAACTACTCTCACCAAGAAAATGGCGGAGGACCTTACCAAATACCTTGAGAAGCTGAACCTCAAAGTACGCTATATGCACCATGACATAGACACTATTGAGCGAATGGAGATAATCCGTGACCTTCGTCTGGGCGAATTTGACGTTCTTATAGGAATAAATCTGCTCCGTGAAGGTCTTGATCTGCCTGAAGTGTCGTTGGTGGCGATACTTGATGCCGATAAGGAAGGCTTTTTGCGCAGTGAGACGTCTTTGGTTCAAACGATTGGACGAGCCGCAAGAAACGCTGACGGAACAGTTATAATGTATGCGGATCAGGTGACCCCGTCAATGGAAAATGCGATAGGAGAAACCAACCGCAGGCGTGAGATACAGATGAAATATAATGAGGAAAACGGTATTGTTCCAAAAACCATTGTCAAAGATGTTCGCGACGTTATAGATATTTCGGCAAAAACCGAAAAACGCGGCAAAGCTAAGAAACAGTTGACAAGAGAAGAAAAGCAGACCCTCATCAAACAGTACACCTCTCTTATGCGGGAAGCAGCTAAGGTGCTGGATTTCGAGCAGGCGGCTTATTTCAGAGATAAGATAACAGAACTGAAGGAAAGGTAAAATGTCAATCAACAAGATAGTTATAAAAGGGGCAAAGGAGCATAATCTAAAAAATGTAGATTTAGAGCTTCCAAGGGATAAGCTTATCGTGATGACAGGGCTTTCGGGCTCGGGAAAATCTTCTTTGGCTTTTGATACGATTTACGCCGATGGACAGCGTAGGTATATTGAAAGCCTTTCGTCATACGCCAGAATGTTTCTCGGGCAGATGGAAAAGCCCAATGTGGAGAGCATCGAGGGCTTGTCTCCGGCTATCTCCATAGATCAGAAGACCACTTCAAAAAATCCTCGCTCCACAGTGGGAACGGTAACGGAGATATACGACTATTTAAGGCTTCTCTATGCAAGGATAGGTATCCCTCATTGTCCTGTATGCGGAAAAGAGATACGTCAGCAGACCGTAGATCAGATAACCGACAGGGTCATGGAGCTTGAAAAAGGCACTAAGATACAGATAATGGCTCCTGTTGTCAGAGGAAGAAAAGGCGAATATGCCAAGGAGCTTGAAAGCATAAGGAAGCAAGGCTATGTCAGAGTGCGGATAGATGGGATCATGTACGATGTATCCGAACAGATAAAGCTGGAGAAAAACAAAAAACACAATATCGAGGTCATAGTTGACCGTCTTGTTGTCAAGGACGAGATAAGATCCAGACTTACCGAGAGTATTGAAACAGCAGGCACTCTTTCGGGAGGGATAGTGTTTGTTGATGTGGTTGGGCAGGAGGAGCTGCATTTTTCACAAAACTATGCTTGTCCTGAACATGGCATAAGCATTGAGGAGCTGAATCCCAGAATGTTCAGCTTCAACAACCCTTACGGAGCCTGCAAGCGCTGTACAGGACTGGGTTTTTACATGAGCATTGACGAGGATCTTATCATTCCCGATAGAGAACTGTCTATCAGCGAAAACGCCATTAAGGCAAGCGGATGGAATTATGCGCCGGGCACAATGGCACAGATGTATATGGATGGGTTGGCAAAGCATTACGGTTTTTCAGTTGATGTTCCCGTAAAGGATTTACCTGAACACGCACTTGATCTTATACTTTACGGCTCTAACGGTGAGAAATTTCCGGTACACCGTCCTTGGGAAGGCGGAAAAGTCGATTATATGACAGATTTCGAGGGGATAGTCAACAATCTGGAGCGCCGCTTCCGTGAGACAAGCAGTCAATATTCCAAGGATGAGATATCTGACTATATGTCTGAGGTGGAATGTCCCGAATGTCATGGTCAGAGATTAAGGCAAGAAGCGTTATCGGTGACTGTTTCGGGAAAAAACATCAATGACTTCTGTAACATGAGCGTTACTCAGGCGCTGGATTTTGCCAATAAGATGGAGCTTACTCCGAGAGAACGCATGATAGCTGATCAGATACTTAAGGAGATAAGATCGCGATTAGGTTTTCTGCAAAGCGTAGGTCTAGATTATCTGAAGCTGTCCCGTGCTTCAAGCACCTTGTCCGGCGGGGAAAGCCAGCGTATACGCCTTGCTACGCAGATAGGCAGCTCCCTTGTAGGAGTGCTGTACATTCTGGACGAGCCAAGCATCGGACTGCACCAGCGTGACAACGACAGGCTCATTGCTACATTGAAGGAGCTTCGTGATGTAGGCAATACGGTGATAGTCGTAGAGCATGACGAGGATACCATGCGTGCTGCCGATTATCTTGTTGATGTGGGACCGGGAGCAGGTGTTCACGGAGGAGAGATAGTAGCGGCAGGTACGGTAGACGACGTCATAAAATCAGAGCGCTCCGTGACAGGTAAGTACCTTTCAGGAAAAATGAAAATTCCCGTTCCTGCACAACGCAGAAAACAGGACGGGCGTTTTCTCACTATTCACGGCGCTGCAGAAAACAACCTCAAAAATATTGACGTAAATATACCGATAGGTTTATTTACCTGCATAACAGGCGTTTCAGGCAGCGGAAAAAGCTCTCTTGTAAACGAAATAATGTATAAACACCTTGTTGCTAAGCTGAATAGGGCAAGAGTCAGGGCGGGAAAATTTGACAAGGTGACAGGCTTGGAGTTTTTGGATAAAGTCATAGATATTGACCAGTCGCCTATCGGCAGGACTCCACGTTCCAACCCTGCCACTTACACGGGATTGTTTACCGATGTTCGTGACCTTTATGCTTCCACTAATGACGCAAAGATGAAGGGCTATTCCAGCGGCAGATTCAGCTTCAACATAAAGGGCGGCAGGTGCGAAGCCTGCGAGGGAGACGGTGTAATCAAGATAGAAATGCATTTTCTTCCCGATATTTATGTGCCATGTGAGGTCTGCGGCGGTAAGCGCTATAACAGAGAGACCCTTGAAGTCAAATATAAGGGAAAATCAATTTACGATGTGCTGGAAATGACAGTGGAGGAAGGGCTCGAATTTTTCTCAAGCATACCTAAACTGTCCAGAAAGCTGCAAACATTGTATGATGTAGGCTTAGGCTATGTGAAAATAGGACAGCCTGCAACTACGCTTTCGGGTGGTGAAGCACAGCGTGTCAAGCTTGCTACAGAACTGTCGAAACGCCCTACAGGAAAGACTATATACATTCTGGACGAGCCTACTACGGGACTTCACACCGACGATGTGGCAAAGCTGATAGATATCATACAAAAGCTGACCGACGGCGGAAATACTGTTGTAGTTATAGAGCACAACCTTGATGTGATAAAAACGGCAGATCATATCATTGACCTCGGTCCCGAAGGCGGTGACAACGGAGGATACATTATTGCTGAGGGAACTCCGGAGGAGGTTGCAAAAAACAAAAAATCTTATACCGGTAAATATTTGAAGAAAATGCTGTAATAGCAAGGTGCGGAAGAGCCCGCACCTAATTTTTTATTATTTCCGGCAAAAATACTTGTAAGATTTAATGAAATATGCTATAATAATCTAAAAATAAATATAGTGGTTTATATGATTTTGAATTTTTAGATTATTTTAGCGTTCAGCGGAATCACATTCCGCTTCGCTTCATGCTCTATTTATGCTATAATTATCCGGTAGGACAATAAAAGGGAAGTGAACAGACTATGGTCAAAATAGCTGTGATAGGATACGGAGTTGTTGGTTCAGGCACCGTTGAGGTTTTTTATAAAAATCTTGAAAGCATAGAGAAAAAGATCGGCGAAAGCATAGATATCAAATATATACTCGATTTAAGGGACTTTACAGGTACTCCTTACGATGAAAAATTCATCAAAACCTTTGATCCGATAATAAATGATGGCGAAATAACGGTGGTTGCAGAGGTGATCGGCGGGATAAATCCCGCATATCAATATGTCAAATCATTGCTTGAAGCGGGAAAAAGTGTAGTTACCTCGAACAAGGAGCTGGTGGCAGAAAAGGGAGCGGAGCTGCTCCGTATAGCGCGTGATAAAAAAGTAAACTTTTTCTTTGAGGCAAGCGTAGGAGGAGGCATACCGATAATTCGTCCTCTTCATCATTGCCTTTCCGCCAATGAGATAGACGAAATAGCAGGTATCCTCAACGGTACTACCAATTTTATCCTTACAAAGATGATAAGTGAAGGAATGGCGTTTCACAAAGCTCTTTCCCTTGCACAAGAGCTTGGTTATGCTGAACGGGATCCTTCTGCTGATGTTGATGGTCATGACGCCTGCCGCAAAATATGTATACTTGCTTCTCTTGCATTCGGAAAGCATATTTATCCCAGAGATGTACACACCGAGGGAATATCCATGATCACCGCCGAGGACGTTCAATATTGCGATGATTTCGGAAGCAGAATAAAGCTTATCGGCTGGGCAAGCAAAAGGGACGATAAAGCGGCTGTTATGGTGTGCCCTGCATTTATTTCGGAATCAAGCCAGCTCGCAGGTGTAAACGATGTATTCAATGCAATACTTGTACGCGGCGATGCCACCGGAGACGTTATGTTTTACGGCAAAGGGGCAGGAAAGCTCCCCACGGCAAGTGCTGTGGTATCAGATATCATAATGGCTGCCAAAATGAACGATAACAGCCGATCGCTTTACTGGGACGACTCGGAGCAGCCCTTTGTGCTCGACAGAAACGAAATTGATAACAGGTTTTATCTAAGATTGATTTGCGAAAACAAATACGAAACCTTAAAGCAGGCAGAAAAAATGTGGGGCAGGCTCGTACTGCTGCACAGAAACGGCGAAGAGGAAAACGAGCTTGCTTTTGTGACCGAAAGCATCAACGAGAAGAAGTTTGAAAATGATTGTGCTCTGATTTCAGATACTGCTGAAATCAAAGGCAAAATAAGAGTACTTGGTTATTAAAAGGCAATATATGATATAAACTTAGGAGGGAATACTGACTTATATGGACGAGGCGGCAACTCCGAAATACAGGAGGATCCTGCTTAAACTCAGCGGTGAGGCGCTGGCAGGTGACAAGAAAACTGGTTTGGATATCCCTACCATCGAAGGGATATGCAAAAGCGTAAAGAAATGCTTTGATATCGGTACTCAGATCGGTATAGTAGTAGGCGGCGGCAACTTCTGGCGTGGGCGTTCCAGCGGTACCATGGATAGGGTAAGAGCCGATCACATTGGAATGCTTGCTACTACAATGAACGCTCTTGCAGTAGCTGATGTACTGGAAAGTCTCGGCTGCGAGGTGAGAGTACAGACTGCCATTGAAATGAGATCAATTGCTGAGCCATATATAAGACAGAAAGCTTTGAGGCATTTTGAAAAGGGAAGGATAGTCATCTTCGGCTGCGGCACCGGAAGTCCGTTTTTCTCTACTGATTCCGCTGCTTCTCTCAGAGCTGCGGAGCTGGAAGTGGATGTGCTTCTTAAAGCAACTATGGTGGACGGAGTTTATAACAAGGATCCCAACCGATACAACGATGCCGTAAAATATGACCACCTGAGCCATCATGAGATACTTTCATCGGGACTTATGGTGCTTGACGGAACTGCGGCTGCAATGTGCAGCGACAACGATATACCGCTGATAGTGTTTGATCTGCATAATCCCGATAATATTTACGATGCAGTTGTCGGCAAAAAAGTAGGCACATTGGTAAACAATCAAAATTGATCTGATATGAAAGGAATTTTATCATGAAAGAAGTACTTGATTCTGCAAAACAAAAAATGGAGAAGTGCATAGCATCTCTGGAGCATGAGTTTTCGACCATTCGTGCAGGTCGTGCAAATCCGGCAGTTCTCGACAAAATAACTGTTGATTATTACGGTTCTCCCACCCAGATCAATGCAATGGCGGCTATATCCGTTGCCGAAGCCCGCATACTTGTTATCCAGCCATGGGACGCTTCCATGCTGAAATCCATAGAAAAAGCTATTATGGCAAGTGATATCGGCATTACACCCACCAATGACGGCAAGTGTATCCGTATAGCTTTTCCCCAGCTCACCGAGGAGCGCAGAAAGGAACTGGTAAAGCAGATATCCAAATACGGTGAGGAAGCCAAGGTAACTGTCAGAAACATACGCCGTGACGCCATGGACAAATTCAAGGCTATGAAGAAGAACTCGGAGATCACCGAGGACGATATGAAGAATGCCGAAAAGGACGTGCAGAATCTTACAGATAAATTCTGCGACAAGGTAGATACAGTCTGCAAGGAAAAAGAAAAGGAAATAATGACGATATAGTGGATACTGAGAACTTGGTTCATAGCCTTGGAATCCGTCACATCGGTATTATTATGGACGGCAACGGCAGATGGGCAAAGAAACACGGACTTCCTCGCAAAATGGGACATTCTAAAGGTGCAGATACTTTTCGCAATTGTCTTAACAGCTGCATAAAGTTAGGTGTTCCTTGTGTCACTTTTTACGCTTTTTCCACTGAAAACTGGTCAAGACCCAAGGAAGAAGTGGATTCACTGATGAGACTGTTCTGCACTTTTATGGACGAAATGATGAAGCTTCAGTCAAAAAATATCAGACTGAGATTTTTGGGTGACAGAAAAGCATTACCCGATGACGTCCGAAAAAAAATGGCAGAGGCAGAGGAGATGACTGTAAACAATACAGGCATGTGGTGCTGTATAGCATTGAATTACGGTGGAAGAGAAGAAATACTGAATGCCGCGAGGAAAATCTCTGAATTATATCATTCGGGAAAGCTTGATCTTCAGTCGCTTGATGAAGAACGGTTTTCGTCCTTCCTCTACACAGACGGACTGCCCTATGTGGACCTTGTAATCCGCCCAAGCGGAGAAAAACGGCTGTCCAACTTTTTAATATGGCAGGCTGCTTATGCTGAATTTGTATTTATGGACGTGCTGTGGCCTGATTTCTCAGAAAATGATCTTATTGACGCTATAGTCGAATACGGAAAAAGAGACCGCCGCTTCGGTGGTGTATAGAGGATTATTTTGTATGATTAAAAGAATACTCACTGCTGCCGTTGCAATTCCGATAGTAGTGCTGATGCTGTGGCTGCATAACTTCATTGTAACGTTGGCTGCAATGACCCTTGTTTGCGTATTGGCAGTGGGAGAAGTACTGCTGGCTACGAAATATTTTTCTAATCGTGGTATTGCTGCCGTTTGTATGATATTTGTGGCGGTGATGCCTTCATTCGTATGCTCTGATGTTCTTTACCCTTATGTTCCTGTCCTTGCGTTTGTTTTTTTACTGACAATGTTTCTGATCATGTTATCCGATCATGAAAACGTAAAATTTCAGGAAATGGCATTAGTGTCATTTGTTTCATTTTTAGTCCCGCTTTCAATAAGCACTATTGTACTTTTGCAGGAAAAGTACGAACACGGTGTATATTACATGATTTTAGTCCTGCTCATTCCTTGGATCAGTGATGCCGGTGCGTACTTTGTCGGCTCTGCCTTCGGAAAACACAAGATGGCTCCTAAAATAAGCCCTAAAAAATCCTGGGAAGGCTTTTTTGGCGGACTTGCAACAGCCATTATTTCAGCCCTTGTGGTAGGATTCGGTTATCCATGGTGGGTAGAAACAGTTTTGAATGGCACTGTTTCTTTCACAGTCAATATTCCTTTGCTTGTACTGCTTGCAGTCGTGGGAACGGTTTTTGGCGTTATCGGAGATTTTTCCGCTTCACTGCTTAAAAGGCAGTGCATGGTCAAAGATTTCGGTTCCATTCTTCCGGGACACGGTGGGATAATGGACAGGTTTGACAGCGTGCTTTTTGTAGCTCCATTCTTTTATCTGGTATTCAAATTTGTTGAGCCGGTCACTAAAATAATAGCATAATAGGAGGAAATGCCGATTAAGTTCGGCATTATTTTTGATTATGAAAGAAATAGTGCTGTTAGGTTCGACCGGCTCCATTGGCACACAGACATTGGAAGTCGCAAAACTGCATAATATAAAGATAAAGGCGTTGTCCGCAGGGAGAAACATTGCATTGCTTGCAGCTCAGGCAAGGGAATTTATGCCCGAATATGTCTGTGTAGCCGATGAAAACCGATATTCTGATTTAAAGCTAATGCTCAATGACACAGATATCAAGGTGTTATGCGGCAAAGAGTCTATTTGTGAGCTGGCAGCCATGACCTGCGACATTACAGTAAATGCAATAGTTGGAATGGCAGGTTTTCTTCCGACGTTAGCAGCATTGAACGCTGGAAACGACATTGCTCTGGCAAACAAGGAGACTTTGGTAGTCGGCGGCGAGATAATAATGAAGCTTGCCCATGAGAAAAAAAGAAGGATCTTTCCCATTGACAGCGAGCATTCGGCAATTTTTCAGTCCCTGTTGTGCAGTCAGGGAAACAAGCCTAAAAAGATAATCCTCACTGCATCAGGCGGGCCGTTCAGAGGATATACTCCCGAGCAGATAAAAAACGTCACCAAAGAACAAGCGTTAATGCATCCCAATTGGAGTATGGGCGAAAAAATAACCATTGACAGTGCTACAATGATGAATAAAGGGCTGGAGCTTATAGAGGCGGTCTGGATGTTTTATGTTCCTCCCGAGAAAATTGAGATAGTGGTGCACCCGCAAAGTATCCTGCACTCTGCGGTGGAGTTTGAGGACGGCTCTGTTATCGGACAGCTTGGAAATCCCGATATGAGACTGCCGATACAGTTTGCTTTGACATATCCTGAAAGATATGCTTCTCCTGCCAAAAGCCTGTCTTTAACGGAGGTTGCTTCCATGACCTTTGAAAAAGCGAATGAAAAAGCTTTTCCTTGCATAGAGCTTGCAAGAGCTGCACTGAAAAAAGGCGGGAATATGCCTTGCATAATGAACTGTGCTAATGAAACGGCTGTAGAAATGTTTTTGAAGGATAAAATAAAATTTTTTGAAATACCTGAAAAAATTCAGTATGCAATGGAAAACATAAGATATATGAAGGATATTTCACCTGAGATCATAGCCGAAACGGAGAGAGAAACGAAAATAGCTGTATTGGAGGCAATATGATAGTATTAGCCATCTTAGCATTTTGTATTATAATAATAATACACGAGATGGGGCATTTTTTTGCTGCAAAAGCCTGCGGCATAAAAGTAAGGGAATTTTCCCTCGGGATGGGGCCGAGAATACTGACTAAGCAGGGTAAGGAAACTCTGTACACTGTCAAGCTGCTGCCTATAGGCGGTTCGGTGCAGATGGGAGAAGACGAGGAAGACAGTGATCCTCGCAGCTTCAGGAACAAGCCTGTATGGCAAAGAATGATCGTACTTGCTGCAGGCCCCATAATGAACCTTATACTCGGAATTATCGTATGTGCAATTGCACTGATCGTCAGCGGAAGAGTAGTCACCTCGGAAATAGGCGGATTTCGTGGAGATAAGCCTGTTTCAAGCCAATTTTTACAGGCAGGCGACGAGATAGTTGAAATAAACGGTCTTTCGGTATGGAGCTCAATGGATATTTCCTATGCCATGCAGAACAGTGCACGAAAGGCCTCTGCTGACGCTGAATATATTACCTACGATTTTAAAGTGAAGCGCAACGGAGAGATAGTAACACTTAACGACGTAAAGTTTGCGGCAACGCCAGGAGAAAACGGAAAATCAAGTGTAATACTGGATTTTTATGTGATCGCTCACAAAACGGACTTCGGTAATGTGTTTGTGTACAGCTTCAAAGAGGCGGCAACATACGGAAGATTGGTTTGGATATCACTGATTGATCTTTTAAACGGAACGTATGGACTTAACGATCTTTCAGGACCTGTAGGAGTAGTGTCAGCGATAACCCAGACAGCCAGTGCCAGTACGGATATGCGGATTAATTTCACGAATTTGCTGTCCATGATAGCATTGATAACCATAAATCTTGGTACATTCAATCTGCTGCCTGTTCCTGCACTGGACGGAAGCAGGATACTGTTCCTGGTTATCGAGCTGTTCAGGCGCAAGCCAATGAAGCCTGAACATGAAGGTATCGTTCATTTTATCGGCTTTGCAGCATTGATGATATTGATGATAGTAGTTACATTTAATGATATTGTAAAGCTGTTTAGCGGAGGATAAGCTTGAAAAGAAAAGTAAAGGTCGGCAATATTACGCTGGGCGACGGAAATATTTACGTTCAGTCAATGCTCAATGTTCCTGCTGTAGATGTGGAAGGAAATGTAAGACAGGCAGTGGAGCTTGAGAAGGCAGGCTGTGATATATTGCGTGTTTCGGTGCCCTCAATAGATGATGTGCACCTTATCTCCGCAATAAAGTCAGAAATATCCATTCCTCTTGTAGCCGATATACATTTTGATCATAGAATAGCTATCCGTTGTGTCGAAGAGGGCGTAGATAAGCTTCGCATAAATCCGGGTAATATAGGGTCACATGAAAAAGTACGGGAAGTAAGCGATGTATGCAGAAGAAATAGTGTCCCTATAAGGATAGGAGTGAACTCGGGTTCTTTGGAAAAAGACCTGCTTGAAAAATATGGCTCGCCCTGTGCCGACGCTCTTGTTGAAAGCGCAATAAGGCATGTGCGTTTGTTGGAGGAACAGAACTTTTACGACATGGTGATCTCTATCAAGGCTTCATCTGTACCGACCATGATAGAGGCATACCGCAAACTGGACAAGCTTTGCGATTACCCGCTGCATCTCGGAGTTACCGAAGCAGGGACCGAACGTATGGGAGTCATAAAATCGGCAGTGGGCATAGGATCGCTTCTTTGTGATGGTATAGGTGATACCATCAGAGTATCACTTACCGAGGATCCTGTTCTGGAAATAAAAGCAGCAAGGGACATTTTGACTGCTGCAGGCAAAAGCCGTAATTCAGTGGAGATAGTTTCATGTCCTACCTGCGGAAGAACACAGATCGATCTTATAAGCCTTACTCACAGGGTCGAAGCTGCGATCTCGGGTATACATAAAAATATAAAGATCGCAGTTATGGGCTGTGCGGTAAACGGTCCGGGAGAAGCAAGGGAGGCCGATATAGGTATCGCCGGAGGAAACGGCGAGGGACTGATCTTCAAAAAGGGCGAAATAGTTCGCAAGGTACGGGAAGAAGAACTCCTTACGGCGCTGTTGAATGAAATTAAAATGATGTGAGATGAGGTAGAAAGATGTCAAAAAAACTGACCGATTTATTTGAGAATATTGAATTTGAAGCTCTTGTCGGCAACGGCGAGGTGCTTTCTGTTATTTACAACAGTATAAGCAAAATAATGCTTCTCAACCTCTCTATGGAAGATGTGCCCGATTCTTCCCATGTTTTGTCGGCTGCAGAAAAAATAAAAAAAGCACTGCAAATAAATGCAGTTGAAATATACCCCAAATACCCTTCCGTGCTGTTTTCGGCGGATATGATAACTCATGTGATCGATCTTATGCATTCCAAGCAGAGCTTTGCAGGAAGGATCAACGGGTACCTAAAGGATGTAGAAATATCCGAGGGTGATGGGATATATGAAATTACATTGAAAAACGGCGGTGCAGATATTCTCACAGAGGGACATATAGACAGAGAAATAGAAAGATATATAAAAGGTTTTTTTGATGTTTCCGTAAAAGTCGTATTTGACGGCATTACTTCGGTTAGTATCAACGAACGGGAAGAAAAACAGCAGCTTGATGATATCGGTTTACCTATGCCCCCTCCTGAGGCTTTTATACCCGCACCTCCTAAAAAAGAATATGAAAAAAGAAGCAGTTATAACGATGACGGGTATACTGACAGCCGTCCCAAGCGTCAGAGAGGTATACAGATTTTTTCCGAACCTAAAAAAATGCCTCTTATGTTTGACAGCGAGGAGTTCGACAAGGAAGCCGAACTGCTTGCAGGCAAGCCTGTCAACGATCCTCCTATCCCAATGAGGGATATTTTTGAAGAGTGCAGCAACGTAACTGTTTGGGGCGATGTATTCAACGTGGAGGACAAAACTGTCAAAAACGGTGAATTTACCATTCTGACGGCTTTTTTTACAGATTATACAAATTCGCAGACACTGAGGATATTTACCGCAACGGACAGAGCAGAAGAATACGGTTTTATACAAAACGGCACAACTCTCCTTGTAAACGGTGATGTAAAGTTTGACAGCTTTACCAAGTCCAACTATATAGAACCCAAGTCCATAATGAGGATAAAAAGAAAGGAACAAATGGATGAAGCTCCCGAAAAGCGTGTGGAGCTGCATATGCATACATATATGTCCGACCTTGACGCATTGACGCCCGCTGAGGATCTGGTCAAGCTTGCATATAAATGGGGGCACAGAGCCGTTGCCATCACCGATCATGGAAATGTTCAGGCATTTCCAAAAGCAATGGAAACGTTGAAATCCATACGAAAAAAGGATCCTGATACCAAGTTCAAGGTATTGTACGGTATGGAGGCGTATTTCGTCAATGATGGTCATTCTCTTGTGGAAGGCTGTACCAACCGTTCTATCGATGAGGATATAATAGTATTTGATATTGAAACCACAGGTCTCTCACATGAAACCGAGCGCATCACCGAGATCGGTGCAGTGAAAATGCGCAATTTGGAAGTTGTAGAGGAATTTAATACGTTTGTATGCCCCGGAAAGAAGATCCCCGAAAATATATCTGAGTTGACAGGTATAACTGACGAAATGGTTGCGGACGCACCCTCTGAATCTGAAGCAGTTTCTGCTTTTATGAATTTTTGCGGCGGTGCTCCTCTGATTGCGCATAATGCTGACTTTGACATGTCCTTTATTCGTTCGGCATGTGAAAGAAGCGGGATAAACTGCAGAAATCCGTATATTGATTCTCTTAAGCTCTGTAAAGCTGCTATCCCAAACAAAAAGAAATACACTCTTGATGCTATGGCAGCGGAATTTGATCTGGGAGATTTCAATCATCACAGGGCTAAAGATGACGCGGCAATGTTGGCTGATATTTTTGTCAAGCTGATAGAGCTTTCGCAGAAGGGCAGAGTTATCGAGAAGCTGGGCGATCTGAATTCTGCACTTGGCAACGTTGACGTAAAGAAAATGCCGACGTACCATCAGATCATTCTTGCAAAAAATAATACGGGCTTGAAGAACCTTTATAAGCTTATATCTTTCTCCAACCTTGACTATTTCGCAAAAAAGCCCCGTATTCCTATGTCTGAGCTTAAAAATCACCGTGAAGGGCTTATTATCGGAAGCGCCTGTGAAGCAGGCGAGCTTTACCGTGCTATATTAGAAGGCAAATCTGAGGATAGCATAGAGGAAATAGCGGCTTTTTACGACTATCTGGAGATACAGCCGATAGCAAACAACAGATTTCTTGTGCGTGAAGGTAAGGTCACTTCCGAGGAAACGCTTAGGGAATACAACAGGAAGATAGTGAAGCTGGGTGAAAAGCTGAACAAGCCTGTTGTAGCCACCTGTGACGTGCATTTTATGAGAAAAGACGACGCTATATTCCGTGAGATACTTCAAGCAGGGCAGGGGTATAACGACGCAGATAAACAGGCTCCGCTATTCTTCCGTACAACACAGGAAATGCTGGATGAATTTGCATATTTAGGTAAGGATAAAGCGTTTGAGATAGTAGTCACCAATACCAACAGAATAGCGGATATGATAGATGATATAATGCCTATCCCCAACGGTACTTATACGCCATACATTGAAGGTGCAGAGCAGGAATTGCAGGATATTTGCTGGGGAAAGGCTCATGAGCTGTTTGGAGATCCTCTGCCCGAGATGGTTGAAGAAAGACTTAAAAAAGAGCTGGACGCTATAATCAAGTACGGATTTGCCGTGCTTTATATGATAGCGCAAAAGCTGGTGCATAAGTCCAATGAATGCGGATATGAGGTAGGCTCCAGAGGATCGGTAGGCTCGTCATTGGCGGCAACAATGTCGGGTATATCGGAGGTAAACCCTCTGCCCCCTCATTATAGGTGTAAAAAATGCAAGCACAGTGAATTTATCTCCGACGGTTCGGTTCAATCGGGCTACGATCTTCCCGAAAAAGATTGCCCTGACTGCGGTACGCCTATGGAGAGAGACGGACACGATATACCTTTTGAGACGTTTCTCGGCTTCAAAGGCGACAAAGCGCCCGATATCGACCTTAATTTCAGCGGCGAGTATCAGGCTCAGTCCCACAGATACACTGAAGAGCTGTTCGGTAAGGATAATGTATTCAAAGCGGGAACAATATCTGCAATAAAGGAAAAGACTGCATTCGGATTTGTAAAGAAATATATGCAGGAGCGGGGAAGAGTGATAAATCCTGCTGAAACCATGCGCCTTGCAATGGGCTTTACAGGCGTAAAGCGTACCACTTCCCAGCACCCCGGCGGAATGGTGGTAGTTCCTGACAGGTACGAGATATATGATTTCTCGCCCGTACAGCGCCCCGCTGATGACGCTTCAAAGGGCGTTGTAACCACTCACTTTGACTTCCACTCTCTTCATGACACAATTCTGAAGCTGGACGAGCTGGGTCATGATGTCCCTACACTTTACAAGCATCTTGAGGATATGACAGGCATAAAGATCGTCGATGTACCCACTACAGATTCCGAAGTTCTCAGCCTGTTTACGTCTACAAAGGCACTTAAGCTTCAGGAGGAAGACCCTGTTCTCATTCCTCTCGGTACATACGGGTTGCCCGAATTCGGCACTAACTTTACGATACAGATGCTGAAGGATTCAAAGCCTAAGCTGTTTTCCGACCTTTTGCAGATCTCCGGGCTTTCTCATGGAACGGACGTTTATGTAGGCAATGCTAAGGATCTTATCGCAAACGGTACCTGCACTATTTCCGAGGTAATAGGAACAAGAGACGGCATAATGGTTTATCTTATGCACAAGGGCATGGAACCCGGTCTTGCTTTCAAAATAATGGAGATCACAAGAAAGGGAAACGCAAAAAAGCTTTTTGATGATACCATTTATAACGCTTTCAAGGAAAACAACGTTCCCGAATGGTATGTGGAAAGCTGCAAGAAGATCAAATATATGTTCCCAAAGGCTCATGCCGCTGCGTATGTTACAGGAGCGGTAAAGCTTGGTTGGTTCAAGATCTACCATCCGTCTGAATTTTACGCTGCAGTTCTCACCAAGCATACAGAGAATATTGAAATAAAGACTGTTTTGGAAGGGAAAGATGCCGTAAAAGCAAGAATGCAGCAGATACAAACTAATCCTGAGGCAAGTCAGAAAGAAATGGACACACTTGAAGCGTATTTCCTCGTATATGAGATGTTGAATCGAGGCATAAGCTTTCTTCCTGTGCATTATCTGAAAAGCGACGCAACTAAATATAATATTGAAGACGGTAATTTGCGGCTTCCTTTAATGGCAGTGGACGGGTGCGGTGAAAGTGCCGCCCAAAGTCTTAAGGAAACGATCAACAGTAATAACTATGTGAGTGTTGAGGACATTCAGATCGAAAGCGGAATAAATAAAAAGGTTATGCAGGCGCTGGAAGAGATGAATGTTTTTGAAGGATTGGATAAGACGGCGCAAATGACGCTGTTCTAAAAAAAGCTTGTCCGACTTTACCTAGACGATAAAAACATTACACAATGATAAAAATATATGTTTATTATTAACAAAATAGTGTATTTTCTATTGATTTTTCTCGGATAATATGGTAATATGGCAATATGCTACTACACTAAAGTGAAAGAAAAGAGTGCCTGATGAAAAAAAATGATTTGCTTACTCCGGAAGGAACGCGAGACCTGTTATTTGATGAGAGCGTTGCAAGGCGTACCGTTGAGGACAAGCTCCGCCGAATGTTTGAAGCTTACGGCTATTCCGAGGTAATAACTCCGGGGCTGGAATTTTACGACGTATTCACACTGAAAACACGTTATTTTGCTCAGGAAAGTATGTACAAGCTGTCCGATGCAAAAAGCAGGCTTATGGTCCTGCGCCCCGATTCCACAATGCCTATCGCAAGGCTTGCCGCTACAAGACTGAAGGATGAGACATATCCGCTGAAATTATTCTACAATCAGAATATTTTCAGGATAAACCCCAAAAACAGCGGAAGAGACGATGAAATTACACAAAGCGGGATAGAGATAATCGGCGGCGACCCCAAGCGCGCGGATATGGAAGCTCTTAATCTGGCAACTGAGGTACTGAAAGCCTGTGCAGTTGACGATTTTCGCATTGAGATCGGAGACAACGCTTTTTTCAAGGCTCTCATTTCAAATGTCACCGCAGACGATGATGAGATCGAGGAAATACGCAGTTACATAGAAAATAAAAATTTCCCCGAGCTGAAATCGGCATTGAAGAAATATCCAAAAAGCGATGAAACAATGGCACTTGAGGCACTTCCCGGATTGTTCGGAGGAGCAGAGGTGTTCGATAAAGCTGAAGCTTTTTTAAAGGGCACTGATATACTCTCTATTCTCAATGAATTAAAGCAGGTATACAAATATTTATCTGTTTTGGGAGTAAGTGATAAGATAACCATTGATTTAGGTCTGGTAAATAAAGCTAATTATTACACAGGTATCGTTTTCAGAGGATATATTCAAGGCTACGGTATGTCCGTTTTATCGGGCGGCAGATATGACACACTTATAGGAGATTTTGGTCTGAACTTGCCTGCTACAGGCTTTGCAGTGAATATAAACGCTGCGGCAAAAGCCTTTCTGAAAAGCAACACCGAACCTTTGACAAATCCTGTACAGGTCTTGGTATATTCAGATAAGGATTCTCTTGAAGCAGGATTCATTCACTGCAGGAACTTAATTGCAGACGGGATACGGGCGGAAAACTCTTTGCATGATTCTCTTGAAGAAGCTAAGGAATATGCCCGCAGAAAGAGAATTGCAAAGATAGAGATAGTGGATAAAAACAAAAAAATTACCGAAATAAATCCGTTGAATGAGGGATCGTGATATGAGTGAAGATACGATAAGAATAGCTCTTACAAAGGGCAGATTGGAAAGAGATACTGTAAATCTTTTTGAAAGTCTGAATTTTAACGTAACAGCTTTGAAGGATAAGGGAAGAAAGCTTATACTTCCCATTGAAGGTCAGAATATAGAAGTGGTGCTTGCAAAAGCCGCAGACGTCATCACTTATGTGGAACACGGCGTTTGTGATATCGGAGTAGTGGGCAAGGACACTATAATGGAGCATGGCGGGAAATATTTTGAGATAGCCGATCTTGGCTTCGGAAAGTGCAAATTTGCGCTTGCAGGCAAAAAAGGCCGTGATTTTTATTACGGTTACGGCGTGAAAACCGTTGCTTCAAAATACACAAACGTCACAAGAGCTTTTTTTGAAAGCAAGGGAATGGACGTTGACATTGTAAAGATAGAGGGCTCGGTGGAATTGGCTCCGCTGCTTGGATTGGCTGACGGTATCGTAGATATAGTGGAAACGGGAACTACATTAAAGGAAAACGGGCTTGAGGTTTACGAGGACATCGCGCAGATATCTGCAAGACTTATTGTAAATACGGTAAGCATGAAGCTGAAAAAAGATAGGATAGATGCTCTTGTACGACTAATTGATAACAAATTGGGGGAAAACTGAAATGATAAGAAAGATATACGCAGACGGCAATGAGATTGCATTTCTTAAAGAAGTTGAAAAAAGAAGCAGTGAGATAAACGTAAAGGTGGAGGAGACGGTCAGGGAGATAATCGCTGATGTTATTCAGAACGGCGATAAAGCTGTCAGAGAATATACCGCTAAATTTGACTGTCCGAATTGTACTTATTATGAGGTACCGAACGAAGTCATAAACCAAGCCTTGACGGACGCAGATCCGAAGCTTGTAGACGCACTGCTTAACTGTGTGGAGAATATAACGGCTTTTCACGAGCGTCAGAAACAGAACGGTTTCATTATCACCAACGAAGACGGCTCAATAATAGGTCAACGTGTGCGTGGACTGGACAGAGTTGGCTTGTATGTTCCAGGAGGCACTGCAGCATATCCCTCATCTGTCCTCATGAACGCTATTCCTGCTAAAATCGCAGGGGTCAAAGAGATAATCATGGTGACTCCTCCTTTAAAAGACGGTACTCCAAATAAAGATATTCTTTTGGCTGCTGCTCTCTGCGGAGTTGACCGCATTTTTATGTGCGGCGGCGCTCAGGCGGTAGCGGCACTGGCATACGGTACTGAAATCATTCCAAAGGTATCTAAAATAGTTGGTCCCGGCAATATCTATGTAGCTACTGCAAAGAAGATCTTATATGGCGTAGTGGATATAGATATGATAGCGGGTCCCAGTGAAATACTGGTAATTGCAGATCAAACAGCCAATCCCAAATATGTAGCGGCCGATCTTATGTCACAAGCGGAGCACGATAAGCTTGCCAGCGCCGTCCTTGTTGCCACTGACGAGAACGTGGCAGATGCCGTTATAGCGGAAATAGAAAGGCAGTCCGCAGCACTTTCCAGAAAAGAGATCATAGATCATTCTCTTGACAATTACGGAGCAGTGATAATCGCTCAGGACATGATGCAGGCGTGTGATATAGCTAATATGCTCGCTCCTGAGCACCTCGAAGTTGTGGTTGAGAATCCTCTTGAGTATATTGGAAAATTGGATAATGTAGGCTCGCTTTTCCTTGGCGAGTATGCACCCGAGCCATTGGGCGATTATTACGCAGGACCAAATCATGTACTTCCTACAGGAGGCACGGCACGGTTCTTTTCACCTCTATCAGTTGACAGCTTTATAAAGAAATCAGGCTATATCTACTATACAAAGCAGGCGCTTAACGAGGCTGCAAATGATATTATATTGGTAGCGGAAAAGGAACAGCTTACCGCTCACGCCAACTCAATAAAGGTGCGTGTCGAAGATATGCGTTCATAGAGGACATATTATATGTACAAATTTACTGAAAAACTGGAGAAAATGGAGCCTTATGATCCTATACAGGGAGAATATGAAATAAGGCTGGATGCAAATGAAAGTTTTATAAAAACCGATTATGAAAGCATTATACAAGGATTGAAAAGCGTCGATCTTAACCGATATCCTGACCCCTATGCAAAAAAGCTGATACAGACCTATAGTGATCTTTATGGCATTGATAAAGATTCAGTAACCGCAGGAAACGGCTCCGATGAGCTTATCAGCATTATCACAGCTTGCTTTCTGCAAAAAAAAGATAAGGTGTTATGTTTTTCACCAGACTTCTCCATGTATGCGTTTTACTCTGCTCTGTATGAGTTGGAGGTGATCGTCGCTCCAAAAAGAAATGATCTGACAATAGATGTTGACGGGACGATAGACAAAATCAACTCCGAGAATATTAAGGCGGTTCTTTTTTCAAATCCTTGCAATCCCACCTCGCTCGGTTTAAAAAAAGATGACGTTATAAGGCTTATCCGATCAGTTGATGCATTGGTGGTATTGGACGAAGCATATATGGACTTTTGGGACGAAAGGGAAAGTCTTTTAAAAGAAACCGACGAATATAATAACCTAATCGTTTTACGCACCTGCTCAAAGGCTTTAGGAATGGCAGCTTTAAGATTAGGCTTTGCGGTATCAAACCGTAAAATCACAGAAAAGCTGCGAGCCGTAAAATCTCCTTATAACGTAAATACCTTGACTCAAAGTGTTGCCGAGTACCTGCTTGGTGATAAGAAAGCCGCTGCAGAACGCATTGAGCTTTGTAAGGCTTCAAAAACAGAGCTATATAATGGGCTGAATGCTCTGAATGCGCCTTATTTTGAGGAGATTTACCCTTCCGTTACCAATTTTGTATTTATAAAAACCTCTCAGGCGAAAGAAATTTTTGATTTTCTTCTCAAAAAATCCATAGCAGTGCGCTGCATGGGCAATTATCTGAGAATAACAGGAGGCAGTCACGAAGAGAACAGAGCAGTTCTGGACGCATTAAAAGAATTCAAGTAAATTGTGAAAGGGGAACATCATGGCGAGAAAAGCAGAGATAAAACGCACCACAAAGGAAACAGATATTGAGATCGTTCTCGAACTTGACGGCAGCGGAAAAGCGGAAATAAATACAGGTATAGGATTTTTTGATCACATGCTCACTGCTTTTGCAGTTCACGGCGGTTTTGATCTTACCGTAAACTGCAAGGGGGATCTATATGTAGACGGGCACCATACCGTTGAGGACGTTGGTATATGTTTGGGCAAAGCACTCAGCGAAGCACTGGGCGACAAATCAGGCATTATGCGCTACGGTTCAGCATTTATCCCTATGGACGAGGCACTTGCCTTTTGTTCATTGGATATAAGCGCACGTCCATTTTTAGTATTTAATGCTTTTTTCTTGGGAGAACGGATAGGTGATTATGATACCTGCCTCACAGAAGAATTTATGCGTGCCTTTGCGTTCAATGCGGGGATAACTCTGCATTTGAGAAATGAATACGGCAAAAACGACCACCATATCACCGAGGCTTTGTTTAAATCTCTGGCCTATGCAGTAAAACAAGCTGTCTGTATCAGTGGGAACGGTGCGGCATTGTCATCAAAGGGCGTAATTTAGTTTAGAACGGCACACAAAAAAAGGAGCAACCATGACAACCATCATAGACTACGGAGCAGGAAACCTGTTCAGTGTGCGCAATGCGCTGAATTTCATCGGCTGTGAAAACCAAATATCTTCCGATGAAAAAGATGTGATCAATGCAGATCGCCTTATATTGCCCGGTGTAGGCGCATTCGGTGACGCTATGGACAAACTCAGAAGCTCAGGACTCATAGATGTTATAAAACAAGAAGCAGTTAAAAAGCCTTTTTTAGGGATATGTCTTGGAATGCAGCTTTTGTTTGAGGAAAGCTATGAATTTGGAAAACACGAGGGATTGGGTCTTATACCGGGTACGGTAAAATTGATGGAGCCTGAGGGTGACCTTGCAATACCGCAAATGGGGTGGAACTCTCTTGAATTTAACAATACCTGTCCATTGTTGGAAGATGTGGCAGAAGGCTCATATGTGTATTTTGTTCATTCTTATGCGGCAGTCTGTTCTGATTCCTATGTCAGTGCCTACACTGATTACGGTGGAAAGGTTCCTGCCTTAGTTGGCAGAGATAATATTTTCGGGGCTCAGTTCCATCCTGAAAAAAGCGGAGAAATCGGACTGAATATTCTTAAAAATTTTGCTGAGCTGTAAGATCTGGAGATGACGTATGATAATTTTACCTGCAATTGATATAAAGGACGGGACTTGTGTAAGGCTTTATAAAGGAGATTTTGCCACCGCCGAAAAAGTTGCGGACAATTATATGCAGACGGCAAAAGGCTTTGCTTCTGACGGAGCTAAGTGGATACATATGGTAGACTTAGACGGAGCAAAAAACGGAACGCCTGTCAATTCCGATATTTTTATTGATGTTGCCAAAAACACCTGTTTAAAGGTCGAGCTTGGCGGTGGAATACGAAATATTGATGCTGTTGAGTATTACATATCAAACGGAATATCAAGAGTGATTCTGGGGTCAATAGCATTGAAGAATTCGCAGATAGTGATGGAAGCAGTAAAAGAATACGGTGACAGGATAGCAGTAGGCATCGACAGCAAAAACGGAATGGTAGCGGCTGAGGGCTGGCTGGAGGCTTCGGAAGTGGACTATATACAGCTTGCCTTGCAGATGATAGCAGCAGGAGTAAAAAACATTATCTTCACCGATATTTCCAAGGACGGAACGCTTTCGGGAGTGAACTTGGAGCAGTTAAGTGCGCTGAAAACTGCAACCTATGGGAAATGTAATATCATAGCCAGCGGTGGTGTGCACACGATAGCAGACATAACTGCCTGTAAAAAGCTGGACCTATACGGCGTTATATGTGGTAAATCCATCTACAGCGGCACGCTTGACCTCAAGGAAGCCATAAAAGTGGGAGAAGGTGACTGACATTGCTTGCAAAAAGAGTTATCCCGTGCCTTGATGTGAGAAACGGAAAGGTGGTAAAGGGCGTAAATTTCGAGGGCGTCCGTGATGTGGGCGATCCTGTGGAGTGTGCCGAGGAATACAACCGTCAGGGCGCAGACGAGCTTGTATTTTATGACATAACCGCTTCAGCCGAAGGCAGAGGGCTTATGCTTGATGTTGTGCGTGAGACCGCTAAACGTGTTTTCGTACCGCTATGCGTAGGCGGCGGAATTGGGAGTATCGATGATTTCCGTGAAACGCTCCGAGCAGGAGCAGATAAGGTTTCGGTCAATTCGCAGGCGCTTGTAAATCCTGACCTTATCAGCGATGCAGCAAAAATATTCGGAAGCCAGTGTGTTGTGGTGGGGATTGACGCAAAGCGTGACGGAAACGGCGGTTACACCGTTTACCGCAACGGCGGAAGAATAGATATGAAGCTCGATCTGGGCAAATGGGTGGAGGAAATACAGCAGCGTGGAGCAGGGGAGATATGCCTTAACTCTATGAACGCTGACGGTACAAGAGCCGGCTTTGACATAGAAATGCTGGATTTCGTGTGCAGCAGAGTAAACATTCCCGTAATAGCCAGCGGCGGTGCAGGGAAGCTTGAGCATTTTTCCGACGCCCTGTTAAAAACCGACTGCTCCGCAGTATTGGCAGCTTCTCTGTTTCACTTTAAAGAGCTGACGGTACAGCAGGTAAAGGACAACTGCAAAAAGAACGGCATTGCAATAAGGTGAATATGCGAACACTCCTGACAGCATTTAAAAACACATCTAAAAACACATCGTCGGAAACCATGGTTAAAAGTATAAAAGGATATGAACGACTGATCCTTGAAAACGATAAAATAAAATCGACCGAACAACTGAAGCAGACATTGCAGAATGTAAATTTCCGATATATTTTATCCTTCGGGCAACGCCCCGTTATTAAAGATAAGATACATATAGAAGACAGGGCTTCGATCAACGGTGAAGTGCTTGAAACGTCATTTGACATCACTCGGATCAAACGGGCGTTTGACGATCATAAAATAGCGGTCAAGCTTTCACACAATGCCGGAACGTCATACTGCAACAATATATTTTCATGGTATGAGAATGATTACAGAAAACCGTCTTAATACTGAAATGGTATTTATACACATCCCATTTATGAAAAACATCAGCAATTCGGCAGATTTTTTTAATTCGATAGAAATGGGAATTATTGATTTTATATCGGAGGTTATATGACGCAGATAGATATAAACGATCTTGACAGATTTTTTTTAAAATCCGATCTGATACCGGCTGTTGCATTTGACGTTGACACCAAAACAGTGCTGATGCTCGCTTACATGAACAAAGAGAGTCTTAAAAAAACGTTGGAAACCGGTTACACATGGTACTGGAGCCGTTCAAGGAATGAGCTCTGGAACAAGGGCGCCACCAGCGGTCACCTGCAAAAGGTTATCTCCATCTACAGCGACTGCGATGATGATACACTGCTTTTGAACGTAAAGCAGACGGGCGCAGCGTGCCACACAGGAAGCTACAGCTGCTTCTTTAATAAAATTTACGGAGGAAACGATGACTGAAGTATTTGAAGAACTTTATCAAACGGTTTTGAGCCGCAAGTCAGCTAAGGAAGAAGGCTCATACACCTGTTATCTCTTTGAAAAGGGGATAGACAAAATTTTGAAAAAGTGCGGAGAAGAATGTACCGAAATGGTGATAGCCGCAAAAAATGCTGACAATGACGAGCTGAAAAACGAGATCGCCGATCTGCTCTATCATATTATGGTTATGTGCGTTGAAAGAGGACTTGAGTGGAAGGAAGTGGAAGAAATACTGGCACAGCGCAGCAGTAAAACTGGCAATTTGAAGACGTTTCATCAGGTGGATAAAAACACATAATTATATTAAAAAAGCGATCGCTATAAGCAATCGCTTTTTATGTTGTTATTTGAATTTAATACTGTAAAGATTGACGTTGTTACTCACCATTACCGTCAAATCATGCACTCCCGTTATTTTCCGGTTTAGTGCTGTTTCAAACAACTGAAATTTCTCCGGCTCCACAAATGCGGGGAGCTCACAGGCAGCTATTTCATTACCCTTTTCTCCGTCAATTAGAAAGCGTATGTTTGAACCGTTTCCGTTTGTAGAAGCTTTGAATTTTATTGACTTTATATCATCAAATTTGCAATCGTAAAACGTTATGCTGCCGCCAAATCTTCCGCTTCCTATGACATACTCGTGCTTTGCGTCAGAAGTGTACCTTATCTCAACGCTTCGTTTGTCATCATAATCGATTGCAAGCGTTTTTACTGATATATCACGGCTGCAGCGCTTTTTGCCTGAAAGAAAAATCTCAATGCTGCATCTGATGTCTGCGCTTGAGCTGCCTGCAGATATGAGATAATTTCCTTCATCGAAGCTGTAGTCATGATCGACCACGTCCCAGCGTCCAAACTCCTTCTTATCAACGGAAAATTCAACTACTGCTTTTTCTCCCGACTCAAAGAACCGACGCTCAAAGCCGCAAAGCTGCTTTAAAGGACGCTTATATATGGTGCTTAGCTCGGATATATACAGCTGTACTACTTCATCACCACCTACAGCGGAAATGTTTTCCACTGTTACTGAAACATCAATATGATCGCCAATGTCATTCACCTGAATATCGCTGTATCTGAACTCGGAGTAGCTGAGACCGTGACCGAATGGGTACAGTGGCTCATGATCATAGTAAAGATATGTAGATTTATTCTTTATTATATCATAATCCATGATGTCGGGAAGCTCTGAGGTGGAGCTGTACCATGTCATAGGTGTCCTGCCTGCCGGATTGTTGAGCCCCAGTATAGTTTCTGCAACAGCATTTCCCATTTCAGCTCCTCCATGTGCGGTATAAACTATTGCAGGGAGCTGCTTGTCAAATTCGGGAATTGCATAAGGATAGCTGGAAACGATACACATGATGGTGTTGTTGTTTGCAGAATGGGCAGCTTTTACAAGATCTGCCTGAAACGTAGGAAGCTCTATATTGCTCCTGTCATATTCCTCCCGTGCTACAAGCATTGGATAATTGCCCACGCATACCACTGCGCAGTCACAGGTTCGAGCCAGCTTATTTGCACGCAGTATGCCATCATGTACGATCTCTTCGATAAAAAGTTGATCGATCTCTGTACGGCAGCGTTCCTCCACTCTTAACAGACCATTTTCGTCCACAAAAATCGATCTATCGTCCCAGCTTTTGTACACCGCAAAGCCGTCATATACAGAGGGCTTAAGTATCTGCCTTACGAACCATTGAAACAGGGAATCGCCGTTTGCGCAGTATGTATCCTCTTCGGTGAGATATTTTCCGTTTTTGACAGACATAAGAGCGATTTCACCGCCCCAGTCGCACTTTATAAACTGGCAGCTTTCGTCCAAGACCTCCCCGTCCGCCGTTACGCTTCCGTCGTCGCCAACTCTGAGATATTTTCCTGTTTTAACGGATCTGACCGCAATAATATCTCTGCAGTCATCGCAGAATATCTCTGCATCAGATAGGAGATTTTTGAATGCGTCCAGAATCGTGACATTGTAGGGTGTGGTTCCGGTGTACCAGTCGCGGAAATTCTCACTTGCGTGTATACCGATCAGAGCGATCCTCTTTATCTCTTTTTTATTCAGTGGCAGCAAACCGTTGTTTTTAAGCAAGGTTACAGCTTCCCGTGCAGCGCGTAGGTTCAAGGCTTTAGATTGAAAGCAGTTGACGACGCTGCTGGGAAGATTTATGTAAGGATTATCCTCTTGCGGATTGAATTCACCGAGTAAAAATCTTGGGTAAAGAGCATTATAAACTGCCTTGTCCAGTTCTTTTACAGAAAGCAAACCATTCTTTATTGCGTATTTTAAAGAACTTACAACAATTTCGGCATTTTCACACATTATATCCGTACCGTTATTTATTGCCATTGCGATCGTCTCGGCGTGATTTTTAGTAAAATGATGGCTATTAACTGTCTGTACAACGTCGCTGCCGTCTGTCAGAGCGTATTTCATTCCCCATTGCTTTTTGCAGACATCGTTTATATCGGGATTCAGCATGGCAGGCAGACCGTTTACCGAGTTATATGAGGTCATTACCCCTCCTGCATACCCGCTTTCAATTGCGGGTCTGAAGGCACGGTAATAGTATTCGTACTTTGTTCTGGGTTCAATGTTTGAGGAGGAGAAGGCTCTGTCCTTTTCGTTATTGTTTGCATAGAAATGTTTCAGCGAAGGTATTGCCCTGTAATAAGAGCCATTGTCGCCAACTATGCCCTTTGTATAAGCTTTGACCATCTTCCCCGCAAGGAATGGATCTTCGCCGTAGCACTCCTCGGTTCTGCCCCAGCGCGGATCACGGCCCAAATCTACCGTAGGCCCGAAAAGCACAAGATGGTTGAATTCGGAGTGCTGATCATAATATCTCAGCTCAGTACCCGCCACCTCGCCTATCTTCTCCATCAGCTCTGTATCAAACATTGACGCCATTCCTATAGGCTGCGGAAATACGGTAGCAGGTTCGTCATCATTATGTGAAACATAGCCCCTTGCTACTTCACAGCCTACATTGAAGGATTTGATGCCCAGTCTCGGTATTTCTGCCTGCTTTGTAGGGATAAGTCCGATTTTTTCATCTATGGAAAGCAGAGAAATAAGATTTTTTATTCTTTTTTCCAATGGGAGAGATGTGTCGAGATAATCATGCCTTTTCATGTTAAGCATTCTCCTGTCAGCAGCTTAATGAGTTTATATTTACTATATTATATCTTATTGTGACAGATTGGTCAATAACAGTCTTGATAAATAATTTGAAATATGTTAGAATAATCAGGAAAGGAATGATAAAAATATGGAAAAAGAAGTTTACCCGAAAAAAGAGTTTTATAATATAAGCGATTTATTGGCTATTGTGAAGATACTTCGTGGGGATAACGGCTGCGCATGGGATAAGGAGCAGGATCATCACTCCATACGTATGGATGTCCTTGAAGAAGCATATGAGGTGATGGAAGCAATAGATTCTGAAGACTCAAACTTGCTCAAGGAGGAACTCGGCGATTTGCTTTTGCAGGTGGTGTTCCACGCAGAGCTTGAGACTGAGAATGATTCCTTTGACTTTGACGAAGTGTGCGACGGGATATGCAAAAAGCTTATCTATCGTCACCCGCATGTGTTTGGGAATATTCACGTTGAAAATTCCGATGAAGTTCTGAAAAACTGGGATTCACTGAAAAGCAAGTCGAAGGGAGAGGAGACTGCGACCCATCGTCTTGAAAGCGTTCCTAAGCTCCTGCCGTCCCTTATGAGAGGTCAAAAGGTATGTAAAAGGGCTTCAAATGCCGGGCTTGACATTATTAACAAAGCTGATGCAATAGAGAATATCAAAGTAATAGTCTCACAGCTTGAAACAACCGTTTCTTCGTCGAACGGTGACGATGCAGAAAAGAATTTGGGAAATCTGCTGTTTGCCTGCTGTAATTTGGCGAGCCTTTTGAAAAAAGATGGTGAAAAAGCCTTGACAATGGCTATAAATCAGTTTATAATGCAGTTTAGAGATATGGAAGATACCGCTGTGAGTCGTGGTATCACCATTGACCAAATGCCGCAGAACGAGCTTAAGGCATTGTTCCGGGCAGGAGATAACTGAGAAATTGAATGTTTATTAGGAGGTAAAAATGACTAAGTCAGAACTTATCGCATCTGTATCCGAGAAGGCAGGAATGACCAAGAAAGACGCTGAAAAAGCTATATCAGCGGTCATAGATTCCATAACCGAAGCTCTTGTTAAGGGCGAAAAGGTACAGCTTGTGGGCTTCGGTACCTTTGAAGTTAGGGATCGTGCTGCAAGAACGGGCATCAATCCTCAGACCCAGCAAAAAATCAAGATAGCCGCAACCAAGACCCCTGCTTTTAAGGCAGGAACTACTCTCAAAGAGGCAGTTGCAAAGTAAATACAATAATTTGCTGATCAAAAAGGCGGTATATATCGCCTTTTTGTTTTTGACTTTTGACAGAAGGGAAAATATGACAAAATGAGACTTGACAAATACCTGAAGGTATCGAGGCTGATAAAGCGCCGCACTGTGGCAAACGAAGCCTGCGATGCGGAAAAGATACTGGTGAACGGAAAACCTGCCAGAGCCTCCTACGAGGTAAAGCTGAATGACATAATAGAAATACAGATGGGAAAAACTCCTCTGAAGGTAAGAGTTCTGAAAATCGTTGACGTAGTAGGGAAGGAAGGCAGCAGCGAGCTTTACGAGGCTATCTGACTGTTCTAAAAAAATAAACGCCGCATAAGAATATATAGGACGGTTGTCCGTCTGAGAGGAGGCGTTTATTTATGGCAGAGCAAAAAAACGGTTTACACAGTCTGGTAATGGAAAATCGGAAACGTTTAGCCATTTCCGGAGTAAAAGAAGTAGAAGGCTTTACGGAAACGGAAGTAAGGCTTTATACCGATATGGGTCAGATCACCGTCAAGGGTAGAAATCTGAAGGTCAATCAGGTAAGTACCGAAACCGGAGAGCTTATCATGAACGGAGATCTTATAAACTCAGTCGTTTATTCGGAAAAGACCAAGCGAGCTCCGAATAATTTCATAACCAAGCTGTTCAGGTAAGCGGCCATGTTTGAAAATATAAGCTCAACTCTGCAGCAATGTGGGTATTTTTTTGCCGCCGGACTTATTATGGGACTGTTTTATGAAGCCCTGCGTTTTTTTCGCATGATCCTGCGTCATAATGTTGTTGCTGTATGCATTGAAGATGCTCTATACCTGTCTATTTGCGCATTTATAAGCTTCATAATAGCTCTGTCGGTGGGTATAGGCTATATGCGGATATATTACATAGTTTTTGAAGCTATGGGCGCAGCGATATATTTTTTGACTGTCGGAAGGCTGCTTAACAGCATTTTAAGACATATTTCAGGAGCAACAAAACGCTTTATCCGTACGATCGCAGATAAAATATGGCATTATTTATGCAAATTCTTTGCACCGATTGGTAAAAAAATAAAGATGATATTTGGCAAAATTGCTGAAAATGCCCGAAAATCAGCATTTTATAGCAAAATGCACTTGAAAAAACCGGACGAAATAGAGTATAATGATAAAGTACAATCAATCGGTGGAGGTGAACGTGCTGGTGTTGTCAAAGCAAAAATCCGAAAAAAAGAATAGCTCCATACTGTTTTATTTAGCTTTGACAGCAATTCTTGTCTTTGCGCTCGTGCAAGTAATTTCCATGCAGATGGAGATATCCCGTGCACAATCAGAGCTTGACGGCATCACTAACGAGCTGAACTCGGTATTGGTGGCAAATGAACAGCTGAGACGATACAGCAGTGATGAAAACATAATGGAATATATAGAGCAAATAGCGAGAGATCAGCTTGATTATTCACATTCCGATGAAACCGTATATTATTTTGTTCCCAAATAAAAATGCTTGAAGTATAAAGCCCCTTGACGTTTAAACGTTCAAGGGGCTTTTTGTCAGGATTCAAATTTTTCTTTTTTTATAAAACGGTTATAGATAACCGGGCTTGTTTCATCAATTATTTCCGATAGCTTATCACAAACCTCTTTTTCCAGATCTGCAGCTTGAAAAAAGCTGTTTTGTACAGCCGTGTATTGATTTTGGTCAATATGTCTTTTTCCGCAATCGGGTCTTTTTGCATAAACCGAATCAATATCTATATTTTCCGTTATTTTATCGCAATCCTTTATAATGTCATTGAGGTTTTTTAAAGCGTAATTAAATGAATCTGAAATAAGATTATAAATCACTGCGGTGAGATAAAGATGGGGAATAAAAGTATATGATATAAGGTGATCGTAGTTTCTGATCATATAGGCAATAAACGCTTCCAGCGGGGTATAGACGTATGCAGACCCGAAGGAGAGCGTCAGCATGTTCGATTGTGCCTCGTAAGCGTTAAAAGCCGCATCAATACCGCATAACGTTGTGTTGAGCGGACAAATATCAAGCGTAAGGGTATATTTTTCGTAATAATCCTTTATGAAATCGTAAAGTTCAATCTCGTCATCGCCGAAATCCTTGACAATTCTAACCGCAGAGGCACAGCCTGACTGCTGTATCAGATCTATATCCTTATGCAGCATTGTCAGCGGATAGTCTCCTGCTTGTATCTCTATTATTATATTCGGTCTCTGCAGTTTTTGAGCAATAGGCAGCATATTAAAGGGAAGCACTATATATGCAAATTCTTTCTCTTTCAGTACAAGAAAATCCGTAAGGCTTTCAATCCTGAAAATAAAATTTTCCTGCGTGCGCACATTGGACAGGAACTTTAATGAGCAGTTGTCTATTTCTATGTAATCCACGCTGCTGTCAAACAATGAAACTATGTAATCTCTCACATTTTTACTGTTTGCATTTTTTGAGAAATCCATGTTGCAAAGGCTGTTATCAATTATTTTCATTTTTATGTAAGGAAAACGTATTGAAACGTCCGCCTTCCGCCTTTCTGCTTGATACTACAGTAATTATTTTATCATAAACCGCATATTTTTTCAATATGAAAATAAAGGAAAAAAACTGTTTACTTTTAAGGAGAAATTTGGTATAATAATTTTATGTAATGTTTGCTCTAAGCGTATATTTTATAGCTTTCCGAAGAAAATAACATCAAAGTTATCCTACGGAAAGGTGATATTATGGCAAACAGTAAAAACAAGCATAACGATCTGTCAAAACCTGAGAGAAGTACAAACGAGACTGAAGAAACAGGCGAGACCGAAGCAGAGGAAGCTCTGAGTGAAAGCCGCAATCAGTTGATAATAGATACAGGTATAGTTGCTACTAACGCTAAGCACGCTATACACTGTCTCACCATTATCGGACAGATCGAAGGACACTACATTCTCCCACCACAAAACAAGACCACAAAGTACGAGCATATAATACCTGCTCTTGTGGCGATCGAACAGGATCCTGAAATAGAAGGGCTTTTGATCATTCTTAATACTGTCGGCGGCGATGTAGAGGCGGGACTTGCAATATCTGAGCTGATTGCCGGAATGACAAAGCCGACTGTTTCCATTGTTGTGGGCGGCGGTCATTCTATAGGCGTTCCTCTTGCAGTCAGCGCGAAGCAAAGCTTTATCGTCCCATCTGCCACCATGACTATACACCCTGTCAGAATGAACGGACTGCTGCTGGGTATTCCGCAGACTCTTTCATATTTTGACAGAATGCAGGAGAGGATAATAAATTTTGTAACTAAAAACAGCGGAATATCCGCTTCAAGGTTTAAAGAGCTTATGATGAAAAAAGACGAGCTTGTAATGGACGTAGGCTCTGTGGTAGACGGTGATACGGCTGTTAAGGAAGGTCTTATCGACAGTCTGGGCGGATTGTCCGATGCGGTACAGTGCCTTTATGATATGATAGAAAGTGAAAACGAGGAGAAAAACGCAAAGAGACCGTCTAACAGAAAAAAGAGCACTAAAAAGCAGCCTTCCAAGACGCGTCCCCGCAAGAACACCGTTCCATCAGAAATTGAACCGCAGCGGGCAGTATCGCTGCTCAATATGATATGCAGAGGAGAGATTATCCTCGAAGATGGAATGTTCAAGGCGGCTGAAGGGAACTGATAATATGTTTTACTCTATTATAAGCGAATATGATGTTTTTTTCAGTAAGGACAACAACGAATTTTGTGAAAAACGTAACGGCAGCGGTGTAATGACAATGGTAAAGCGTGACGGCAAATATCTACCTCACAGCTTTTTTTCCACAGACCCTGCCGATTATCTTAAATCTGAAAATCAGATAACACCATACTATTATTAGGCTGTGTTATTCAGCCTTACATATTTTCTAAGCAGCCTTACCTGTTTGAAAGGAATCTATACAAATGGAAGAATACATATCAATAATAATTCAAGGCATAATTCAGGGGCTTACGGAATTTTTGCCTATATCCAGCTCGGGTCACTTATCTGTCGCTCAGCATTTTCTTGGAATAGAGGAGGCTGGACTTCTCATTTCGATAGTCCTTCACTTAGGCACGCTCGTGGCGGTATTTATTGCATTTTACAAGGATATATGGGGGATTATCAAGGAATTTTTCCTGACGATAAAGGATATTTTTACAGGTAAGTTCTCCTGGAAGGATATGAATGACAGCCGAAGAATGCTCTTTATGGTCATAATCGCCACACTTATCCTAGTTCCGGCGTACTTTGTAAAGGATTTCTTTACCTGTATGGAGGGCGACGGCGACATTATATTTGAAGGCTGTGCCTTTATGTTCACTGCATTGCTTCTGTTTTTATCGGACGCTTGCGTCAAGGGCTTCAAAACAGGTAAGGATATGAGGATACGGGACGCTGTTGCTGTAGGTCTGTTCCAGTGCGTAGCTCTTTTCCCGGGCGTATCACGCTCAGGTTCAACAATAACTTCCGGCCTATTCTGCGGTCTTACAAGAGAAACCGCTGTAAAATTTTCTTTTATTCTCGGTATCCCTGCCATATTGGGAGGAAGCGTGCTTGAGATAAAGGACGCGATTGATTCAGGAACTGAATTTGATATCCCTATACTTTTGATAGGATTTGTTGTTGCTGCGGCTGTTGGAGTGCTCTCCATCAAGCTGGTCAGCCTTGTGGCTAAAAAGAACAAATTTAAATGGTTTGGAGTATATGTTCTGATTTTGGGCTTGTTATGTGTAGGAACAGGTCTTTATGAAACAATAACAGGAAATGCTATAAGATTTTAAAATATAGGAAGAATAAAAGATAGATAATACTCGGAGGTTTAAATGGCAGCTTCACAGCAGGGAAAATCTGCAAAATCAGCTACGGCAATGAAAAAGTCAGAGGCTCTTGCAAGGAATAAACGGCGCAGAAATATCTGGTCGGTGGTTCTTTTTGCAATAGGTATCATGTTTGCGGCTTTTGCATTTATTGGCAATGTCCACTCGGATGAACCGAATATGTGGGATTACATACACGGATTTTTCTGCGGTATTTTCGGTGTCGTCGTTTTTGCCATAGGTCCTCTTTTCATCTATGTTTCAATAATGATAGGCATGGACAAGGGCAGATCTACTATAAAGGCGAGGATATTGCAGATAACACTTTTTATATTTCTTCTCTGTGCCGCAATTCAAATTATTTTCGTAGGTCAGTTGGCATCTCCCGAAGCAGAAGGATTTGGTGATGTCATTGGAGAAATATACACAAATGGAACATTTATTTCCGGCGGAGGAGTGTGTTCCTTGCTGATAGCCGCTCCATTGCTTCTCTTAGGACGCGTGGGAGCATCTATCGTCATAATCCTCGTAATATTTGTCATTGTAATGCTTATTGCAAATATTAGCCTTATTGATTTTTTAAAGCTGATTGCCAAGCCCTTTGTGAAGCTCGGAGCATATGTTAAAGAAAAGCGTTTGGAATATGAAGAGGAAAGCCGCTACGTTCGTGAAGACCGTGAGGAACGTGAGCTTTTGGAGGCGGCAATGGCGGAGCAGGAAGAAGCTGATAAAGACGGCAATGATAAGCTTGCCAAAAAATTCAGCAGTCTTGATGCTATGACAAAGGGAATGAGAGAGGATAGTCCTGCACAAGTCAATGAAGCAAAAGCCATTGTAGACGAGCAGATGCAGGAATCAGATGAATACCTTATAAAAATAGGAGCAAAATCCCCACTTGTTCCGCCAAGACTTACTGATGAGGATTACAAGCGAAATAAAGAAGCTCCGCTCAACAACCCTGATCCTGTTGATGAAACAGAGCAAACTTCCTCTGACAGTCAGGAAGAAACTGAAGCAAACACCGAAATAAGCGAAATAGAACAGGCAATTATCGATTATAACAAGGAAATTGAGGAAAAAAACAGCAAAAAAGGAATAATTATTGATAATGCCGAAAGCAATGCAGAAGGCGACCAACAGGTCACTGATACCGTGGTCGCTTCTGTTGAGGAGTATAAGCTTCCTCCAATTACGCTTCTTAATGAGATACAAAGAAATGTTAGCGATGAGAATATCAGTGCTGAAATTGAAAACAATGCGTCTGTACTGGTAAATGCGCTGAAAAGCTTCGGAGTTTCAACTAAATTTCTCGAAGCCGTTCGAGGTCCATCCGTTACAAGATATGAGCTTCAACCTGCTCCCGGAGTAAAGATATCCAAGATAACGGGACTTGTGGACGATATCGCTCTTAACCTTGCTACCGCAGGTGTGCGTATAGAAGCGCCTATACCGAATAAAGCTGCTGTGGGCATAGAAGTCCCCAACAAGGAGAAGGAAACTGTCTCTATTCGTGAGATGATAGACAGCGATGCTTTCAGAAACTGTGACAGCAAGCTCGGCTCGGCTTTGGGCAAGAATATTTCCGGAGAAGTCGTTATATGCGATATTTCGGAAATGCCGCATATCCTCATTGCAGGAACTACAGGCTCGGGTAAATCAGTATGTGTCAACTCGATTATAATGAGCATTTTATATCGCTCGACTCCGGAAGAGGTTCGGTTGGTAATGATAGACCCCAAGGCCGTCGAATTTATGATATACAACGGAATAGGACACTTGCTGCTGCCTGTGGTTACCGACCCGAAAAAGGCGGCAGGCTCTCTGGCTTGGGCATGCACCGAAATGGACAAGCGTTACAATATTTTAAGCGAAAACAATGTACGAGATATAAAAGCTTATAACAAGCTCGCCGCTACACGGGACGACCTTGATCCTATGCCTCAGGTAGTTATATTCATAGACGAGTTGGCTGACCTTATGATGTGCTCCAAAAATGATGTTGAGGCAAGCATCTGCCGTATTGCACAAAAAGCAAGAGCCGCAGGAATGCATCTTGTAGTTGCCACTCAAAGACCTTCCGTCGATGTAATTACCGGACTCATTAAATCCAACATACCGTCCAGAATAGCATTAAAGGTAGCACAGCAGGTAGACAGCCGGACAATAATAGACGCCAGCGGCGCTGAAAAGCTGCTTGGTAAAGGCGATATGCTGTATAAATCGGTGGTAATGCCTAAGCCTACCCGAGTTCAAGGCTGTTGGGTATCAGATGAAGAAGTTGAGCGAGTCACCGAATTTATCAAGGATAAATTTGCCCTTGAATACGATGAAAGCGTTATTGACGAGGTAGAACGTCAAGCTGAGCGTGTAGGAGCTGATGAAAAATCAAAGACCTCTTTTGACGGAGATCTTGATATCAGTGACGATAAGCTTGATGAAGCAATAGAAGTAGTATTTGCCAACGGAGGAGCCAGCACCTCGGCTTTGCAGAGAGCCTTAAAAGTAGGTTACGGAAGAGCTGCTCGTCTCGTAGACATCATGGAGCAGATGGGTATCGTAGGACCTCCTGATGGCAATAAACCACGTCAACTCACAATGTCCAAAGAAAGCTGGTATGAAAGAAAGCTTAACAAACAGGATTAATTAAATTAAGAGGTTTCTATGAAAACAAATTATTCTTTGAATAAGTACCGCAAACGAAACACCAAAGTAATACGAAAAGTTGCTTCAGGCAGCATAGGTGCCAATAACAGCGGTAAACCTATTCTTATTGCAATAATTGTTTTTATATTAGCCTTCCTATTGTTTTTCATTCTTAACGATAGATTTTTTAAGATCGAGGGAATTCCAACATGGGACGATCTTTATCAAGGAGCAGGTCTTTCCTCCCCTGCTACAGCAGTAGAAGGGGACGTTTCCGTTCATTTTATTGATGTGGGTCAAGGGGACTGTGAGCTGATAAAAACTCGAAACAAAGCCGTCCTGATAGATTGCGGTGAAAAAGAGAACTATGCTGATGTAATATCATACATAAAATCACAGGACATCAAATATATTGATTATGTTATCGTCACGCACCCCCATTCTGATCATGCGGGCGGAATGAGTTTTATTCTTGACGAATTTGACATAGGAACGGTCATTATGCCGAAAATACAGGAATCGGTCATTCCTACCACAAGTACATATATCCGCCTGCTTAAATCTATTGATAAAAAGAATATAACCGTAGAATATGCAGACGCAGGGAAGGAATATGCCATTGATGATGTTAAAATGACCGTTCTTTCACCTGTTAAAGATTATGAGGATTTAAATAACTATTCGGTTGCAGTGAAGCTTGTGCATGGCGAAAATTCTTTTTTGTTTACGGGAGATATAGAAAAAGAAGCGGAAAATGATATTTTGGAAAAGGGCTGTGATGTTTCCGCAGATGTTCTTAAAGTAGCTCACCACGGAAGCTCCACCTCCAGTCAGAAGAAGTTCATCAATGCAGTTTCGCCTCATTATGCCGTTATTGAGGTAGGTGCGCCCAACAGCTATAATCATCCTAACAAGGAAACGGTGCAGAGGCTGGAAAATAAAGACATTTTTATTTACAGAACCGATATCTACGGCAATATCGTTTTTGTGAGCGACGGTAAAACGTTTAATATTCTTACTGAAAAGGAACCGTAATACATGCTTATAATCGATAGATTTGAAGGTGAATTCGCAATTGTGGAAGACACAGAAACAGAAAAAACAATAACGATAGAAAAAGAGCGTATAGAGCAAAATGCTTCTGAAAGCGACGTAATTGTATTTTCAGAGGGGATATACCGTGTTGATCATGAATCAACAAAAAAGCGCAGAGCAGAGGTGCTTGCGCTTTTAAAGAAGATGAATTTAGATTAAAAAACTCGTTTTACAGATAACTGTCTTTTATGAACATATTCATTATTTTCGCCACCGTGTCGGAAGGCTTTTCGTAAAAACGTTCACGCATCTGCTTTGCCTGTTCAAAGTCAGGTGCGTATATTTTTAGTTCCATCAGATTAGGTCCACCCATTTCATTCAGAAACTTTACCGTTAAATAGCAAGGATCATTAAAACCTCCTCGCTCTATCCTGCAAACCACCGAGCGCTCCAGATCCGCCATTTTCAGCACATACTGTCCGTATTCAAGGCTTTTTTCCCGTATTGAAAGAGGAATACGGCTGTAAAACTCATCAGCCATCATTTTACCTTTTGGGAGCAAAGAAAGCACCTTTTTGTTTTTATCCTCCTCTGCTTTGATAAGCTCCTTTTCCTGAGCTATACTCAAGGCTTCAAGATAATCAAGAAAGTTTACTGCTTCATGCTCTGTTATTATATCGCTGAGCTGCTCCTCTGTGAGGTCACCTAAACGGTCTATCAAAAAGCAGAGGTAAATTTGAATCGTAAGCTTGTCGTCAATGAATATTTTCGGAGATTCGTACGCCATTATTCCTCCTTAACAAAGAAAAGACATGATAGCTATATTGAGAGCCGCTTCGATGCAGGGGACCGCCCTTGGAACTATGCAGGGGTCGTGTCTGCCTTTTACTTCAATCACTGCATTTTCTTTTTTAATGAAATTAACGGTATTCTGTGGGCGTGAAACAGAAGGCGTAGGCTTTATTGCTGCACGGAATATCAGCGGCATTCCGTTTGAGATACCACCAAGTATGCCTCCTGCATTATTTGTGCGTGTTTTTACAGTATTACCGTCCATATAAAACTCATCATTATTTTCGCTGCCGAAAAGGGAAGCGGCGGCAAAACCAGCACCGAATTCTATCCCCTTAACAGCCGGAATACCGAACACAAGCTGTGCTATGCGGTTTTCCAGCCCATCAAAAATCGGTTCTCCTATCCCACATTCAATGCCAACAGCGCCACATTCTATAATTCCGCCTACAGAATCCTGATTCTCTCTGACACTTTTTATAACGTTTCTCATTCTTTCGTCTGCCGTACCGTCAATTACCGGCAGATATCTTTTTTTAACGGAATTCAGCTGCTCTGCATTCAGATTTACCGGATCAAATGATGCGTCTTTTTCTTTGCCAATGGAATAAATGTGTGCGCCGGTTTCTATACCTCTTTTTTCGAGGATCTGACTGCACACCGCACCTGCAAATACAAGAGGGGCGGTAAGTCTGCCCGAAAAATGGCCTCCTCCTCTGAGGTCATTTGCTCCTTTATATTTTACATAGCCTGTATAATCAGCATGCCCCGGTCTTGCAAATTCCGAAATGCTGCTGTAATCCTTTGAATGCTGATCATTGTTTTTTATAACTGCACATAGAGCCTCTCCGGTGGTTTTTCCATCAAAGAATCCGCTGATTATCTCGGGAGTATCCGCCTCGCTGCGCATGGTACTTGTTCCGTCCTTTTTTGGCGCACGGCGAGCCATAAATTCAAGTATTTTGTCGAAATTTAACTCTTCACCTGCAGGAAGATGGTCTATCACTGCGCCTATGGCAGGCCCATGTGATTCACCAAAAACAGACAGCGAAAGATTTCCAAGTTTAATCGTTGATGACATCTACCCTACCTCCAAGAGCTTCAAAATCTTCAAAAAAATGCGGATATGATTTGCTGACACAGTCTGCACCGTTGATTATAACAGGCTCGGCTGCACGGGTGGAAGCGATAGCCAACGACATAGGAATACGGTGATCCGTGTGAGATTCGCAGACGCCTCCGTGAAGTGCTTCAACGCCTTTTATTGTAAGACTGTCACTGCTTTCCGTTATATCAGCGCCCAGCTTGTTCAGCTCACTTGTTATCACAGCCAGCCTATCGGATTCTTTCAATCTGAGCCTGCTGCAATTGGTTATATGTGATGTTCCTTTTGAAAATGCAGCCAAAACGGTAAGGATAGGTACTAAATCAGGGATTTGTGATGCGTCAACGTCAAAAGCACTGCCATTGGACTCAGAAACTATATCCAGAATAGCACGGTCTCCCTGCAAACTGTTTTTATTCAAACCTTCAATTGTTATATCCGAACCAATGGCATTAGCAACAACATAAAAAGCAGCCTGAGACATATCCGCCTCAATAATTGTATCATGCGGTCTATATCCCTGATTTCCCGGAATGAGATAACCGTTTTCTTTTTCCTGAACAGTTATGCCAAACTCTCTTAAAGCAGCAATCGTTATATCAACGTATGCTTTTGATTGAAGCGGTGAAGTGATAATGATCTCGCTGTCGCCGTCCAGCAGTGGCAGTGCAAACAGCAGTCCGCTTATGAATTGCGAGGAAATATCACCTGCAATAGTGTAGTTTCCGGCTTTCAACTGTCCTGAAAAGCGGTAAGGCATTTCTTTTACATCAAATGATATGCCGTTTTTGGTAAGTTCAGTAAAGTATGGTGTGATAGGTCTTTGAGGAAGTTTTGCTCTGCCTGCAAACTCTGAACGGCACCCAAGAGCCGCTGCCACGGGAATGAGAAATCGTAGAGTAGAACCGCTTTCAAAGCAGTCGGCTTTTATCTCTTTGTTAGCTGTAGTAATGCCTTCAACGATAGTCTTAGTGCCGTCTGTGTATATCCTTGCACCCATAGCAGACAAAATGCCAATGGTAGCAGCAGTGTCATCGCATTCCAAAAGGTTATCTATCACAGAAGTCCCCTTTGCCAAAGCGGCGCAAATAAGCGCACGGTGAGAAATGCTCTTTGAGGCTGGGACCCGTATTGTACCTGTAAGCTTTGAAGGCGTTATCTTTACGTCTTTTTTCATATTAACTCCAAAAATTTTCTGTAATCCTCCAGCTTCATTGCCTTGATATTGCAGCTTCCGACATCAGGACAAAGAATGATCCTTATCTCATCCGAAGTGCGTTTCTTGTCTCCGATAGATAATGAATAAATTTCATCAGCCGTAATATCCAATGAATAGGGCAGGGAATTGGCTTCAAGGCAGCTTTTGAGCTTTTGGGCTGTTCCGCTGTTGACAAGTCCCAGTTTTTCAGCTGCCGAGGTTATCATATACATACCTATGGCTACAGCCTTGCCGTGCGCAATATTTCCATATCCAAGATACTTTTCTATTGCATGACCGAAGGTGTGTCCGAAATTCAGTGTCAATCTCTCTCCTGTATCATGCTCATCGTTCTGTACCACATCACGCTTTATGCTGACACATTCCGCAATTATATCCTCAAGGTCGTCCTGTATATTTCCTTGGCAGAGGCGATCAAACAGCCTTGCAGAGCGTATCATACCGTATTTTACGACTTCACCCATTCCGTCAGCAAAAATCTCTTCCGACAGTGTGGACAAAACATCTGTATCGGCTATTACCAACACTGGCTGCTTAAACACACCAACAAGATTTTTTCCTGCATCTATATTGACCGCAGTCTTTCCGCCTACTGAGCTATCAACCTGTGCAAGAAGCGTTGTGGGTATCTGAACATAATCTATCCCACGCAGATAAGTAGCTGCGCAGTAGCCGGTCAGATCACCTACAACTCCGCCGCCTAATGCAATAATGAAATCTGAACGTGTGATGTCATTGGCAGACAGAAAATTATACAATGCAATAAGCTTTTCATGTGATTTGGAGGTTTCTCCGTGGGGAACCGTAGCTTTTATGACGTAAAATCCCTGTTTTTCAAGACTTTTTACGGTTTTATCTCCGTATAAAGCATCTACCATGTCATCGGTAATAACAGCGCATTTACGCGATTTAACAACCTCTGATATGAGCTCACCGCACTGCTCCAGCAGTCCTTTTCCTACTAAAACATCATAACTTATGCTTGCGTTTATCCTTATTTTTTTCATTGACGTGTACCGACCTTTTTATCCAAAACGGAAGCGATTTGTTCACATTTATCCATACAATCGGAAAAATGCTTTGGAGTAAGAGACTGTGCGCCGTCGCAAAGCGCCTTTTGCGGATTATTGTGTACCTCTATAATAAGCCCGTCTGCTCCTGCTGCAACGGCTGCCATAGACATTGGCATAACCAATTCATATTTGCCGGTAGCATGACTGGGATCGATAACTATAGGAAGATGCGTAAGAGCCTTCAGCACGGGAACTGCGGATATATCAAGAGTGTTTCTGGTCTGCGTTTCAAATGTTCTTATGCCTCTCTCACACAGAATGATTTGGGTATTTCCTCCTGCAAAAATATATTCGGCGGACATCAGCAGTTCCTCGATAGTGCTGGAAAGTCCACGTTTCAGCAGAATTGGCTTTCCGCACTTGCCCAGTTCCTTCAACATTTCAAAGTTCTGCATATTCCTTGCGCCAACCTGAATGACATCTACTTCGTCGAACAAGTCAATGTGCGCTAGCGACATAAGCTCTGTTACAATGGGAAGCCCTGTAGCCTTCTTAGCTTTAAGAAACAGCTTCAGACCCTCGTCTCCAAGCCCTTGAAATGAGTAGGGAGAAGTTCTGGGCTTGAACGCACCGCCTCTCAGGAAGCTTGCGCCTGCCGCCTTCACCTGCATACAGGTGTTAACTATCTGCTCCTCCGTTTCTATGGAACAAGGTCCTGCTATAACAGCAACATTTCCATCTCCGATAGACGCACCTCCAACACTGACTACTGTGTCCTCCGGATGAAATTTTCTGTTTGCGCCCTTGTAAGGTTCCTGAACACGCTGAACAGATTCAACAATCTCCTGCGCTTCTATTGCCTCCATATCCACCTTATGGGTATCTCCGATAAGTCCGAGAATGGTGGTATGTTCGCCTTTTACCTCGTTTATTTTGATATTTTGAGCTTCAATGCTCCTGCAAAGCTCGTCTACTTCATTCTTTGGTGCGCCTTTTTTTAGAATAATGATCATTTTTTTGTTTCCTTTCTTTTTCTGAAATAAAAAACCTGCACCGTTGAGATGCAGGTTCATAATTTCGTGATATTACACGTCATGTATGCCCATTACACCGCAACCTTATTTTTGGCACGAAGAAAATACTTGTAGCTAAAATAAAAGCCCAAGCCGCTAAACCAAAATATAAAGGAAACGGTAAACAGGTTTAACATAGTATGCTCCAAAAATCCTAAAATCTTTTCTATAGTATTGTACCGCAGCAAGCGTAATTTGTCAAGTGTCACAGTCAAAAAAATTAAAAAATAAAAAAATATGTAAAAAGGGGGTTGATTTTTTAAAGGCGTTATGATATAATGTAAAAGCTGTGAAAATAAATGTTTACAATGCAGGTATGGCGGAATTGGCAGACGCGCTAGCTTCAGGTGCTAGTCCTCGCAAGGGGGTATGGGTTCAAGTCCCTTTACCTGCACCAGACTGCAGTTCCTTGTTCTCAAGGGATTGCAGTTTTTTATATTCACACAGCGTTTTCAGCTGCTGCCTTAGATGGCGTTTCTTTTTACAGGAATCTTTGTATATCTGCGTTTGACTTTGGTATATGTTTCAGAGGCTTTTCTGCGGCTCAAAGTATGTAGCAACCTTTTGGTTCACTTAGGGAGCATAAGAACTTATCCCTACTGTCCTAAAGCTATTATATCACAGGTCACTCTAAGCCTGCTGAACTTGCGCAGTGAAATATGCGGATTCACTTATAAATTCATTTGCAAATCTTATTATATGGAGGAGCAGCTCTATGATCAATAAAATGCTGAAAGCTCTGGGGAAAGACTTTCCACTGACAGAGCGGGATGTCGGCGAGTATGCTCATCAGAAAATCAAAGGCATGACCTTTCTCATCCGCTGCTTTCAGGCGGAGGGTTTCGGCAGCGTGTCCGCCATGACCGCTTCCGGATTTTTCGGGCTGATGAAAATGGACACCCTTATCATCACTCCCACCGAAGTGGATATGCCCCTTTTCTCCTACGACCGGGTACACGCCATGGGAAACGATACCATGATCTTTGAGCTCTACGACACGCTCCTGGGTGAAACTGACCTCTCTGCGCTGGATGCTGTTAAGGAAAGTGCCTCTGCTCTCCCCGAACATGATCTGGGCACACACTGGTATGACAGTATCAAGCTGAAGCAGAGTCTTTCCCAAAAAGGAAAAAAAGCGCACACGGCTGCTTTCGATGCTGTGGCAATGAGCTATCTCGACGCGTATCTGTATGCTGCCAAGACAGCGGCTCCCTGCGAAGCAACTGCCAAGCGGGAAAAGGCGTCCGTCTATGTTGATGGACTCCTGACCCATGGCGGCCCATCCACAGATGTGTTCAAAAAAGGTATCGGCAAGGAGAAGACTGTCGACCTGTTTCGCCGGTTTCTTTTCTCCACAACTGATTAGTTTCGCCCGCCGATTGATCTTACACTGTCACCCAACTGATACTACCGGCTTTCAGGGTAAAACCTATATTGCCACTCGCACCAGGTCACGCAGCGACTTTTATGCTCTCCCTGAAAAGAGGGAGCGCTTTTTTGTTCTGCTGATTAAATTTATATTATGAAGGAGTTTTATGATAAAAAAGATAGAAGCACTCGACATTCCAAGCTGTGTTAAAGTTATCAGAGACAGCTTTCTTACTGTGGCAAATGAGTTTGAGTTTACTGCGGAAAATGCTCCCGGATTTACCGCCTTTGCCACTACAAAAGAAAGACTGCTGTGGCAGATGAACACAGAGCACAGGCTATGGTATGAAGCTTTCGGATTTGTACATACAAAAACAGAAAAATACGATTTCTTTCCCTTCACCTGCGGATATATGGAAAAAATATTGTAAGTCTACAGCTTATTTACAAGCTCTTTAAAATGCTTTCCTCTTTCCTCAAAATTCTTATAAAATCCATAGCTGGCAGCGGCAGGGGAGAGCACACAGCATTTTTTTGTTACTTCGTTAGCTTTGCTGACAGCCTCCTCCATATCCTTTACACGAAAAACGCATGAATCCGTTTTCAGCATATCCGCAATTCGATATCCGCTGTCCGGCAAGCAGATAATATTTGCAACAACACCTGTGTTCAGGTATTCCGCAAGTAAATCATAATTTATCCCTCTGTCCATTCCGCCGATGATTACAGTATCTGCCGAAAACGCCTTGACTGCATTGATGGTCGCAAGAGGAATAGTGCTTATGCTGTCATTTACATATTTTACTCCGTTTACGGTTCTGACAATCTCCATTCTATGTTCAAGTCCGTTAAAGCTGTGAACAGACTCGACCGCTGCTTGCAAATCGCAGCCGCACTCTGACGCAGCGGCTATCGCAACTGCAATATTATACAGATTATGCTCTCCTTCCAGCTTGGGCTCAATTTTTTCGTATGGTGTTATTTTGCCATGAAAAACAATATTTTTTTCTTTGATATAAATATCTGCTTCATCATTTAGGGAAGCGGATATTTTTTTTGAGGGAATTGCATCAAGCTCGTTGCCGTAACAATCCTTGTTATATATCAGTATATCTTTTTTGCTTTGAAATCTGTAAATATTTTCTTTTGCTTTTCTATATGCATCGAAATCAACATAGTGGTCCAGATGCTCCTCATATACGTTAAGCAAAATCGCTATATCCGGAGACGCCTGAACATATTCAAGCTGATGGCAAGACATTTCACATACGATTATAGTATCTTTTTCAATGCTGTCAGTTATCGTCAGCGGGGGAATACCGATGTTGCCAATAAGAACAGAGCTTTTTCCGCAATGATCAAGTATGTGGTGAATAAGACTTGATGTGGTGGATTTTCCTTTTGTGCCCGTAACACCAACTATCTTATTTTCACAAAATCTCAGAAGCAGGTCAGTCTGACCGGTTATTTTTAACTTATCCCTCTTAGACAGCGTATCAAACAAGGCTATTCCGGGCGTCTTCATCACAATGTCATACTCTTTTATGGAGTCAAGATAGTTTTCGCCGGAAAACAGCTCATACTGCTCCAATTCGGGATTTACAACAAGATCCTTATCGGCAATGCCTATCCGACAGTCAAATCCTTTGATCAAATCAAGAGTTGAGCGGCCCTCACGGCCAAAGCCCAATATGAGTACTTTCTTACCTTCAAAAAAATTTCTTAGTTTTTCCTTCATGTTGACCCCTAAAAATCTACAATTTCAGCAGAGATAAAAACTCGCCGGGCACAAAGTTGTTATCATCAAAAAATGTATCGAGTTCTTCAGGTTTGTCGTTTTTGTCCTTTCTCTCGATATAACGTTTCAAAAGCAGCGGCAGACTGCCTGACGATTCTCTTCTTTTTGCCGCATTATAAAGCGCCAGATTTATCTCGTTTTTGGTTCCCACACACTCAAAGGGCTTATCATAATCCTGATACACAAGCCCATTGAACAGCTCCTGATATTCTTCTCCTTCCAGCATATTCTTTCCGAATATCTTTATAAGCTGTTCATCTGTTAGAAAAGCAGACAGCATAATATAAACATAGAGACATTTAGCGCAGTTTGAACACCATGTATCGGTTTTTGATCCCAGATTACAGCTTTGAAAAACAGGGAAATACTTCGGATACTGTACGAATTTTTTTGCTATCTGCCATTCGCTCCAAGGTCTGAGCATACTGAAATATTCGGGATATCCGCCAAAATATTTGCTTGTGTAGTTACGGAAATCCGCTTCAAATTCCGTACTTTTGCTGTACTGGTGGTTGATTTTTGTGCCTGATACATTGGATTCATTGGCACTGCTTTCATTGGAAAGAGCTATATATTTCCTATTACCGCAATATGCAAATATCCATGATGAAAATGCTATAACCGACGAAAGGGGGGTGTGGCCGTTAAGATACCCCTGTTTATTCAGTTCCAGCAGCTGCTTGTCAATAGTGCGGCGAACACCTATTATCTGACTGTCATCATATCCTGCTGTATGTGCGCAGCCCAGTGTAGCACCTCTCGGATTTATGATAAAGCAGGAATTTATGTCATGGTATTCGCTTAAAAGCTCTAATGTAACTACACTGTCCTTACCTCCGCCGACAGGTATCATAAAACCTTCGCCTGAATATGCAGCAGGGAAGTGTGGGACTTTATCTGAACATGGAATTATTTGCATAAAGCTTTCAATATCTGTTTTTATCCCATTTCGGTAAAAAAATTCACCTAAACCGTTAAAATAAAGCTTTTTCCACCAGTTTATCTGCTCGTTGTCCAGTGAGCCGCAGTTTACTCTCACTACAGGAGGACAAGCACACTTCCAATAGCTTACCAGCTCCGCCATTCCCAAAGAGAAAACCGCATAATTAAGCAGTTCCTTGTCAGCCGCATTTTGTATAAGCTCAGAAGAAAATTGCCAGCATGGCGCAAAAATGTAATCGTCAATGCGAAAATGAAAAACAAAGCTGTCTTCATTGATCTCGTAGCCCTCATATATAAATTCCTTGTGCTGTGCTCTCAGCTGCTCAAAATTAGCCATATAAGCTCCTTAATTAAACAGGTCACATAATTTCAGGCGGCTCTTCCAAACCGCCTGGATTTTATAATATATATTTTTTTACAAAATTGTCTATGCTGTTCTCGTCCTTACGGTCAAACGTTTCACTGCACTCCTTGATCTGCCAGTATTCATCATATTCGGTATAATCACCGGGTTTAAGGTTTTCCACTGTTCCCAGCGACTCTATCTCCATAATATACTGATTTGTATACGTTTCATAATTTACCGAGAAATCAGGATATTCTCCAAGCGGATCGAATCTGAAACGCTTTATAAAAAGCTGTCCGTTGTTGAGGTAGGCGCCCCATCCGTCCTCGTTGTTTACTCCTATTTTAAAAGCTTCCTCTCTATCAGTCTGTGCAAGAGTTATGTACTTATCACACACAAAAAATCTCGGATCGTTTACATTGGAATAAGCCCAAAAAACCATTCTTCTGTTTGACAGAAGCCCTGTGTCCTTAGTACACTGGGGCAGTATCTCTACGCCGTCTTTCTCTGCGACCGTAAGGCACCATGGCGCAAGCTTTATATCATAGTCGGCTATGTTCTTTATTGCATGCTTCACCGTGACATCGGAAGAAGTGTCGTCCAATGTTACGGTCATTATATGACGCTCTCCCACCTTCACTCTGTCCTCAGGCATAAGCTTGAGAGAATTGCCGTCTATTTCGTATGGAACAGAATGATTATCGGGTGTATAGCTTTCAGGATAGCTCTCAGGGCTGCTCCAAAGACGGTGACCGCCGTAAATATACCAGTTTTCCTCCGTTTCAAAGAAATCGTGAAGCTGCTTACTGTCTCTGACTGTGTCACGGTTTATGTCCTCATTGAAAATGTTCTGCTTTCCGTTTAACCCGTAGTAGATAACTCTGGGTCCCACATCAACAGTTACAATGACCGCAGCAGTCTCATTTTCCATTTTTATGCACTTTCCGAAGTTTTTATAGCTTATCTCTGAAAATTTTACACTCATTTCACTGCAATTCCTTTCCATCAATCCAATATCACAGGCTTTGCAGTATAATCGAGTCCGCAAACCTGCCGTCTGCCCAGCGCAAGAGCATACTGATTGTCGCAGCGCTCCTCCAGCCTTGCTTGTTTCATTGCCATGTCACTTTTTTTTGCAAGTTGAGCAAGCGAGGTATCTATAGGCAGCTTACACTCTGCAGCTGCCAGTATCTCCTTGCCTCTACCGTTCATACCTAAAATTCTAACATAAGAAGGGTTATTTTTCAAGTCGTTTTTTGTAATTCCAAGGTATGCGGACAAAACGATTCGTCTTATTCTTGAAAGAGTGTACCGTTTTGTTTTAATCAGAAAAAGCAGCTCATTCAGATTTGTGGATACCCTTACAGCCTTGTATATTCTGTTCTCCAGCCCTGTAAGCACATTTGGAGTTTTTTCTATCTCATTTTTTGACATATATCTCAGTCTGGAGAGAATTGCGGTCTCAAGGTTAGCCAGCGAAGCTATGTTTGAAAAGTCACAGTCAGGCACAAAAGCCGAAATGTCCTCTCCTGCCTGCAAAAGTCTTCTGATTTGTGAAGCGCTTGCTATTTCGGGGTCGGCAGATACTTCGCTGTCATGTCCTGCCGCTTTTCGTTTTATGGTGACAGGTTTTATAGGAGAAGCAAGCTCATCAAGAGCTTTTATATATTCAACGGCAAGGGTGTTGTTTGGAGCAGCTAAGGTCTCTATAACATCATCGGTATAAAATTTACCGATAGCTTTTTGCAGTGCAGCAGGGTAGGACATACCGTTTTTCATGTAATTGGTGAGCTCGTCACTTTCCCGTGCAAAGCAAACCGCACCCGCAGCTTCTTTAAGCTGATCTATATTTCCACACTCACTGCCGAAGCTAAGCGTGTTTACACACCCAAGAGAGTTAAGAAGAAACACAGCGCCCTGTGCAAACTGCTCGGCACTTGCAAGAGAAAATGCTACAGGAAGCTCTATCACAAGATCAACACCGTTTTTGAGTGCAGTTTCCGCTCGCTTAAATTTATCAACTATTGCTACATCTCCGCGCTGAGTAAAGTTTCCGCTCATTACACCGACAATGTGCGTTGCGCCGAGCTTTTCTCTTGTTTGACCTATATGGTACTTATGGCCGTTGTGAAAGGGATTGTATTCACAGATTATACCGCATACATTCATATTTATTGCTCCTAATTTACAGTTTTGTGAAAAAACACTTGATTTTTTTATCTGTTTGATATAAAATAAAACTTGGATTATTAAGAATCTCTACATAAAGGAAGGATATTGCAAAATGAAAATTTTAGTAATCAACGCAGGCAGCTCCTCTCTGAAGTACCAGCTGATCGACATGGATAATGAGAGCGTTATCGCAAAGGGCAACTGTGAAAGGATCGGTATGGACGGTCATATCACACACAAGACCTTTGATGACAGACAGGTGAGCGTGGACTGTGCATTCCCCACACACACCGAGGCCTTTGAAAAGGTAGTGGAGGTGCTGACAAGCGGGGAAGCGTCCGTTATAAAGAGCATGGACGAGATCGCCGCCGTAGGTCATAGAATAGTGCAGGGTGCCGAGATATTCAATAAGGCAACTATCGTTACCGATGAAGTAATAGATCAGATCGACGGTCTTTCTGAGCTGGCGCCCGTACATAATCATCCCCATGCGCTGGCGCTGAGAGCCTGCAAAAAGGTAATTCCTGCAAATGTTCCTCAGGTGGTAGTGTTTGATACTGCGTTCCATCAGACTATGCCCGAAAAGGCATTTATGTTCGGTCTGCCTTATGAATGCTATGAAAAATATCATGTAAGAAAATACGGCTTCCACGGTACGTCTCACCGCTTTGTTTCAAGAGCTCTGGCAGACGCAATGGGCAAAAAGGTTGAGGATCTGAAAATAATTTCCTGTCATCTTGGCAACGGCTCCTCTATAACCGCAGTTGACGGCGGCAAGTCGGTAGACACTTCTATGGGCTTCACTCCGCTGGACGGCGTTATCATGGGAACAAGATGCGGCGCCATCGATGCTTCCGCAGTTACCTTTGTGCAGAAGAAGCTTGGGCTTGACCCCTCGGAAATGAGCGATTATCTCAACAAGAAATCCGGTTTCTTAGGCGTAAGCGGTGTTTCCAGCGACAACCGTGATGTCGATGCCGCAGCGGCACAAGGGAACAAGCGCGCTATTCTTGCGGGAGAAATACTCAGATACGGAATCAAGAAGTATATCGGTTCTTATGCAGCGGTTATGAACGGTGTAGATGCCATAATCTTCACAGGCGGTATCGGCGAAAATGCTCCTTCCGTCCGTGCTGACGCTTGCCACGACATGGAATTCTTCGGTATAAAGCTGGACGACAATAAAAATGCAGAAGCTAAAGGCGTTCTGAGCAAAATATCCGCTCCGAACAGCAAGGTTGAGGTGTGGGTAGTTCCTACAAACGAGGAACTTCTTATCGCAAGAGACACCAAGGAGCTTTGCGGTCTGTAAATACCCGATATTTAGCAAATAAAAGCAGGCAGTGTTAAAGTCAATTTGGCACTCCTGCTATTATTTTTATATAGTTATAAACAGATTTTATTTTTTCTTGGGCGGCGCAGCATGCTGGATCTTCTTTGCTAATTCAAGAGAGTTGATCTCATTTTCCAGATTTCTCTTCATAATAGGCACATCATTGAGTTCTTTGAGTTCTTTTTCCTTTTCTTTTTCCTTTTCCTCATTTTCCAAACGGAGATTATATCTTGTGATATATTTTTCTGCAAGCGGCATTATAGGCACATATACAGCGTTATCGGAGTCAATTATGCTGTTAAAGAGATCAAAAATTCGCTTATGAATTATAGGCTGCAATCTTGAGGCTACATACTGGTGTACCGCAGTAAGGTCCTCGTTCATAAGAATTGACGAAGAAAAATTAAGGAACTTGCCAAAATCCTTATATAGAAGATAGTTGAACGCCAGAGTAATGCTTGAATAATAGTTCTGATTGATAATATATTTTTCATTGAGCATAGTTTCCCCTTGAAGCAGGGCATCCAGCTCTTCGTCTGAAATATAATCGATCATCGCTACAGACTGAAGCATTTCTGCATCAGGCATTTTGTCACATCTTTCAATTATTTCGTTGGATATTCCTCTTTTTCCTTTTAAAGTAGTGTTCTTGTCACTGTTGTATGTGACCACATCAGAGTATTTACTTACGTCCTTTCTTCTTGTCAGAAAGAAGCTCTCGAGAAACGGCTGTGAAATTTTGCTTAACGGGATTCTTGCACATGCAGTATAAAAATAATCCTCTTCGGGCTGCGATTCATCATTTTCTTCACGGTCTATCTGTACACTGCTTATATCGTTTGCAAACCGCAAATTCTTCACCGGCTCAATAATCAGGCAGCGAACCTTTTTGTTCATCATAAGTGCAGCTGTCACTTCATGGTGATTTGACAGAAGGGCGCAGAACATTCCCGACAGGTGGAAGCATATACCGTACGCTCCATCTTCAGCTTTTACTTTTTCTGCCGCAAGCTTTATATGAGCTTCAGAATAGTTTGCAATATTTTCAGTGGGCACAAGGAATGCGGGGGGGATAACACGGTCTGCAGGGCAAGCCGCATTATATGTGCTTGAACCGCTCAGCTCATGATTTACAAGATAGCTTGACCAAAAAAAGTTGCCGGAACCGTCGGTTGGGATCATGTCTTCTTCATAAATAACATAAAGACCGTTTTTTATATAATCCAATAAAGGCTGCAGAGCACCTAACAAGGTTTTATTGTTGGAAAAATAATCATCCCGTACCGCCATCACTCTTTTTACAAAGTCACCGCTGCGCTCTATAGATGATACTTGACATATCATTTTGTTGGAATATGGGTCATTCACACTTTTTTGAGTTATGTGTATCAAAGGCTCATTTCCAAGATAAAAGGTTTCTCTGAGCCCTTTCTCTTTTCGTCTGGTGGTATTGCAGATACCGAAGCTTCCGGGACTGGAGGAAACGTTGATAATAGTAAATTCCTTATCGTTTACAAGCAGCGTTTCCGATGAAATTGTAGCTTTCATTATGCTAAACCTACCTTTGCTTTACTTTTGAGGCAATAAGATTATAGATTCCTGCCTGCTGATTTTTCGGCATAAAGCTTTTGGGAAGCCAGAATACCGATTTATTATCTCTCAAAACAACAAGTCCCATGTGAGTTTCTATAAAAAAGTTGGCTTCGTTCCAAGGGATAAGGTCGTGCGCAGTATAAACCGCGCTTTCCACAGCCGCAAAGCCTTCAGGTGCAACCACCACCGTAATTTCCTGTGTAGTAGCAGGATCGGCTTTTTGAACGGAGCTGTACTTATGTCTGGCAACTGCGCCGATGATAAGATAAATGACCACCGAAACTATTATTCCCAAAAAAATCGAAAGGGGAAGGCACCATATCCAGTTATCCTGAAGATTGCCCATTATACTTGCGAATATCATAAAGAATATTGCCATGAGCAAAATAGCAAACACGAAAATAACTCTGCCGAAGCGTGCGCTGATAAGTGAGATATTGCTTGAATTTATGACCTTTTCTTCATATACCCCACGCATTACATAAGCGTTGCTGGCATCAATGTTGCGATATAAGTATTTCAGCGGAAGGATACGTTGATTGAACCTGTAGCGAATGTCAGGATTCTCGGCTATTTGGCCTTCGATGATCGCTCTTACTGTCAGGAACTGTTCCTCCGAGCTGAAAGCAGCACTTTCTATGTGATATGTGGACATACCTACGGAAATCGTGATGCTGCCATGATTTTCAGTTATTGATGAAACACTTTTCCATTCGTATATCTCAGGTGCGGCACTGTCATTCCGAAAAACAACAAAATAATCTCCGAATATATAGGTCAATCCGGTAGCGCTTGAAAAAACCTTCTGACCACTTACGCTTTCAAAAGCCATAATTCGCTCCTTTGTCGTTTAACATAATATTATAAAAGATATTATAACATATTTTGAAAAAAAATGGAATATCAAAATCACTTTTTTTAATAAAATGGCAAGAAAATTTATTCTTATGCTTGCAAAAAAAAGAAAATTACTATATAATATTTGTCAGTAATCTTCATGAAGGGATAAAATCACACATGGCTGACAATAAAAAAATGGTAGAGGCGATAACCTCAAGAGATGTGGATTTCGCTCAGTGGTATACCGATATAGTAAAAAAAGCTGATCTTATCGATTATTCCAGTGTAAAAGGCTGCATGATCATAAGACCTTACGGTTATGCAATTTGGGAAAATATGCAGAGGATACTTGACAGAATGTTCAAGGAAACAGGGCACGAGAACGTTTATATGCCAATGTTCATATCCGAAAGTTTGCTGAACAAAGAAAAAGATCACGTTGAAGGCTTTGCTCCCGAGGTGGCATGGGTCACTCACGGCGGCAGTGAACAGCTTGCCGAGCGCCTTTGTATCCGACCCACCTCTGAAACATTGTTTTGCGAGCATTATGCAAATATTATCCATTCTCACCGTGATTTGCCTAAGCTGTACAATCAGTGGTGCTCGGTAGTTCGCTGGGAGAAAACCACCCGTCCTTTCCTGCGCTCCAGAGAATTTCTGTGGCAGGAAGGTCATACCGTTCACGCAACTGCAAAAGAAGCAATCGAAGAAACCGAGAGAATGCTGAATATATATGCGGATTTCTGCAAAAATACGCTGAATATGCCTGTAGTAAAGGGCAAAAAGACGGAAAGCGACAAGTTCGCAGGCGCAGAGGCCACCTACGCCATCGAAGCGCTGATGCACGACGGAAAGGCACTTCAAGCGGGAACATCTCATTACTTTGGCGACGGCTTTGCAAAGGCCTTTGATATCACCTACACCAGCAAGGAAAATAAACAGGAATATGTTTACGAAACCTCATGGGGCGTTACGACCCGTCTCATAGGCGCAATCATAATGTCCCACGGCGATGACAACGGGCTTGTTCTCCCGCCTGCCGTTGCCCCTATTCAAGTTGTTATACTCCCGATAAATCAACAAAAGGAAGGAGTTCTCGAAAAAGCACATGAGATCGCCGATCGCTTGAAAGCAAAATATCGTGTCAAAATTGACGACAGTGATAACAGCGCAGGCTGGAAATTTGCCGAATATGAGATGAAGGGTGTTCCGCTGCGCCTTGAGATCGGTCCTAAGGATATTGAAAAGAACCAATGTGTCATTGTTCGCCGTGACAATAGGGAAAAGAGCTTTGTTTCTCTCGATAATTTGGAAGATACAATTGACAATCTGCTGAAAGCGTTAGCTGAAAATATCTATAAAATCGCATACGATAATATGGAAAAGCGCACCTACGACTGCACTACCACAGACGAGATCATAAGCAAGCTCAACGAAAACGGCGACGGCTTTATCCGTGCCATGTGGTGCGGTGAAGAGGAGTGCGAGGACAAGGTCAAGGAACTCACAGGAGTAGGTTCAAGGTGTATTCCTTTTGAACAGAAGCAAATATCAGACAAATGCATTTGTTGCGGAAAGCCTGCAAAGCATATGCTTTACTGGGGCAAAGCGTATTAAGCATAAAGACAGCGGCTTTTTTGCCGCTTCTTTTATTATTCACCCGAGTATAAGTCTGCACCGATGGCATTATGAAAAATATCATATATCTCACGATTGACATTTTTTATTCTTATAGGCTTAAAACTGCTGTCAACAAAGAAATGTGAGGTTTCGGCAATCAGCCTTATCTCACCTGTTTCACTATCGGTAACATTGTAAGAAATACGGAATTTCAGTCCGTTGAACTCCTCCATATGGAGCTTGACGCAAACAGTGTCGTTAAACCTCACTGCATATTTGTATTGACAGTAAGATGACAAAACGGGTATCATTATCCCCATTTCCTCCATTTTGTCGTATGGAAATCCCATCTGATCAAGAAAGTCGAGCCGAGCTTCCTCAAGCCATCTGAGATAATTGGAGTGATGTACCACTGCCATTTTATCGGTTTCATAGTACAGCGCCCGTCTGTAAAATGGTTCAAGCTTCATTCTGTCATCGTCCTTTTTACCGTAATTATACTTTATGTTATTTTACCATATTTGCGGCTCCATTTCAACAATAATTGTAAGATGTTTCAAAAAAATTTACTGTTTAATTAAATAAATTGAAAATGTTTTGTTTTTGTGATATACTTTATAAGTAAAGAGAGGTGCTTTAGATGGCAGAAAATGCAGTTCATGAAAAGATAGACCGCATTGCAGAGTATACAAATCTGTGCAAAAAGAATTTTGACATAAATCCGGAGCTTTACAGTAAATACGATGTAAAGAGGGGACTGCGTGATGTCAACGGCAAAGGTGTATTGACCGGTCTTACTAAGATAGCGGAGGTAAAGTCATATACCATAGATGACGGTGATATTATACCTTGTGAGGGCAAGCTTTACTATCACGGAATAAATATGGAGCAGATAGTAAACGGTTTTACCGCCGACAATCGCTTTGGCTTTGAGGAAGTGGCATATCTGCTTCTTTTCGGTGAGCTTCCCAGCAAGCAACAATTGGAACAGTTCAATCAGGACTTGGTATATTACCGTGATCTTCCCACCAGCTTTACACGAGATGTAATACTCAGAGCGCCCAGCCGCAACATAATGAACTCTCTTGCAAGAAGCGTACTTACGCTTTATACATACGATGATAAAGCCGATTCTACCGATACAGAAGTGGTAATGCGTCAGTCTTTGCAGATGATAGCACGTTTCCCCAGACTTGCGGTATACAGCTACCAAGGTCTTAAGCACTATTATGACGAGCAGAGTCTGTTTATACATGCTCCGTCGCCCGAGCTGTCCACTGCTCAGAACATTCTCTATATGCTCCGTCCCGACCACTCCTTTACCCCTCTTGAGGCTCAGGTGCTGGATATAGCTCTTGTAGTTCAAGCTGATCACGGCGGAGGAAACAACTCTACCTTTACAACAAGGGTCGTTACTTCCTCAGGCACCGATACATATTCCACAATAGCATCGGCATTAGGATCGCTGAAAGGTCCGAGACATGGCGGCGCCAATGTCAAAGTTGCTGAAATGTTTGAGGATATGAAGACCAAGGTCAAAAACTGGACAAGTGATACCGAGGTCACTCAGTATATAAGTGATATACTTGACAAAAAAACATTTGACAATGCAGGTCTTATTTACGGAATGGGTCACGCTGTTTACTCTGTTTCCGACCCACGCGCAGAGATATTCAAAAAATATGTAAAGGTTCTGGCACAAGAAAAAGGGAAGGAAGATGAACTTGAGCTTTATACAAGGGTAGAAAGACTTGCTCCGGATGTTATCAATTCCAAAAGAAAGACATATAAACCCATAAGTGCCAATATAGACTTTTACAGTGGCTTTGTGTACAGTATGCTGGGATTGCCCAATGAGCTGTTTACACCGATCTTTGCCATTTCCAGAGTAGCAGGCTGGTGCGCTCACAGATTAGAGGAGTTGCTCAACAACAGTAAGATCATAAGGCCTGCGTACAAAAATGTGACCAAGCACTGCGAATATGTTGATATAAACAACAGAAAATAAACCCCTCCCGACCATTATCGAGAGGGCTTTGGGAGGAAACAATTTGAACACTTTTAAATACGCCTCAGACAACAAACGCTACCACACGTTGCATTATTATAATATGCAGAAATACGGAGAACGTGTATATAAAGCTCCAATTGACGCCGGATTTTCCTGTCCCAATATTGACGGAACAAAGGGAACGAATGGCTGCATTTACTGTGACGGAGGAAGCGGATATTTTACTGATAACAGCTGTGTTGAAGTAAGCAAGCAGCTTGAACATCAGGTCTCCCTTATACACCAAAAGCACCCTAATGCCAAGATCAACGCTTATTTTCAGTCCTATTCCAACACATACGCGCCTGTCGAAGTGCTTAAAGAGCGATTTGAGCCTGTGCTGACTTTCCCTGATGTAGTTGCTGTGTCTATAGCTACAAGACCTGACTGCCTTCCCGATGATGTTATGGCTTATCTGAAGGATTTTTCGTCAAGAACAAACCTTACAGTGGAGATCGGACTGCAGAGCATCAATGATGAAACTGCTGATATTATAGGCAGAGGTCACTCTGCCGATGAATTTATAGCCGCACTTGAAAAACTCAAAGCTGCAGGAATACGAACTGTTGTCCATATAATAAACGGTCTTCCTGGCGAGGACGAGAAAATGATGCTGGAAACGGCATACAGGCTCGGTAAAATGAGACCTGACGGATTGAAGATTCATCTGCTGCATATTATAAAGAACACTGAACTTGAACGATTGTATTATATGCAGCAATACATTCCCATGACTATGGAGGAATATATTGACATCACAGTAAAGCAGCTTGAATATATCCCGCCGGAAACAGTGATAGAACGCCTTACAGGCGATGGAGACAAATCCAAGCTGGTTGCTCCATTGTGGAGCACTGATAAGATCGCTGTGCTTGGTGCGATCGATCACTTGCAGGCTCAACTGGACACTTATCAAGGAAAAAAATACAAATATTAAATAAAAAGACTGCGGCAGACCACCGCA
>JAFLUH010000010.1:0-25900 GCA_022508895.1 Oscillospiraceae bacterium
CATACCGAAGATAACGTCGTCAATATTAGCAGTCTTGCCGTCGGTGAACTTGATGTCGTTGCGGATTACAACGTCATAGGTTACAGTGCCGTCGCTGTTTTCGGTGATGGTGATATCTGAAGGGCTGTAGTAGGTGTAGTCGGTGCCGTTCCAAGTACGGGTCTCGCCGTAGATACCGTTGAGTACGGGGTCGCCGCCGCGGTCAACCGCAAGCAGGTAAACCTGAGTCATGTCAACGATGGTGCCGTCATTTGCAGCACTGTAGAAGAAGGGAGAGAATTTGCCTTCAAGACCCTGTTCTACGGATACAACGAGTGTACCGTCAGAGTAATTGCCGCCATCTCTTCCGCCGGTGCCGGGGAAGGGAGCGCTGTACTTTTCATCGTAGTTAAAGTCGGAGCCGGAGCCGCCGTTGCCGCCGTTGTCGCCGTTGTTATTTTCGCTGCCGTCGGTAGAGTTATTGCCGCTGTCAGAACCTTCGGGATTGCCCTCGGAGGTGGAGCAGCCTGCAAATGAAGCTACCATAGCCGCGGAAAGAAGAAGCGCCAACAGCTTCTTGCTGATCTTCATTTTTAGTGTTCCTCCTTTTAAAATATATGGTTGTTCTCTTTACCGGCGGGTCTGTGCCCGTTATCCGGTACGAACGTCCCGCCTGCATTGCTTTTTTATATGTATGCAGGGGACTTGCTGCAATTTTGCATTTTTGTCGCAGCCGACTTGCAAAATCATTTGTCTCGTTGCTGCCGCGTCCCTTGATAAAGAACATCGACAGTAACGCAATAGGTATTGTATCACGAACTTTTGCAAATGTCAAATTGTAAATTTTCATAATCCGGCGGGCGCCGGCAAATCATTCCGGAAAAATTTTTTCCTTTTTTGTCAAATTGCTTGATATGAACGGCAGAGCTTTCGCCTGTTTTAGACAATCCGCCGAAAAATTTGGAGCGCTTTGGTAAGTATGAATTTTCCTCAGGCATTTTTTTCAAATTTTTTCGTCAAATTGCTAAATACTGCTCAAAATTATAAAAAAATTTATACATTCCTACAAAAATCCGCCCGTAACACAATACGGGCGGAAATTGAAATTTAAGTGCCGCTTTTTTCCCATTTGTACAGGCTGCCGAGGCGGCGTGACACCAGCGACGCTGCCGCCGCAAGAAGCTGCAGTCCGCTGAACGCCAGCATGAGGAGCAGCTTTCGCTCCTCCTCCGCCGACAGGAAGAAGAGCGCCGCCTCTCCCGCCGCCGCAAGGAACGAGAGCACCGCCTGAAAGACGGTCAGCCCTTTCAGCCTCACTATCGTGGCGCCGTAGACGTATTCCTTCAGCGAAGCGCCGTAATACATGGCTCTGCCGCCTGCCCAGACGCAGGCAACGGCGCAGAGAAAGCTGCCCACAAAGGGGATTATCACATAAAAGGTGTTGTGCATTCCGGGAGAATTGAGCAGACCGCTGCCCAGAACCAGCAGCAGGGACAGCACGCTTAAACCCGTCCGAAACAGCAGGTACCGCTTTGCGTCCAGCCTCTGACCCTGAGAAAAGGCGTAGTATTTGCCGATGTAGCGGTAACCTCCGCCTGCCTGCGGAACGTACAGCTCCGCCCGAGCGGCTCTGCCCCTTTTCTTTCTTGCCTTTTCCTGCTTTTCCATTTTTTACAGGATACCGGTCATGTCGTAGTCGTCAAGCCACTTTGCGGCAGTCTCGCAGACCACCTTCAGGCAGCTGTCCCCGAAGGGGCTTATCAGCTTTGCGTTTTCCAGCAGCTCGGTGAATACCCTGCTGCCGCCCTGCTCGGTGTACGCCATGTACTTTGCCCATGCCTCTTTCCTGTCCTCCTGCAGCAGCGCCCAGAACTGGAGGGCTACCGTCTGCGCAAGACAGTAATCTATATAGTAGAAGGGGCTGGAGTAGATGTGGTGCTGACGCTGCCAGCCCTCGCCGTCGCTGTAGAAGGGTATCTCGCCGTCTAATTTTACCCAAGGCATATAAATGCCCAACAGCTTCTTCCATATACCGTGGCGCTGCGCGGGGGTGTACTCGGGGTGCTCGTAGACCTCGTGCTGGAAATGGTCCACCATCGTGCCGTAGGGGATAAAGGTCAATGCGGAGGACAGGTGGCTGTAGCGGAATTTTCTGGTATCGTCGCCGAAAAATCCCTCTGCCCACGGCCATGCCATGAATTCCATGGACATGGAATGTACCTCGCACGCCTCCATTGTGGGCCATACATAGTCCAGCGGTATCCTTTTCCTGTTGGTCCATTCGGCAAAGGCGTGTCCCGCCTCATGGGTAACTACCTCAACGTCGTGCTGGGTGCCGTTGAAGTTTGCGAAGATAAAGGGTATCTCATAGTCGGGCAGTCCCGTGCAGTAGCCGCCGCCCTGCTTGCCCTCGGTGGAGAGCACGTCCAGCATCTCGCCCTCCAGCATGGCACGGAAAAATTCGCTGGTTTCGGGGGACAGCTCGTCGTAGAACTTCTTGCCCTGTGCCAGTATCTCGTCGGGAGTGCCTACGGGTCTGGGGTTGCCTGAGCGGAACTCAAGGGCGTTGTCCGCAAAGCTCATGGGGTATTCCTTGCCAAGACGCTTCGCCTGCTCCCTGTAAACTCTGTCCGCAAGGGGGACAAGGTATTTCTGCACCGCCTGACGGAACTTCTCCACGTCGTTCTTGTCGTAGCAGTTGCGGGTCATTCTGTAATATCCAAGTGTGGTGTAGCCCTCGTAGCCAAGCTTTTTTCCCATGGTGTCACGGAGCTTTACCAGCTTGTCGTACAGCTCGTCCAGCTTTGCCTGATTGTCCTTGTACCACTGCCCCTCCGCCTTCCATGCGGCAAGGCGGCGTGCGTCGTCCGGGTCGGTCTTGAAGGGGGTCATCTGGGAAATGGTGTAAACGCCGCCCTCAAAGGGTATCTTTGCGGAGGCAAGGAGCTTTTCGTACTCCTGCGTCAGGTCGTTCTCCTGCTGCAATTCGGGGATTATCTCGGGGGAGAATGCCTTGAGGGCTATCTCGGTGTTTTTGAACATAAGGTCGCCGTATTCGGCGCTGAAGTCGGCTCTGAAGGGGGAGCTCAGCATGGCGAGCTGCCACTGCTGGGTGTACTCGTTCAGCTCGGGGAAGGCTGCGTTCCAGAACTTCTCCTCCTCATTATAATACTCGTCACGGGTATCTATGCTGTGGCGGATGCTGGCAAGAGTGGCAAGGGTGTGGACGTGCTTGCTCTCCTCCTGCTGCTCAAGGAAGGTCGCTTTCGCCTCCTGATAGCTCTTTGCGTTTTTCAGCCTTTCGGTAAGCTCAGCCTGCTTCGCCTTGAGCTGCTCAAGGTCGGGGCGGCGGTAGGGCATTTCGGAAAATTTCATTGTGCTGTTCCTCCGTTTTCGGTTGTTCTTTAAGTAACATTATACTTTTTTATATAGGAAATGTCAAGGCAGTCGATAGCTGCGGTGAGATAAAATGGGGCGTTCCTTTGTTGAACAACGTTCAGTTACTTGCGGAAAAGCGCTTGGCTGCGGCTTTTATGGCAATTGCGGCGAAATATGCGGCTGCTATGCTCGCCATGTCCTTTATCAGGAAGGGCACCGATACTGTCAGGGCGGACTGCAGAAGGTCTATCCCCATCAGCAGGGCGTACTGTACGGCACCGCAGAGGTGGCACGCAAGTATTCCCGCCGCTCCCAGCGCTATGCGCAGCGGCTTGTGCTTCAGCTCAACGCCGCACAGCAGCACCAGCGGTATGAAGCCGTAGATGAAGCCGCCGGTCAGTCCAAGCAGTACGGCAAAGCCGCCTCTGAAGCCGGTGAATACGGGAACTCCCACGGCTCCTATGGCTATCCAGACCAACAGCGCAGCGGCTCCCTTTTTTGCGCCGAGGAAGTAGCCGCACAGCGCTGCGGCAAAGGTCTGCAGCGATATGGGGACGCCGAAGGGGGTGGGGATCGAGATCTGCGACAGGATCGCTATTATTGCGGCGAATAAGGCGATTTGCACTAAGTCGATGGTTTTTATTTTCATGTGTGCCTCCAAAACAGTCAGTGTAGGGTGCGGGGCAGGGTGGGCAGTGCTTGCCGAAGGGGCGGCGCAGCCGCCTTTTCACGGCGGAGCCGTGAAAAGCAACGATTTGCGGGGCAAATCGTTGGGTCGTGCGCCGAAGGCGCACGACCGCGGCGGCGCAGCCGCGGTCAGGTGCTATGAAGGAGCAGGCATACAAACCGAGCCGCGGGAGCTTACTTTCACGAAAGGGGAAACCTGAAGCTTTACGCTTTGCACTCTTAACATCAAACAGTCACAGATACTTCCCCTGAGTTGAGCCTCACGCTCTCTCCGCCTTCCAGCTCCACCACCAGCTCCCCGCTATCGGCTATATCAATCGCTTTGCCAATATATTGAACATTGTTCAGCACAAACCCGACCTCTTTACCCAGCACCAGCGAACGTGCCCTGTAATCCGCTATATTATCGCTTCTCCTTCTTTCAAGACAGCATATCAGCTCGCTTAACACCTCGGCAGCAAGCCTTGCCCTTGTCACATTGCCTGCGTTTATGCTGCCCGCCTTACTTCCCAGCCCGTCGGGGAAATCCTTGGTGGAAATGTTTATGCCGATGCCCGTCACCACGCTGTCCACCCTGCCGCATTCAAAATCGGCGGTCGCCTCCGACAGTATCCCGCATATCTTCTTCCCGTCAAGATAAACGTCGTTGACCCACTTTATCAGCGGCTTTGTGCCGGACAGCCGCTCCACCGCTCTGCTGACTGCACACCCTGCGCAGATGGTGAACAGGTCGGTGTCTGCGGCGTGAAGCTCGGGACGCAGTATCACCGACATATACAACCCGCTCCCCGGCGGGGAGTAGAAGCTGTTGCCCCGCCGTCCCCTGCCTGCGGTCTGCTGCTCGGCAATCACCACGGTGCCGTCCCATGCCCCGTCCGCAGCCAGCTTTTTTGCGTAGGTGTTGGTGGAATCCACGGTTTTCAGCAGGATTATCTCATTGTCCTGCAATTCGGGAGGAAGGAACGCCCTCACCGCTCCCACCGAGAGCAGGTCGCCGCCGCTTATAAATCGGTAGCCCCGATTCCTGCCCGCTTGAATCTCGCAGCCCTCGGCTATAAGCCCGTTTACCGCCTTCCATACGGCAGTGCGGCTGACCTTCAGCCTGTCTGCCAGCTCCTGTCCCGATATCTCCCGCCCTGCGTTTTCCGTAAGGATCTGCAGCAGCTCCTCTTTTATGCTCATGCCTGCTCCCCTCAAAAATTTTTTCTGCTGTTATTTTAACACGGTTCAATGTAATTGTCAACTTGTTTCTTATTTTGGTTGACAATAAAAATTGCGGTTTGCTCTTGACTTTTACACTTTATTTTGTTAAAATCATATTAAACACTAAAGGAAAGCGAGGACAGCCCATGAATATCAACGATAAAATGAAGTCCGAGGACTTTGAGTTTCTCTTTAAAGCAATTTTGCAGCTTGAAACTGTTGACGAATGCTACAAATTTTTCGAGGACCTGTGCACCATGCAGGAGCTTATCTCCATTTCCCAGCGCCTGCGGGTGGCGAAGCTGCTGTCCGAGAAGATGATATACAACAATATCGTGAAGGAAACAGGCGCCTCCACCGCCACGATAAGCCGCGTCAACCGCACGCTGCAATACGGCAACAACGGCTACAAGGTCATCTTCGAGCGGCTGGACGCTGAGGAAAACAAGTGAGCTACGCCGATTTTGCCCTGTTTTACGACAGGCTTACGGAGAATATAGATTATGAAGCCCTTGCGGAGATGTACGCAGGGCTTTTGTATAGACATGGAGCAAAGGACGGAGAATTGCTTGACCTTGCCTGCGGAACGGGGAGTCTGGCTGTGCTGCTGGCGGAGCGTGGGTTTGACGTTACCGCTGCGGATATTTCGAAGGAGATGCTGACTGTCGCCGCCGCAAAAAGCAGTGAGGTGAAGTGGCTTTGTGCCGATATGACGGACTTGCCCTTTGAGGGGCAGTTTGACGCCGTTGTCTGCGCACTGGACAGTATCAATCATCTGCCCGATCTATCGGCGGTTCAGCAAACCTTCGACGGGGTGTACCGCTCGCTGAAGTCAGGGGGAGTATTCGCCGCTGACCTGAACACGCCGTATAAGCACCGTGAGGTGCTGGGAAACAACGCTTACACCTTTGATTATGAGGGGCTGTACTGCGGGTGGCAGAATGAGCTGGACGAGAGCGATAGCGGTCAGCCGTGCAGGGTGGATATGTTTCTGGATTTCTTTGAGGAAAATGAGAACGGAAGCTATACACGGTATTCCGACAGTCTCAGCGAGATAGCTCCTGAGCCGGAATTGATAGTGGAAATGCTGGAAAAGAGCGGGTTCAGTGAGATTGAAGTAAGCGAATATCCTACAGGCGGGAAGCTGACCGATACCGGCGAGAAATTTACGGTAATTGCAAAAAAATAACTTAGAGGACAGAAAAATGCAGGGCTACAATCTGATAGCGGTATTCGACCAAGCCGCCGAAAAAATGCTGATGTGCAGGCGGAAGAAAGACCCGTACAAGGGCTTGTCCAACTTTGTGGGAGGCAAGATAGAGCAGGGGGAGGACGGCACTGCCGCCGCTTACCGTGAGCTTTTCGAGGAGACCGCCATAACAAGGGACTGCATAGTGCTCACCCACCTGATGGGCTTCACATACTATCTTGACGACTGCTATGTTCAGGTGTATGTGGGGAGAGTGAACAGGCAGGTGCAGGTCAGCGGAGACGAGAACGATTTGTACTGGTCGGAGCTGGACTGCGATTTCTTTGATCCCGCAAAGTATGCGGGGGAGGGGAATATCGGGCATATTATGCTGCATATCGAAATGTGGCGGGACAGGCTGTTAAAATAAGTCGGAATTTAAGGAGTTACCTATGACGATTGATGACTTGCATATTGTTAATTACTGTCACCGCAGCTGCACACCTTTGCTAAATATTATGCGTTTACCAAAAGACAAGGCTTTTGCACTTGCACACGAGATGGCTGAACAGAACAAGAATACTACTGCATTCTACAGATTTGCGGATTTTGAGAATTATTATACCAGACGCTTGCAAACAGACAAGCTATTGTACGCACGATTTATAGAACTCGGCGGTAAACCTTTGCAGTATCACCCTCTTTCATTTGTTCTGCATGGAAGTGATTATCTGAACAGTTGGTTTGATAACGGAATTGTTACAATGATACCTCTAAATCGTATACCTTCAAACCACATCAGCTTTACTTATGGTGATAGTATGGCTTCTCTTGAAAGGAAGAGTGCGTTTACTATGCTTACAAAGGATATGCTTCTAAATGCAATATCGGAGCACGACGGCACGTTGGAAGAATTTCTGACATATGTTACTGAACGGTATCATTATATAGAAGCTCAGGTGTGGGATGACGAATGCTTAAAAATATAATAAGGCAAATAAATACTGATTTACCGTAAAAGTAAGGACAAAGGAGCAACAACATGGGCAAGCTTGTACGCGCGCTGTCCGCTGACGGCAGTGTGCTTTGCAGCTCGGTGGACGCCACCGATATATGCAACGAAATAGTAAAAATACACACCCCCTCTCCCGTGGCTACCGCCGCAATGGGCAGACTGTGCGCTGCGGGAGCGCTTATGGGAGCGCTGATGAAGGGTGAGGACGACGCATTGACGCTGCGGATAAACGGCGGCGGCGTGGGCGGTTCGGTGGTCTGCGTTGCGGACTATTTGGGCAATGTACGGTGTCTCTGTGATGATCCGCAGGCTGACCTGCCCCTGAGAGCGGACGGGAAATTGGACGTGGGCGGCTTTGTGGGCAAGGACGGATTTCTGGCGGTGATACGGGACTTGGGACTGAAGGAGCCTTATGCTACCCAGTCTCCCATAGTGTCGGGAGAGATAGCAGAGGATATCACGGGCTACTACGCCATCAGCGAGCAGATACCCACCGTCTGCGCCTTGGGAGTGCTGGTGGACAAGGATCACAGCGTAAAGGCGGCGGGGGGATATATAATCCAGCTTGTGCCGCCTGTCAACGAGGCTGCGATAGACTTTATCGAGAACAATATCAAGCAAATGCAGAGCGTGACGGAAATGCTCACCGAGGGTAAAACGCCCGAGGAGATAGCGCTCATGGGCTTGGAGGGACTTGGCGGCGAGATACTGGACAGCTGGGAGTGCGGGTATAAGTGCACCTGCAGCAGAGAGCGCACGGAAAAAATGCTGATAAGTCTCGGTAAAAAGGAGCTTTTGCAGCTTGCGGAGGAAGCCGAGGGGGATACGGAGATCTGCTGTCACTTCTGCGGGAAAAGGTATTACTTTGGGAAAAGTGAGCTGGAGAGGCTTGCAGAAAATTGCTGAGATCTATGGAGATACGGTATGGTCAATATAAGGTATGTTCAGGCTGAGGACAAAGAGTTTTGGCGCAGCCTTGATAAGCATTTGTCGGAAGCGGAGCTTGAAAATAAAATTCGTGATAAAAGGGGTTATGTTCTGCTGCTTGACGGAGAACCTATAGGGCTTTTGAGATACAATCTGTTTTGGGATAACACACCCTTTTGCACTCTGCTGTATATAATGTGTGATCACCGGTACAAGGGCTGCGGGAAAATGCTGATGGAATACTGGGAGCAGGATATGAGAGCACAGGGATACGGAATGATAATGACCTCAACGCAGGTCGATGAAAGCGCTCAGCACTTTTACAGGAAATTAGGCTATAAGGATTGCGGAGGATTTGTGATAGATATTGCCGAATATGCACAGCCTATGGAATTGTTTTTGGTGAAATCGATTTAAGGCGACAGGCATATACAGCCCAAGTCTTGACATATCGCCGTTAACGTTGTATAATCAATTAGAATAAGGTTGAGAAAGGAAAAACAAAGTGTCAAAACAGCTTACCATGCTCCTCATATACCCCGACTTCTTAGAGGAGGAAATGCACAACAGAAATAAATTAGGAAACTACAGCGAGGGTCTTGCCTCTATCTCGGCGGTGCTGAAGCAGGGCGGGCATGACGTTAAGCTTTACCACCAGCTTTTTATGCCCACCAAGGAAGAATTTCTTGAAAAGGTAAAGAGCTTTGAGCCCGACGTTATCGGCTTTTCCGCCAGAACAACGGCTATCCCCTTTATAACCGAGATGGCGGGCTGGCTGGACGACAATCTGCCGGATATCCCCGTGGGTATCGGCGGATATCACGCAATACTCGTTCCCGACGAATGTCTTGCGATACGGGGCGTAGATATGGTGTTCGTGGGCGAGGGCGAGTATCCGTGGCTGGAGTTCATGGACGCCATGCGTGACGGCAAGACCCGCACCGATATACAAAGCATAAACTTCAAGCTGGCTGACGGCACTGTCATACACAATCCCGTAGCTCCCCTTATCGAGGATCTGGACGAGCTTCCCTTCCCCGATTTCGACCTGTTCGACTACGAAAACTTAGACCGCTCCAAGAATTTCACGGCGATGGTGATGCTGTCCCGAGGCTGCCTGTTCAGCTGCACCTACTGCGGCAACTCCCAGTTCAGGAACATCTACCCGAATAAACAGAAATACTGCCGCTTCCGCAGCCCAAAAAAGGCGATAGAGCTGCTGGAGCTGCTGCTTTCCAAGTATCCCTTCATCAAATATATCGAGTTTCGTGACGCTATCTTCAATATGTACAAGGACTGGTTCTACGAATTCATGCCCATGTACATCGAGAAGATACACCTGCCCTTCAACTGCAACCTGAGATTTGACGTGCTGGACGAGGAAATGGTGAAGATGCTCAAGGACGGCGGCTGCTATATGATAGACATCGGTCTGGAAAACGGCAACGAGGATTTCCGCATAAAGTATCTCCACCGCAATATGAAAAACGACCACATGATACAGGTGGCAAAGTGGTTCAGGAAGTACAATATCACCGCACTGACCTATAATATAGTGGGGCTGCCCCATGAGACGCTGGAGCTGTCCCTTGAAACGGTCAAGCTCAACGCAAAGTTAGACGTGGACAAGGTCATACCCAATATCTTCTACCCCTACCCCATGACTATCCTGAAGAAAACCGCAGAGGACGCAGGCTTCATCGACCCGTCAGTTGACCCCAACGACCCCGTGCAGCTCCGTATGCCCCAGTATCCGAAATACGATATCCTGTACATGGCGTACAACTTCAACAAGCTGGTAAAGAAGTACAAGGACATCTATACGCTGCCTCCCGAAAAAGCAAAGGTCAAGGAGGCTAAGCTGGATAAAAAGATAACCTCCAAGAGCTATCCCAGAAAGTTCCTTTACAAAACCGCAAAGTTCAAGGAGAATACCTTTGTCCTTGCAAAGCGGGTGCTTAAAAAGGTGTCGCCTAAGCTGTTCATCTTCCTGAAGAACAAGACTATGAAGGAAGTTAAAAACTGAATAAAAAAATCCCTGTTTTTACAGGGATTTATTTTTTATTCGGCAAGTCCGATATGCTTTCTGACCGCCTTTTTAAGTCGCTCTAAGCCGTCTCTCAGCGTTGCCTTGGGGCAGGCTATGTTCAGTCTGAGAAATCTGTTTCCGTTGCCGCCGTACTGGTTTCCGTGGGACAGGAACAAGCCCGTTTCCTGACGGATAAACTGGGAGAGCTTTTGGGCGTCCTCGGTGACCTCGCCGCAGTCCAGCCACAGCAGGTAGGTCGCCTGCGACGGCACTAACTTCACCTGAGGAAGCTCGCTTTCCAGAAATTCGCCTACTATCGCCTTGTTCTCGTAAACGTACTGCCTCAGCTCGTTCAGCCACTCCTCGCCCTCGGTGAACGCCGCTGCCGCTGCCGTCACCGCAAAGGCGTTGGGCTCTGCCACCTCGTCGGTGTTCAGTCCGCGCCATACCTTATGGCGCAAAGCTTTGTCGTGTACATAGACAGCCGCCGTCTGCAAGCCCGCTAAATTAAAGGTCTTGGTGGGGGCTATCGCTGTTATGCTTATGCTTCGGCACTCGTCACTTACGGAGGCAAAGGGAACGTACCCGCAGTTCGGGTCGGTAAGGTCGCAGTGTATCTCGTCCGCCAGTACGGTAACGTTGTGCTTTTTGCAGAGGGAGCCGATTTTCGCAAGGGTCTCCCTGTCCCATATCTTCCCGATGGGGTTGTGGGGGTTGCAGAGTATCATAAGGGCGGTCTGGGGGTCGCTCAGCTTCTCCTCCAAATCGGCGAAGTCGATGGAGTACTCTTTCCCGTTGTAGCTCAAGGGATTTTCCAGCACCTGCCTGCCGTTGTTCAGTATGCAGTTGAAGAACACGCCGTAAACGGGGGTCTGGATAAGCACCTTTTCCGCAGGGGTGGTGAGCTTGCGCACAACGCTGGATATGGCGGGGACTACCCCTGTGCAGAAGATAAGACCCTCCTGCTCCATCGTAAGCCCGTGCCGCCTGCTCCACCAGTCGATGTAGGCGCCGTACCATTCATCGGGCATCACCGAGTAGCCGTAAACGCCGTGCTCCACCCGCTTTGCTATCGCCTCTACTATCTCGGGAGCGGTGCGGAAATCCATGTCCGCCACCCACATGGGCAGCTCGTTTTCTTTAACGTCCCACTTCAGAGAGCCTGTATTTTTTCTGTCAATTACCGTGTCGAAATCGTACATTATACTTTACCTCAGACTGCAATGCACTTGCAGGGGCCGCCGTTTCTGCATATTATCCGTGTCTTTGTCGGGTCTACCTTATCCTTGTCGATTATTATCTCACCGATACAGTCGGCGGCGATAACGCCTGACAAAGGATTTATCACGCTCTCCACCTTGCCTGTTATATCAGCGTCAACGGTGGAGTACTCGAAGGCAAGGGTGGTGTTCAGCGTCTTGCAGCCTTTCATCACAAGATTTTCGATGTAGCACATTCCCTGCAGGCTCTCTACCGTGCAGTTTATCAGGGTGAGATTTCTGGAGTTCCAGCCTAAATACTCCCCTGAGATAAAGCTGTCGTATACCGTGACGTTTTCGCTGTTCCAGAAAGCGTCCTTGGAAAGCAGCCTGGAGTTTCTTATAACAACGTTTTTTGCGCCGTCGAAGGAGTAGTTGCCGTATAACGTAAGCCCCTCCATCTCCATATCGCTGCTGTTCATTGCGAAGTAATCGCCTTTAGCGGTCACGTTTTCCAGCTTCACCTTTTCGCACTGCCACAGAGTTTCGGCGGCGTTCGGCATGGTGACGTCTTTTAAGGTAAGGTCTTTACAGCGGCGGAAGTTTTTCGGTGCTTCTATGGAGCAGTCCTCAACCAGCACGTTTTTGCTGTACCATACCCCTGCCCTTGCCATATCTGCCCACACACAGTTTTTTGCGGCAACGTTATTGCAGTACCACAGGGGATATTTCCACCTGAACACGCTGCCCTGCAGCTCGATATTGCGGCTTTCTTTAAGGGGCGATTCGCCTTCGCCGAAAACGGTGTCGTATATCTTCAGGTCCTCGCTCATGAAAAGAGAGCGTTCGCCCTCGTAATAGCCTTGTCTTATTTCTTTTTCGTTCTGCACGCTTATCATCTCCGAAAAATAATTTTATCAGAAGGGGAACTCCTCATCATATTCGCCGTATACCTCTTTCTCCTTGTCCTTGGCGGCCATTTCGATATAATGCTCCGCCACGGTGCAGAGCACCGAGGTCGCCGCTGCGATAAGAGCGCCTACCACAATGCCCTGATTAAAGCCTTTTCTGGCGGCGGCTCTCAGCATTGCCTCAGCTGCCGCCTCTTCCTTTTCGTTATCAGTGAGTACCGAATATTTTGCCATGATGTTTTCTCCTTTATTATATATTGCAGACCCTGCGGTCCGGTTCTTACAGCTTAACGTTGACCTCTTTGCCCGAGGGCTGATACTGCCTGTACTTCACCCCTGCCATGTCAAGCATACGCTTTGCGGCAACAACGTTGTCCTCCTCGGCGTACTTGTCCTCCATGTAGACTATCTCCTTTATCCCGCACTGAATGATCGCCTTGGCGCATTCGTTGCAGGGAAAGAGCGTGGTGTAGATGGTGGTGCCTTTCAACGAACGTCCGTCGTTGTTCAGTATGGCGTTCAGCTCGGCGTGGCAGACGTAGGCGTACTTGGTGTCCAGCAGCTCGCCCTCACGTTCCCAAGGCATATCGTCGTCGTTGCAGCCGATGGGCATTCCGTTGTAGCCCACCGACAGTATCTTCCTGTCACGGCTGACTATGCAGGCTCCCACCTGCGTGGAGCTGTCCTTGCTTCTCTGGGCGGAGAGAATGGCTACGCCCATGAAGTATTCCTCCCATGATATGTAGTCCTGACGCTTCATAATATCCTCCTTAATTTTTTTCGGTTTTTTTATGCAGTATCAGTACGGCTATTCCCAAGAGCAGCGGGAAAACGGCTGCGAAGATAAGTCCCGTTTGCAGTCTGCCGTCGGTGGCTCCCGAAATAAATCCCGCTGCGGTGGGACCCGACAGACAGCCTAAGTCTCCTGCAAGGGCAAGCAGTGCGAACATCGCCGTGCCGCCCACGGGCAGCCTTGCTCCTGCGATGCTGTAGGTGCCAGGCCACATTATGCCTACCGAAAGCCCTACCGCCGAGCAGCCGACAAAGCTTACGGCGGGGACGGGGGACAGACAGGCGGTCAGATAGCCTGCAATACATAATGCGCAGCTTAGCAGCATGAATTTTTCCAGCTTTATTTTTGCGCTGAATTTGCCGTAGAAGGCTCGGGCGGAGCCCATGAACACTGCGAACAGGCAGGGTCCAGCAAGATTGCCTATCGTTGGGTCAACGCCAAGTCCCGACTGGGCAAACGCCGACGCCCACTGGCTCATTGCAAGCTCGGAGGCTCCTGCGCACAGCATCATCACCACCAGCAGCCAGAACAGCCCCTTTTTCGCCAGCACCCGTACCTTCACCGTGCCGCCCTCGGGGTTGAGCTGCTTTATTTTCAAGCCCGCAAAGAAAAAGGTGTTGAACAAAGGGACTGCCGCCCATATCACCGCCATTATCCGCCAGTTCTCTATGCCGAAAACAAAGAAAAACAGCGTCGATACCACCACGGCGAACACCTGCCCCCAGCAGTAGAAGGAGTGGAGCAGGCTCATGGCTCCCGATTTTTCGTCGGTGTCGCAGGCTTCCACGATGGGGCTGATTATCACCTCGATAAGCCCGCCGCCTATTGCGAACAGCACCGAGGATACCAGCAGCCATGCGTAAGGGTCGGGCAGCAGGGTCAGCGTCCCCATTCCCGCAAAGCCTGCCGCCGCAAAAAAGTGGGCGGCTATCACCAGCGGCTTGTAGCCTATCCTGTCGGTTATCTTCGAGGCGATAAGGTCAACCGCAAGCTGTACGCTGAAATTCAGGGTTATCAGCAGCGTGACCTGCTCCAGCGATACGCCGAATTCGCCCGAAAAAAACACGAAAAGCAGAGGGGTGAAGTTGTTCACTATCGCTTGGGTGACATAACCGATATATGAAGCGGCAATTACCTTTTTTGTATTCTTATCCATGTACAGCAACGACCAAACTATTCTCTGTTCTTTGATACCTACATTATACTCCCCTTTTTTGATTTAGTCAACACAGTGCAAATTAGATAAAATTTTACCTAACTTTCACACAAATTTAGGTAAATTAACACTTCCGTTTTTTGACTTTATCTGCTATTATATGCTTTACGCATTTATATATAGTATCTGGAGGGTGATGTGGCTTGAAAAATAAATTTTTCAAGCCCGTCCGCAGCGCTGCGAAGCGGCGCATGACCTCCAAGAGGAAGGAGGATTAGGATATGTTCCTGTTACGATGGCTATGGAGCAATATGTCGGGCTACAAGGGACGCTACATACTTGCAATGCTTCTCAGCGTTGTCTGTCAGATAATGTTCCTTGCAACGCCGATGATGAGCCAGCAGATAGTTGATACCTTCATAATGCCTGAAAACGCAGCGGAGATGATACAGACCCAGTCCTCGCTGCTGTGGTGGATGGTGGGGATAATGGTGGGCTTCACACTGCTTCGCACCTGCACCCAGTACGGCACCAATATGCTGTACGAGGTGACCTCACAGGCGATAATCTACCGTGTGCGCAAGCGGGTGTACGACAATATCAACGCACAGGACGCCACCTTCTACGACCGCTTCAGGACGGGAGACATCATGACACGCATGACAGGCGATATAGACATGGTGCGCCACAGCGTTGCATGGATAATCAAGACGGTCATCGAGAGCATTACCCTGTTTGTCGCCTCCGTGATATACTTCTTCAGCATAGACTGGCTCACCGCAATATGCCTTGTCGGGCTGACTCCTGTTATTTTCGGCGTTTCATTCTTCTTCAAGAAGAAGATACGCCCCATGTACGTCAATCTCCGTGAGCGGCTGTCACAGATGAACACCTCCGCCGAGGAAAACATCTCGGGCAACCGTGTGGTAAAAGCCTTCGCAAGAGAGGATTACGAGATAGAGCGCTTTGACGAAAAGAGCACGGAGTATTCCACCGCCAACAAAAAGGCGGCGCTGGCATGGCTGGACTTCTACCCCATAATCGAAATAACCGCACAGGCGCTGTCGGTGATACAGCTTATAACGGGCGGTCTGTTCTGTATCAGCGGAAGAATTACCGTGGGCGAGTTCACCGCCTTTTCGGGACTTATCTGGACGTTATCCAACCCAATGAGGAATATCGGCACCATCATAAATGACTTCCAGCGCTTCACCGCCTCCGCCAACAAGATAATCGAGGTCTACTACGGGAAGTCCAAGATAGCGGACCGTGAGGACGCCATCGACATGACCGAGCGCATGAAGGGCGGTATCGAATTCAGGGACGTTGCCTTCAGCTACGGCAATACCGAGATACTTCACGACATAAACCTGAAGATAGAGCCGGGAGAGACGGTGGCTGTAATGGGGCCTACGGGAAGCGGCAAAACTACGCTGGTCGAGCTTATCGCCCGCATTTACGACGTGAACAGGGGCGAGGTGCTGGTGGACGGGAACAATGTGCGTATGCTGAAGCTGAAGCAGCTCAGAGGCTCTATCGGCATGGCTACTCAGGACGTGCTGCTCTACTCCGACACCATCGACGGAAATATCTCCTTCGGCAACTCCTCCATGAGCGAGGAGGAGGTGGTAAGGTGTGCGGAATATGCCGATGCCGACGGGTTCATATCAAAAATGTCCGAGGGCTACGACACTATCGTGGGCGAGAGAGGCGTTGGACTTTCCGGCGGGCAGAAGCAGCGTATCGCCCTTGCAAGAGCGCTGGCGGTAAAGCCCGCAATACTCATATTGGACGACACCACCTCGGCAGTTGACCTTGAAACGGAAACACACATTCAGGAAAGTCTGCGCAATTTAGACTTCCCCTGCACCAAAATAATAATCGCACAGCGTATCTCCTCCGCCAAGGACGCCGACAAGATAGTGATACTGCAAAACGGAACGATTGCGGATATCGGTACTCACGACGAGCTTACCCAAAGGGAAGGCTACTACCGTGAAGTGTACGAATTGCAGCATTAAAAAGGGGGGATTGAAATGGCAAGAAACAAATTCGACATCGACGAAACTCTTGAAAGCCCCTTTCAGGTGCGGCATCTGAAGCGCGCACTGGTGTACTGCGGAAAATATAAATGGAAGATATTCTTCTCGCTGCTTATGAGCGCACTGTCGGTCATCGTCGGTCTGTTCGGTCCCATGATAACCCAGTACGTTCTGGACGTGTCCATACCCGGCGGCAATATCACCGAAGTGTGGATAATGGGCGGGCTGTTCCTGCTGAGCATTGTGGTCAGCGTATTGCTTTCCGTTGTCCGCTCACGGACAATGACAAGGGTGGGACAGGATATCGTTTACGATATCCGCCGCGACCTGTTCGAGCATTTGCAGAGGCTCTCCTTTGAATACTACGACAGCCGTCCCCACGGCAAGATACTGGTGCGTGTGATAAACTACATCAACAGCATTTCCGACCTGATGACAAACGGGCTTATCAACTTCATTCTGGAAATATTCAACCTTATCTTCATAGGCATTTTCATGTTCTTTGTTTCATGGAGGCTTGCCCTCGTTATCCTGTGCGGCTTGCCCGTGTTCCTCTGCATAATGCTGATGATAAAGAACAAGCAGAGGAAAGCGTGGCAGCAGGTCAGCAACAAGAGCAGCAACATGAACGCCTACATACACGAGAGCATAGTGGGGACCAAGGTGACGCAGCTGTTCACACGGGAGGAGCAGAATGCACAGATATTCGACAGGCTCCAGAGCAACTACCGCAAAAGCTGGATGAGAGCGGTAATGTTCAGCAACATGGTGTGGCCTGCGGTGGACGATATCTCAATCGTGGTGAGAGGCGCAATTTTCATAACAGGTCTGCTGGTATTCGGTACGGGAACGGTGTCGCTGGGCAATATCGTGGCAATGACCGGCTACGCCGCACGCTTCTGGCAGCCGCTTCTGAACCTGTCCAACCTGATGAATACCTTTATAAATGCGGTGGCTTACCTTGAACGCATTTTCGAGACCATGGACGAGCCTGTTGCAGTGGACGATGCGCCTGAGGCAGGGGAAATGCCTGTTATCAGGGGCGAGGTCAGCTTTAAGGACGTTACCTTCAAGTACGACACGGGACCAACCGTTCTGGAAAACCTCAGCTTTACCGCAAAACCAGGCGAGAGCATTGCTCTTGTAGGACCTACGGGAGCGGGCAAGACCACCATTGTGAACCTTATCAGCCGCTTCTACAACCTGACGGGGGGCGAGGTGGACATCGACGGGGTGGACATTTCCTCGGTGACCCTGCACTCATTGCGCAGCCAGATGGGGATAATGCTTCAGGACAGCTTTATTTTCAGCGGCACCATCATGGAGAACATCAAGTACGGGCGGCTCGACGCCACCGACGAGGAGGCTGCCGCCGCCGCCAAGGTGGTGGGTGTGGACGAGTTTATCCAGACCCTGCCCGACGGATACAACACCGTTGTCAACGAGCGGGGCTCGGGTCTTTCTCAGGGTCAGAAGCAGCTTATCGCCTTTGCCCGTACCATACTCGCCGACCCTAAGATACTTGTGCTGGACGAGGCGACCTCCTCCATCGACGCAAAGACGGAGCGGTATCTGCAAAGGGGTATCGACCACCTGCTGAAAGGACGCACCAGCTTCATCATCGCTCACCGCCTGTCCACCATCAGAAACTGCGACAGGATAATGTACATCAGCAACAAGGGTATCACCGAAAGCGGCACCCATGAGGAGCTGCTGGCAAAGAAGGGTGATTATTACAATTTGTATAATTCTCAGGCAATTTGACTTATTGTAGCATAAAAAGTCGAAAAAAGAACAGGCGATCTGTAAAAGCATTGCCTGTTCTTGTTTTTTAATGAGTATGAACAGTGTTCAATAATCTGTCCGCATCGCTGTCGCCGTAGGGCTGTATGCGCAGCGTTTCCAGCGTGGAGCAGTACTTATCCGCAAGGCACACCAGCCAGCCCTCGAAGGACTTGGGCATACGGGTCAGAGTCAGGGGGAACATATGACAGTTGATAATGTCGTAGACCTTGCGGGAGACGTTGAAGTATTTTCTTGCGTTTTTTGCGGCGGTGCCCGGGTGGGTGAAGCCGTGAAGCCCTTTCCTTTTCACCTCGTCGGGCATCTTTGCCCAGTGCCAGTCGTACATGAAAAAATCATGGAGCAGAGCGCCTCTCACCAGCGAATGTATATTGCACCTGATTCCCAGCTTTTTGGCGAGCAGCAGGGAGTATTTCGTCACCATCACGCTGTGGGTGTAAACGCTGATATTCCCGTGCTGTATGCAGTCCTTTGACGCCTTCATCTCAGGGCTTGCCAAAATATCGCCGCCGTATTTCAGTATAAATCTTTCCGCTTTCATCTATGCCTCCGAGTCGTCCTCGGACTGCTGCTCGGATTCCTCCTGACTGCGTCTCAGCACTGCCGACAGGTGACCGAAAATACGTCCCACTCTGTCCCACTTTTCGTGGAATACAGCCTTTATCTGCTCATGGGACAGGCGCTGTCTCAGGTCATTGAAGTCAAGGTTTTTCTTGACGGACCAGATAATGTCGATGGATATTATCACCATCATAAGGCAGTCGAAGGCGATTATGGCGGGATAGGGCACCACAGCCAGCAGCCAGCTCATAAACGGGAATATCACATACACCATCAGCAGGGACATCACGCCCCACACCAGTGAGCTGAGCAGGGATATGCGGTTCTTGTAGGTGAGCTTCAGCATACTGTAATCCCAGAACTGCTTCTTGAAAAGGGTCTCCATCAGCCAGCCTGTGAAATACTCTAAAATGGTGCAGCAGATAAGCCCCGAAAAGAATACCAGAAAGCCGTTTGCCCTGAAGGGATATGCCACTAACAGTATAACGCAGGCGCCTACGCCGTAGATGGGAATGTAGGGGCCTTTCAGCGAGCCCCTGTTGACGAATTTGCGGTGATATAGGGATTCTACGGTGCTTTCGTATACCCAGCCTATCATCACATACAGAAAGAACATAAATACCCAGTGTTCGATGCCTAAATTTTCCATTTTTCTCCCATTCTTCAGTTCAGTTTTTGTTTATTTATGCCGATGATCACTCGGCTTCGGAGCTGTCCTTGCCGCTTGCCTCGGGCGTGGGGCGGAGAGCTTCGTTGAGCATTCCTGCGTTTGCGGCGCTCCAGCCGCCGGTACCGCTTTTTATCTCGTTTATGCAGCGGTCAAGCTCCTGCTGGTTGTTCATCAGCATGGACGCCTGTATGTGCTGCTCGTCGTCGTCGGAATTTATCATGGCGTTATATCTGTCCATGTCCAGCTGGAAGTATATGCGCACCGTGTCGGGGGCGTCGTCGTAAACCTTGACCCTGAACCAGCGGAGCAGGGCAGTGTCCCCGTCCGTGCATACTGCGGCACGGAATATGCATTGAGTGGCGTCGCCGCCTTTCGCAACGTATGCCTCGGTTATGTATATATCGCCGTCCACAACGCTGTTCACGCCCGTCACTGCACGCTCTGCAAACTCCTGACAGGCGGGCAGGGTCATATCGGGGAACAGCAGCATCTTTCCGAAAAATCCCACGGCGCAGCCAAGTGCAAGCGCCACCACTGCCGCAGCGACAACAAGCACGGGTGAGGAAGCACGCTTTTTCTTCTTGGGCTTGGCAGGCTTCTGGGCGGGAGGAACGTAGGGAGCTTCCTCCTTGTCCTCCTGCTCGGGAACGGGATTGCCGCTTTCGTCCACCTCGTAGAGTGTGGGTCCGGTTATAGGCTCCTGCTTCGGCTTTTTCTTTGAAGCCTTTTTGGGAGCGGGAGCAGGCGCAGGTTCAGGCGCAGCCTCGGGCGCAGGGGGAGGCGGAGCGGAGCTGAGGTTTATCATTCCTCCCGCTTCTATCTGACTTTGCTGCTCGGCAGTCAGGTCGGAGGGCATTGCGAAGGCAGCCACAGGCTCCATGGGGTCGTCTTCCTCCTCCTGAACAGGAGCAAATCCCTCCTCGTCCGTATCGTCCTCCTCGTCGTCATCATCAAGAGAAACGCCGAGAGACGCACTTTCCTCCACCAGCATTGCGGCAGACTGAAGCATAGCGTCGATTGCGGCGCTGTTATCTATAGATGTTCCCGAAATATCGTTGGATTCCAGCGTGCCCACAGGCGCACCGCACAAGGGGCAGTTCTCGGTGCCGGGCTCGAGCTCCTCGCCGCAGACGGGGCAGGTCAGCACCTCGGGCTTCGCCTCCTCGGTTTCGTTCATCTCATCAATAACTTCATTTTCGTCCATGAATGGAGCTCCTTAACCAATAAATGACTGTGTAAAAAAATTTATACACGTTATATTCTACCATTATTCATAATAAATGTCAATGAAAAAAGGAAAATTGTTTCGGTTTAAGGCGAAAATAGTTGCTGCGGGATAAGTGCCGCAAACCCAAAAACTGATCTCTGAAAACTAAAAGCGGGGCATTTGCCCCGCTTTGTGAAACTAACCGAATATGGACAGCAGCACGCCGGCTGCCACGGCAGAGCCGATAACGCCCGCCACGTTGGGTCCCATTGCGTGCATGAGCAGGAAGTTGGAGGGGTTTTCCTCCGCGCCCACCTTCTGGCTCACACGCGCCGCCATGGGAACGGCGGAAACGCCTGCGGAACCGATAAGGGGATTTATCCTGCCGCCGCTGATCTTGTTCATCAGCTTTGCGAACAGCAGACCCGCCGCAGTGCCTATGCTGAAGGCGATAAGACCGAGCAGGATTATTGCAAGCGTCTCTACCTTCAGGAAGTTTTCTGCGGTGGCGGTTGCGCCTACGGTGACGCCCAGCATGATGGTGACGATGTTCATCAGCTCGTTCTGAGCGGTCTTTACCAGTCTGTCCACCACGCCGCTCTCACGGAACAGGTTGCCCAGCATAAGCATACCTACCAGCGCAGTTGCGTCGGGAACTATGAAGGAAACCAGCAGCGTAACGGCTATTGGGAAGATTATCTTTTCACGCTTGGAAACTGCACGAAGCTGCTCCATCTTGATGGCACGCTCTTTTTTGGTGGTGAGCAGGCGCATTATCGGCGGCTGGATAACCGGCACCAGCGCCATGTATGAGTAGGCGGCCACGGCTATCGAGCCGAGCAATTGCGGAGCAAGCCTTGTGGTGACGAATATTGCGGTAGGTCCGTCTGCGCCGCCTATGATGCCTATTGCGGCGGCTTCCTCCATGGTGAAGCCGGTAATGCCGATCATGCTAAGCGCACAGGCGCCGAGGAAGGTAATGAATATGCCCGCCTGCGCCGCTGCGCCTAACAGGAAGCTCTTGGGGTTGGCTATCAGCGGACCGAAGTCGGTCATGGTCCCTACGCCTAAGAAGATAAGCGGCGGGAATATCTGCAGCTTAACGCCTAAGTACAGTATGTCAAGCAGTCCTCCGTCGTGGAGCACCTGCCCGTAATCAACATTGCTTGTCAGGAAAAATTCGGGGTGGTACAGCTCGGCTCCGGGGATATTGGTCAGCGCCATGCCGAAGGCTATGGGCAGCAGCAGAAGCGGCTCGAACTGCTTCACTATCGCCAGATACATAAGCACGAAGGACAGCAGTATCATTATCCCCTGCTGGAGGCTTATGTTGCAGAAGGCGGAGCTTTCCCACAATTTTGTTATGGTAGCTGTAAAGGTCTCAAACATTGGCTTTTATTTCCTTTCTCCCACATCAGAACGGGCGGGTGTTTTCGCTTATGCCCGCAGCGCTCCAATTGCTGCGCTGAGAACGGTCACGCTTTCGTACCGAGGCTATCCTGTACTGCTTGCCCTCGCTTTCGCCGTAAGCGGCTATTGCGGCGGCAATGACGGCGATTATCTCGCTGTCGTCCTCGTCATAGTACTCCTCCTCTGCCGCCTGCACGGGCGCAGGCGCAGCAGCTGCGGAAGCGGGAGCAGGCGCAGATGCGGCAGCGTTCTTTGCCGCCTTGGGCTTTCTCTTTATCTTTATGTTCAGCAGCTTGCCCATTCCCCACAGGATAGCTACCAATATTACAAGTATAAGGAATACTACGATAAGTCCCGTTATCAGCGTCGACCACATCAGGTCGGTGTTTTCGGCGGGTATCCTGCCGCTGACGCTTCCGTCGGAGACGGTGTCCAGCAATCGTAATGCGTTGTTCCACATAGCGTTCTGTCCCCTTTAATCGCTGTTTGATTCAAATCACATTAATTATACTATATTTTCCAAAAAAATTCAATGCTTCTTGAAAAAAATTATCGAGAATTTTGTGAAGGTGTTGCCTTAAAAGAGAAAATGTGATAAAATTAAAAAAAGTATATCGGGAGAGACAGTATGCTGACAACAGAGCCTACCGAGGAAACGGTGAGAGAGTGGAAAAGTATACACGCCGAGTATCGGGAAAAGCTGAAGCCGAACAGGAAAACAGGGGTGCAGGTGAAGGAGTATTTCACAAAAAAATATTCACCTGAACAATATGATTCCGCCGAATTTGCTTCAGTGGTGGAATATAACATCGTGATGAATGAGCACGAACGGGAAAAGCTCCCCGAAGATGAGCTGCCTCAGATAGCGACATACAAGCTCGGCGACGGACAGGTTTTAGTGGGAATAGACCTTGTCACAGGCTTTATTCACGTTGAATGCGAGGATACCGTGAAGGCGGCGGAAATTTACGACGATCTTTTCCTTTTCAGAGGACTGGACGAAAAGGATATTGATAATTTCTTTCTTACAGCACAGTATATTCAATGCCTTGATCAAAAAAAGAAAGGACGGTAAAACAATGATCTGTAAAAAATGCGGAGCGGAGACCGCAGAAGGAAAATTCTGCGAGGAGTGCGGAGCGCCGCTGACCGAGGAGACGGACAAGGCTTTGCCGGAGAATGAGGAGACGGACTGGGCTTTGCCGGAAAACAAGGAGACGGACAGGGCTTTGTCGGAGAATGGGGAGACAGACGGGGAGACGGACGCAGCCGAGCCTAAAAGCGCCGAGGTAAAGGAGGCGCTGGACAAGCTGGAAAAGTACGAGGAGGGCACCATCACCCACCCCGACGAAAGACCCAGAGCAAAGCGCAGCTTCTGGTGCCCCAAAAACCCCATGCTGTGGTCGTTTATGTGGCTGCTGATATTCGGGGCGGCGCTGGGCGGACTTGCGGCGCTGTTTTTCACGGTGGATATCAACGGCACACAGATAATATTCGGCATTGCATTTTCGGTGTTCGCCATTGCGGTGCTGTTCCTTGATTTCGGCTACTACCTCCCCGCCGCCCTGAATCTAAGCAGGCTGTTCAGAGGCAAAGGGGTGCGGCTGGAATATAAGCTGAAGGAGCATGAGCTGGTGGAGCAGGCGGAAAAGGCAAAAAAACGAAACCGCGGCTTCTACCTGGCAATAGGGCTGTTCGGGCTTGCCTTCACCATCTATTACATATATATACTGGCTACCGCCGTGGTGCAGCTTACCATTATGTGGATAAGCCTGATATTCAGTATCTGCGTTTTCGTCATCTGCGCACTGCTGTTCTTCCTTATGCCCAAGTACAACTACCTGCGCATGATGCAGGGGGGCAAGCGGGTAATAATAGGGGAGAAGTCCGTCTACTACGGCGGCAGCTACTATCACTGGCGCAATGTGCAGCCCGAGGCTACCTTCGGCAACGTCAATTCCAAAAAGCATGAGCTGCAGCTTACCTTTGTGCAGGAATTCAAAAACGGAAATTCCCGACGCCGCAAGATAGAGCTGTACGTTCCCGACAGGGAGCTGAAGAGCGCCACCACACTGGTAAGCACTCTTGAGGCAAGCGCAAAGGCGTATCAGGAAAGACAGCTCAAAAACTCCGTGCTTAACGAAAGTCCGGATAAGGACGATAAGAAAAGGAAAAAATAACTGCAAAAACGGAGAAGAACGGCATGGAGATACGGGAATATCTTGAAAATAATTTTGAGCAATTCAAGGCGGCGCTGGAACGGCTGATAAAGATACCGTCGGTAAGCGGCGAGGCGCAGGGGCGGTATCCCTTCGGCAAAAGCTGCGGCGAGGTATTGGACGAGTTCCTGAAAATATGCGGGGAAAACGGGTTTTACACCCGCAACTATGATTACTTTGCGGGCAGCGCCGACCTGTACGAAAACGGTGAACCCGAGCTGGGCATACTGGCGCACCTTGACGTTGTTCCCGTTACGGAAAAGGACTGGAGCTTTCCGCCCTTTGAGCTGACGGAGCAGAACGGGGTATTGTACGGCAGAGGCGTTACCGACGACAAGGGTCCTTTGCTGGCGGCGCTGTTTGCAATGAAGGCGGTCAGAGAGTGCGGGTACAAGCTGAAAAGCAACGTGCGGCTCATTGCGGGCTGCTCCGAGGAAACGGGCAGCGAAAAGGATATCGAGACGTACTGCGAAAGGGCGAAGATGCCGCCTATGGTGTTCACCCCCGACGCAGATTTCCCCATAATCACCACCGAAAAGGGCATGATGCGGTTCAGCTTCGGTGGCAGCTTTGACTGCGAAAAAATAATCAGCATCAAGGGCGGTACCGTGGTAAACGCGGTGCCGTCGGAGGTCGCTGCCGTACTTGACGGCGAGGTAAAGCTCAGCGGCGACGGTATCACCGCAAAATACGAAAACGGGAAAACCGAGATAGTCTGCAAGGGCGTTTCCGCTCACGCCTCACTGCCTGAGCAGGGGGAAAATGCGTTTACCAAGCTGTTTTCGGCGCTTATTAAGTGCGATTTGCCTGAAAACGACAAAAGGCTGCTCACCGCTCTGTTGGGGCTGTTCCCTCACGGAGAGACGGACGGGGCGGCGCTGGGGCTGGACTGCACCGACGCTTCAGGAACTACCACCTGCGTTTTCAGCATAATAGATTTTGAAAAGGGCAAGCTGTCCTGCAAGGCGGATATGAGATTTCCCGTTTCGCTTAACAAGGCGGCTGTTACCGAAAATTTCAGGGCGGCTGCGGAAAGGGCAGGACTGGAATTCGTTTCCGCAACAGGCTCCGAGCCGCACACCGTGGATACCGAAGGGGATTTCGTAAAGACCTTGCTTGACGTTTACGGCGAGGTCACAGGGCTGACACCTTGGTGCAAATCCATCGGCGGCGGCACCTACGTTCACGGGATAGAGGGCGGCGTTGCCTTCGGTCCCGAGTTCGAGGGGGAGGACAACCGTATCCACGGCGCTGACGAGCGGGCGAAGATAAGCAGCCTGCTGACCTCGGCGGAGATTTATGCAAAGGCAATTGTAAAGCTGTGCGGAGGAAGACCCACGTTTGAAAAATAAATTTTTCAAACCCGTCGATGTCAGCCTCAAAAATCGCTCGGCTGACATCTCCTCCAGAGGAAGAAAGGATTTCAATATGTATAAAGCGGCGATTTTAGGAACGGGAAATATCGCGCGAAAGATGGCGTATACGCTGAACGAGATGGAGGGCGTATGCCTTTATGCGGTGG
>JAFLUH010000010.1:26000-41746 GCA_022508895.1 Oscillospiraceae bacterium
CGAAAGATGGCGTATACGCTGAACGAGATGGAGGGCGTATGCCTTTATGCGGTGGCGAGCAGGACGGCTGAAAAGGCTGAAGCTTTCGCAAGGGAGTTCGGCGCCGAAAAGGCATACGGCAGCTACGAGGAGATGGCGTCGGACAGCGAGATAGACCTCATTTACATTGCCACTCCCCACTCGCTTCACGCAGAAAATGCGCTGATGTGCCTTGAGCAGGGGCGTAATGTGCTGGTGGAAAAGCCCTTTGCCGTCAATGCGAAGCAAGCCGAGGAAGTGTTTGCCAAGGCAAGGGAAAAAAGGCTTTTCGCAGGGGAAGCGATGTGGGCACGGTTCAAGCCTATACAGAAAACGCTGCAAAGGCTGATAAAAGAGGATAAGATGATAGGCGAGGTGACCTGCGTCACCGCAAATACGGGCGGGCAGCTCAGCCATGTACCGAGACTGGTTGAGCCTGAATTGGCAGGAGGCGCACTGCTGGACGTGGGTATCTACCCGCTGAACTTCGCCTCCATGGTGATAGACTCGGAGATAGAGCGGATAGATTCTCATGCGGTGCTGACGGATAAGGGCGTGGATAAGCAGAACGGCTTCGTTATCACATATAAGGACGGGAAGATGGCGATACTGGGCAGCAGCATGGTGTCGGAGATGGACTCGCTGGGCGTGGTTTACGGCACCGACGGGCGGATAGAGGCTGATTATATCCTCGATATCGGAAAGATAACGGTCATCAAGGGAGATTGGCGGCAGGTGTACGAAAGCCCCAAGCAGATAAGCGGGTTTGAGTTTGAGGTGGAGGACGCATTGAAGGCGATAGCTGAGGGCAGGTGCGAGAGCGAGGTAATGCCCCACAGCGAGGTTGTGAGAATGATGAAAATTATGGACGGACTGAGAAAGGATTGGGGAGTCAGGTATCCCTTTGAATAAAAGAAAAAAGCGTTCTGCACTGATAGGCAGAACGCTTTTTTTGACCTTTTTTATGAATCAAGCTCCCCGTACAGTCTGTCGTACAGGTCGTTATATATCTCCTCCAGACGTTCCTTGTCAGGTATCTCGCTCAGCTCCTCGCTGTATTCGTCGTACAGCTCGTCATACAGCTCCTCAAACCGCTCCTCGTCAAAATCACCCTCCAGCTCCTCGTTCAGCTTGTCAAGTATCTCGTCACGGATCTCCTCAATTATCTCCTGAGACAGCTCCTCGAACAGCTCCGCAGGCATAAGGGGAGAGGACTTCAGCTCGGTTATCAGATCAAGCTGGGAAATATCACCCTTTTCGTATTTTTCCGTAGCGACCATGATCGCTGCGAAATCCTCGTGGGTTCCCTGTATCTGCGAATCCTTGGGGTATATGTAGTCTTCCCTGTCGGTCATGTCCTGTACCGCACAGGATATGACGTAGCGGATAATGCCGTCCTTGAAGCTGAGGCAGTACAGATTTTCCGCCACTGCGTCCTTGTCGGAAACGGAAAGTATCTTATGGGCAAGATCTCCCCCGTCAAAGGGATCAACGCCGTCAAAGACGTTATACAGCGCTATCAGCGCCTTTATGTCCGCCTCGCACTCGCTTCTGCCGGAATATCCCGCAAAGTCAAAGCATTCCGTCAGCAGATCGTCCCCGGCGCCTGAAAAGGTACCTTTTATGCTCCTGTTTACCAGCTCCAGCCTTTGACCTTCGTCAAAGCCGGTAAGAGTGGTCTCGAACAGGATCTTTGTGTAGCTGTCGGGGTCGTTCAATATCTCCGAGAGTATCTCGTCTTCAGACTTTGAGGTAAGGTCAAGCATACGGTCTACCGTGTCGGATTCGTTAAACAGATTTACCTTGGAAACAAACAGGGTAAGCACCGCAACAAGGATCGGCGCTGCGGCTCCGAGAGCTGCGCCGATAAGCTCTGATTTGGACTTGCCGTCGCTTGCTTCCGCTTCGGCAGCCTTGGGCTTGACGGACTTCATCACTGCCCTCGCCACAATGAACGCAATGACGAATATCACTATGTAAAGCAGCACCGCCAGCGGTATTTCAAGAACGCGTGCTGCGGCGTCCGTCAGCATTTCCTTGAGCATTTCTCCGTCGAGTGCGCTCAGGGAGCCTGCGGCGCCGTCTATAAGTTGGGCGATGGGCTGTATGCCGGCTATTCCCGACGCTATGACGGGCGCCAGAAGGATCGACGCAACAAACGCCACGGCAGCGGCTGTAATTACCGCAATTCCGCCTTTCAAGCCGTTTTTCCTGCCGTAAAAGAAAAACAAAACGGCAGAGCCGCCGAAGGCGACGATATACAGGATGATCAGTACAAGCTTTATCATAATGTGTCTCCTTACATCTCATTTGCAGTTGTATGCAGTCTGTTTTTGGAACGTTTTGCCGAAAAAACAGGTTTGGTGTAACAATTATACATTATTTCCCCTGTCACTGCAAGCAAATTTCTGACGATATGTGACGTTTTGTACACATTTTTCAGCCGTCCAGTGCCGTCCTCAATGACCTCACAAACTCACCCACACTTTCCACGCTGTCCTTACCCTTCTCCTCCATTATCCTCACTATCGCAGAACCTACGATAACGCCGTCGCAGTAGGAGGACATCTTCTTCGCCTGCTGGGGTCCCGAAATGCCGAAGCCTACGGCGTAGGGGCAGGGACAGCTTTCCTTTATCAGCCCGAAAAATTCCTCAAAGTTGGTGGTGTAGCTCTGGCGCACGCCTGTTACGCCCGTGGAAGAAACGCAGTAGAGAAAGCCTTTGCTGTTTGCAGCTATCTCCTTTATTCTGTCGTGGGAGGTGGGAGCCACCAGATTTACGCTGACTATGCCGTATTTCTCGGCGTAGTCTGCTATCTCGTCCCGCTCCTCATAAGGCGTGTCGGGGACGATAACGCCGTCTATGCCGTACTCTCTGCACTGTGCGAAAAATTTATCGGTGCCGTATCTGAAGATGGTGTTTATGTACATCATCAGCAGGAGCGGCTTGTCGGTCTTTGCTCTGATTTTCTGCACACAGGCGAAAATTTTAGTCAGGTTGGTGCCGCCGCTTAATGAGCGCAGGGACGCTTTCTGGATAGTTACGCCCTCCGCCACGGGGTCGGAGAAGGGCACGCCTAATTCTATCATGTCAGCGCCGCTGTCGTACATTTTCAGTGCGGTTTTTTCGGTAGTGTCCATGTCGGGGTCGCCGGCGGTGATGAAGGTTATGAGCGCTTTTCTGCCCTCGGCTTTAAGCTGCTCAAAGCATTTGTCTATTCTGTTCATATCAGTTCTCCACCTCCACTCCGCGGTATCTTGCAACGGAATAAACGTCCTTGTCCCCTCTGCCGGAAATGTTTATCACCATTATTTGGTCCTTAGCCATGGTCGGTGCGATTTTCAGCGCGACCGCAACTGCGTGGGAGGACTCTATGGCGGGGATAATGCCCTCGGTGCGGGACAGGTACTCGAAGGCGCAGACCGCCTCCTCGTCGGTTATGCCGACGTACTCGGCTCTGCCCGATTTCCACAGATGGGCGTGCTCGGGACCTATGCCCGGGTAGTCAAGACCTGCGGAGATGGAGTAGACGGGGGCTATCTGCCCGAACTCGTCCTGCAGGAATACCGACTTCATGCCGTGGAATATCCCCGTCTCGCCCTTGGCAAGAGTGGCGGCGTGTTCCTCGGTGTCAATGCCTTTGCCTGCCGCTTCTGCGCCTATAAGACGGACGGACTTGTGGGGAATGAAATCGTAGAATGCGCCCATGGCGTTGGAGCCGCCTCCTACGCAGGCTATCACGCAGTCGGGCAGCTTGCCCTCACGCTCCTGCAATTGACTGCGTATCTCCTCGCCGATTATCTTCTGAAAATCACGCACCATCATAGGGTACGGGTGAGGTCCCATTACCGAGCCGATGCAGTAAAATGTTGTTTCAACGTTGGTGGTCCAGTCACGGAAAGCCTCGTTTATTGCGTCTTTCAGGGTTGCGGTGCCGCTGTCCACGGCTACCACCTCGGAGCCTAACAGGCGCATTCTGTAAACGTTCAGGGACTGCCTTTCCACGTCGGTGCTGCCCATGTAAACGCAGCACTCCAGTCCCATAAGCGCACAGGCGGTGGCGGTGGCAACGCCGTGCTGACCTGCGCCTGTCTCGGCGATTATACGCTTCTTGCCCATCTTTTTGGCAAGGAGTATCTGACCGAGGACGTTGTTTATTTTGTGTGCGCCCGTGTGGTTCATGTCCTCACGCTTCAGGTATATCCTGCAGCCGCCCAAGTCCTTGGTCATCTTCTCGGCGTAGTAGAGCATGGAGGGTCTGCCTGCGTAGGTGCGGTACAGCTCCGCCAGCTCAGCCCTGAACTGCGGGTCGTTCCTGTATTTTTCGTATGCCTCCTCCAGCTCGTGGACTGCGTTCATTACCGTTTCGGGGACGTACTGTCCGCCGTATTCCCCAAATCTTCCTATCTTTTCCATAGACTTACCTTTCCCTGTTGATTTTATTTTTAAGCTCGGTTATTTCCGCTATTTTCGCTTTGTCCTTAACGCCGTTTGTCTCAATGCCGCCGCTCAGGTCAATTCCGTAGGGTTCAAGCGTGATTGCCGCCTCGGTAAAATTACCTGCGTTTATCCCGCCCGCAGCAAAAAAGGGCTTTTGGATATTTGCGGCAGTGATAACGCTCCAGTCGGCGGTCTTGCCCGTTCCGCCCACGGCGCCCTCCTGAAAAGCGTCCAGCAGCAGCTTATCGGCGTATGAGCCGTTCCACCTTTCGATATCGGCAGCCGACCTTACACGCACCGCCTTCCATATCTCGCAGCTTTCGGGAATATTCTCACGAAGCTGCCTGATATACCTCTCGTCCTCGTCCCCGTGAAGCTGAAAAACGTCCAGCTCCTCGGGAAAGTATTTCAGCAGATTTGCCATCGGCTCGTTGACGAATACGCCCACACGCTTTATACCTTTGTCAAGACAGCTTGCAAGCTCGCAGAATGTCCCCAAGCCTACGCTTCTCCTGAACCCGTCCGACAGGATAAATCCCACATAATCGGGGCGGTACTCGTTGACGTAATCTATGTCCTGCCTGCGTCTCATTCCGCATAGTTTAAGCTTGATATCCATCAGCTATCAGCTCCCTCAGGCTCTTTGCAATGTCGCCGCTTCGCATAAGCGTCTCCCCTATCAGCACCGCCTCTGCCCCGCAGGAGCGCAGCAGCTTTATATCTGCGTTATCCCTGATACCGCTTTCGGAAACTATCGTGCAGCCCTTGGGAACCTTTTCTGCAAGTCTCACTGTGGTCTCCAGCGTTACCTCAAAGGTTTTCAGATTGCGGTTGTTTATGCCGATTATCCCGCAGCCTGCTTCCAGAACGCTGTCCAGCTCCTTCTCATTGTGGCTTTCGGCAAGCACGTCCAAGTCAAGAGACTGCGCTATTTTGAGGTACTCCTTCATTGCTGCGGCGTCCAGCATTGCGGCGATAAGCAGGACGGCGTCTGCGCCGATACATTTCGCCTCGTATATCTGGTAGGGGTCGATGATGAAATCCTTACGCAGAATGGGCAGTGAAACATTTTCCCGTATCATTCGCAGGTACTTTGAGCTGCCTTGGAAGTAGTGCTCCTCCGTGAGGCAGGACACCGCTCTCGCTCCCGCCTTTTCGTACTGCACGGCAGTCGCCACGGGGTCGAAGTCGGGCTGTATCACGCCCTTTGAGGGGGACGCCTTCTTCACCTCCGCTATCACGGAAATCCCGTCCGCTTTCAGCGCACCCGCAAAGTCCTTGCAGGGCGTGGAGATCTTCTCGGCGGCTTTCTTCATCTCATCGGGGGAAACTGCGCTTTTTTCCCGCTCCAACTGCCGTTTTCTGTAAACCGCTATATCGTCAAGTATCATATTAAAATAACTCACTTCCTCTTAGAGGTCATGCGTTGCTTCGCAACGCTAAGGACGGGTTTTAAAATCGAAGATTTTAAAACATAATCCTTTTAATATTTGTTTGTGGCTTCAATAAATTCCTTCAGCTTGGCAAGCGCTTTTCCGCTGTCGATAAGCTCCGCTGCAAGCTTCACGCCCTCTGCAACGCTGTCCGCCTTTCCTGCCACATACAAGCCGCAGCCTGCGTTCAGCAGGACCACGTCACGCCTTGCGTCCTTTATTTCTCCTCCCAGTATCCCGAGCGTTATTTTTGCGTTTTCCTCGCCGCTGCCTCCGCTTATCTCGTCCTTGCTTGCAGGGGTTATACCGAAGTCCTCGGGCTTTATGGTGTAGGAATTGAAGCTGTCCCCGTCAAACTCGCAGACCTTTGTGGGTGCGCCGACGGAGACCTCGTCCAGCCTGTCGGTGCCGTAGATCACCATGCCCCGCTTTACCCCCAGCTTGGAAAGCACCCTTGCAAGCGGCTCCACAAGGCTCTCGTCATACACGCCCATCACCTGTATTTCGGCGGCGGCAGGGTTGGAGAGGGGACCTAAAATGTTGAACACGGTTTTTATGCCCAGCTCTTTTCTCACAGGCCCCACATACTTCATTGCCGAATAGTACTTCTGGGCGAACAGAAAGCACATTCCGCATTCCTCCAGCACCTGCTCCATCTGCTCAGGTTCAAGGTCTATTTTTACCCCCAGCGCTTCAAGGCAGTTCGCCGAGCCGGACTTACTGGTGGCGGCAACGTTGCCGTGCTTTGCCACCTTCACTCCCGCCGCCGCAATAACAATTGATGCAGTGGTGGAGATGTTGAAGGAGTTGGAGAAGTCGCCGCCGGTGCCTACTATCTCGAAAACGGCATCGCGGTGCTTCAGCTGCGTTCCCGCCCTTCTCATGCCCTTGGCGGAGGCGGTTATCTCCTCGATGACGGCGCCCTTTGCTTCAAGTGCGGTAAGGTAGGACGCCATCAGTATCGGGCTCGCCTGCCCCGTCATTATCTCGTCCATGACCTGCTCCACCGTTTCGGCGGACAGGTCCTCTTTGTTTATCAGCTTGGTGATTGCTTCCTTTATCATTCTAATGTGCCTCCTTAATCATTTAAAAAATTTGCAAGTATTTGCTTTCCTTTTGGGGTAAGTATTGATTCGGGGTGGAACTGCACGCCGTAAATGGGGTATTCACGGTGCTGCACCGCCATTATCTCGCCGTCTGTCGTCCTTGCGGTGACTGTCAGCGGCTCCTTTACCGTTTCCTCTATCGCCGCCAGCGAATGGTACCTTGCCGCTTCTATCACCAGATCCATGCCCCTGAACAGCGGCGTTGCCGTGTCTATCTCAACCTTGGACATTTTTCCGTGCATAAGCTGCTTTGCGTAGCTTACGGTAGCGCCGAACGCCTCGCAGATTGCCTGATGACCTAAACAAACGCCAAGTATCGGTATCTTTCCGCCGCACTTTTTCACCACGTCAATGCAGACCCCTGCCTGTGACGGCTTTCCCGGTCCGGGGGAAAGGATTATTCTTTCGGGGTTCATTTGGCTTATTTCTTCGGCTGTGAGTGCGTCGTTGCGTATCACCTTTATGTCGGGGTTCAGCGAGCCTACAAGCTGATAGAGGTTGTAGGAAAAGCTGTCGTAATTGTCTATAAGCAGTATCATTTTGCTTCTCCTTTCACTCCAAACCTTTATCAGCGGCTTCAAGCGCCTTCACCACCGCCATCGCCTTGTTTATGCACTCGTGATATTCGTTTTCGGGAACGCTGTCCGCAACTATCCCCGCACCCGACCGAACGAACACCTTTCCGTTTTTCTTGAAGGCGATCCGTATCGCAATGCAGGTATCAAGGTTTCCCGTAAAATCAAGGTAGCCGATAGCTCCGCCGTAAATGCCCCGCTTGTTGTTTTCCAGCTCGTTTATTATCTCGCAGGCTCGTATTTTCGGCGCACCCGACAGCGTTCCTGCGGGGAGGACCGAGTTCACGGCGTCCGTGGCGGAGCAGTCCTCCCGTATCTCGCCCCTTACCGTTGAGCCGATGTGCATGACGTGGGAGTAACGCTCGACAGACATATACTTTTCTACTTCAACGCTGCCGAATTTGCTTATCCTGCCCAAGTCATTGCGCCCTAAATCCACCAGCATATTGTGCTCCGCCTTTTCCTTTTCGTCGGCAAGCAGCTCAGCTTCAAGGGCATTGTCCTCCTCTGCCGTTTTGCCTCTGGGACGTGTCCCTGCAAGGGGAAAGGTGTGCAGCACCCCGTTTTCCAGCTTCACCAGCGTTTCGGGGGAAGCCCCCGCTATCTCGATGTCGTCGCTTGAAAAGTAGAACATATAGGGCGAAGGATTTATGGTGCGGAGTATGCGGTAGGTATCCAGCAGACTGCCCTCGAAGTCGGCTTCGAGACGGTTGCTGAGTACTACCTGAAAAATGTCGCCTTCGTGTATGTACTTCTTTGCACGCTCCACCATCGAGCAATACTGCTCTTTGTCAAACAACGGGCGGAAGTCGGACTTCAGCTTTCCTGCAATGTGCGAGCGGGGTTCTCCGCCCAGAATGAGCTGCTTCAGCTTTTCCAGCTCCTTCACTCCGCCTGCGTAGGAATTTTCTATATCGTCCACCGAAATGTTGCAGATAAGGATTATCTTCTGCCTGAAATTGTCGAAGGCTATCACCTTGTCAAACAGCATTAAATCAACGTCGTTGAACTTTTCTTCGTCCAGCGCATTAAGGTTCAGAGTAGGCTCGCTGTACTTGATGTAGTCGTAGGAGAAGTAGCCCACAAGTCCGCCCGTAAAGGTTGGGAGGTCGGGGAGAGAGGGGCTGAGATGATCCTTCACCACCTGCCGTATCACCTCGTCGGGATGAGCTGCCTCAAAGCTCCTTGTCACGCCGTCTACGGTCAGCTTCATCACGCCGTTTGCGCAGGTTATCTCGCTCTTGGGGTCGTAGCCTAAAAAGGTGTATCTTCCCCACTTCTGCCTGTCCTCCACGCTCTCCAGCATATAGCAGTGAGAGCTGACGTTCTGCAGAACGGTAAGCACCTGCAGCGGCGTTCTCATATCGGAGTACAGCTCGGTGCTAAGCGGTATGCAGCGGTATTTTCCGCTGTCACGGTACTGCTTTGCCTGTTCAAGTGTAAGGTTTACTGTCATTTGTTCTTCTCCTTTCTGTAATTCTAAACAAAAATCCCCGACAAGTCCTTTTCAAGACCTGTCGGGGCGGAAATATCCACGGTGCCACCCGAATTTTGCGGTTATGTAACAAAACCGCCTCGTTAAAGTACGCAGGCGGCTTATCGCAAATACTCAAAAGTACGCAGCTATCGCATAATACGCCTTAATACTCCTTCACACTAACGCAGGAAACTCGGCGAGGGATACTTGGCAGTACACAGTAATACGTCCGTTCACCCTGCTCCTCACAAATCCATTCACCGCAGTCGTTTGTATCCCCTCGCAGCAAACGGGGACTCTCTGGGACAACCTTACCGTGGCTACTTACCTTTGTTCAACGGATTTAAAATATTCAACTGTTACGCAGTATAGCACAATTCTGCAAGTTTGTCAATAGCAAATTGCAAAATTTTAACCTATCGCATCAAGTATTTTCTTAAATTCCAGAGCGTTCTCGGTGCCGCCCTCGACCTTCAGCTTGCCCGAAAGGAAAGCTGCGACGGGGTCAAGCTTGCCGCTTGCCAGCTTGAGGAAATTGTCGGCGGAAGCGATAAGACGGACGTTTCTGTCGTGATAATCGTAAGGCTCAACGTTGATCTTGCCGTCCTTAGCCTCGATGTAGAAAACGCCTTCGCCCTCGCCCTTTATCTCTATCTCTGCCACAAAATGCTTATCATAGCCTTTAAGTTGGGCGGAGCCGCACATTTCCTTTACCTTTGCAACTATTTCTTCATACTTCATGGCATTATCTTCCTTTACTTTTTTACTTATTTTATCACATTGACCGCCAACTGTCAACTGCTTCTCGTAGCAGCTCCATATATTCTCCCAGCCCTCCCGCTCGCCCTTACGGGAGAAGCCGAGATGCTCGTACAGCGCCCTTGCCCTGTCGTTTTCGGGATCCACCAGCAGCAAAATGCCGTCATAGCCCTGACTTATCATGTCGGCTTCGATATGTCGGAGCAGGCGGCTTGCTATGTGTTTGCCCTGGTACTCCTCCAGTATCCCCACCCGTTCCAGCTCGCAGGGGTTCTTTATCTCCTCGCTCCACAGGTCGAAGCGCCTCAGGTCTCTGTCCTCGCCGCAGACTGCGGCGGCTGCGATCCTTTCGCCGTCGTAGACAGCGTACAGGGCGCTGCGCTGAATATCGTGCTTCACCAGCTCCAAGGTCGGATACCCCTCGTCCCATGTGCAGCCCTTTGTGCCTATGCGGGAGGTGTACAGGGCGTGTACCTGCTCTGCGTCCTCTGCTGAGGCTTTTCTTATCTCGAAGTCCATGGTTTACTTCAGCTTGTTGCCGTCCGCAAAGGCATTGCCTACCTTTTCGCCCAGTCGCAGGTATGTGCCTTGAGCGGGGTCGAAGGCGATTGCGTCTAACTTTGCGGGGTCAACCTTGCCGTTCTCGGCAAGTATACTTTCCTCGGCGCTGACGTTGACTATCTCGCCGATGATGTTGCCCTCCTCGGTTACCTTCAGCAGCTTGCATTCAAGGGTCAGGGGAAGCTCCTCTATTACGGGAGCATTGACAAATTCGCTCTTTACGGTGTGGAAGCCCGCCTTCTCCATTTTGTCGGGGGTGTCGTTGGCGGAGGCTATCCCTACATAGTCCGCAGGGACAACGTGGGCTGCGTCTGCAAAGCTGACGGTGAAAGCGCCCTGCGCCTTGATGTTTTTGGTGGTCCTGTGTCCCTCGCTGAGACAGAGGACTACCTTGTCCGAATCGTAAATGCCGCCCCATGCGGCGTTCATTGCGTCAGCCTTTCCGTTTTCGTCGTAGCTGCCGATAATGAGGACGGGGAGGGGATAAAACCAAGTCTTCTTGCCGAAATTTTTTCTCATGGTGATGCTTCCTTTCATGATCAAATTAAACCATACATATATTGTATACATTATTTTATCGGTTGTCAAGTCGAAAACGTTCCTTGACAAAAAATAAAAAAAATACTATAATTAAAAGAAAACGGAGTTACATAAAGTGAACAAGCATATAAGGGCGCTTACCGACATCGTGTTTGCGGCGGCGGTCATTCTGGTGCTTGCCGTGGCGCTTTTGCCTGCGTCGGCGCAGGAGCCCGCCGGCGAAATCACGGAGGAAAGCCTGAGCAGTCCCAGTCCCGACGAGCCGCAGGACGTGGTCACCTCCTCCACTGCCACCACCGAGCCTGAAAAAAACTCTCAGACCTCCGAAACAACGACGGCGGAGCCCACCGCAGAGAACACCTCCACCACCACCGCCCCTCCCACGGTACAGGCGATCGAAACTCCAAAGCCCTCCTGGACAGAGCAGCCGGCAAGCGGCGTTATGTATGTGAACACCGACGGCATTTCCAGCGTTGAGGTGGCGCAGATAGGGAGCAAGAAGATGAAGCGGTACTCGCTGAACGATATGGTCACGGTTGTGGCGTTCACCGATACCGACTACTACAAGCTGGAAGACGGCACCTTTATACACGCCGATTTTCTCAGCACCTCCGAAATCGTGATAACGGCCGAGAGCGGGAGCGAGCCGCCAGTCTCAGGTACCGAGGAAGCGGGAGAGGGCGAAGAAGCCGAAGGCAGTGAAGGAGCCTCCGCCTCCGATCAGGCATAGATCCAAGCTATGAAAGGAAAAATACCATGAAAAAGCAAAACAGCTTTCTTACAAAAACTATCTGGGTATTTGCTGCCGCCGCCATACTGCTGGCGGGCTGTTCCTCCGAGGAGCACATAGACGTTCCGGGCACCGGTGGGACCGAGGAGAGCGTGCAGCCTGAAACAAGCACTACCACCGCAAATACTACCGAAACAGACCCTGATAAGACGACGACCGGCACCACGGAAGAAACCACCGAGGAGACTACCACCGCCGAAACGACCACTACCACCACTGAAGCGACTACGACTACCACCGCAGCCACCACTACCACAACCGCAGCCACTACGACTACAACCGCAGCGACCACCACCACTGCCGCCACCACTACCACCGCTGCCACCACTACCACGGCTGCGACAACCACTACTACGGCTGCGACCACCACCGCCGCTCCCGTGTCCGCAGGGGTCCTCACTCCGTCAAGCTCCGACCCTGCTCAGAACGCGATATACGAAATACTTATCTCCTTCAAGTCACAGTATCCCGAGGGGACTTCGTGGACAAACGCTAACAGGAGTTATCCTACCAGAAAACTGTTCCCTAAAATGAATTTTACCGCTATCGGCTGCGCAGCCTTTGCCTGTGAGCTCAGCGACGCCGCCTTCAGCAATTATGTGACCGAGCACCATGATATTACAAAGATCCGTGTAGGCGACATAATCAGGATCAACAATGACAGCCATTCCGTGATCGTGCTGGAGGTAAAGTCGGACGGCGTGGTAATTGCCGAGGGAAACTACAATAAATCGGTCCACTGGGGAAGATTTCTTTCCGTGAAGGAGCTTGAGGACAACCTTACATTTATCTGGACACGCTATTGATGATCTCCCCCTTGCATTTTCTGCTGAAATATGCTACAATGATTTAGTCTTAACAAAAACGGAGGACACACTGTGACCTACAAAGAGGAATTTATCAAGTTCATGAGCGAAAGCGGCGTGCTGACCTTCGGGGAATTCACCCTGAAAAGCGGCAGAAAAGCCCCTTACTTCATAAACGCAGGCAAGTACATGACCGGCGGGCAGATAGCCAAGCTGGGCGGCTTCTACGCCGACTGCATCAAGGACAACGGCTTTGAGGCGGAGATACTGTTCGGACCCGCATACAAGGGCGTTCCGTTGGCAGTGAGCGCCGTCACCGCGCTGTACAGCAAGTACGGCGACGACAGGTTCTACTGCTTCGACCGCAAGGAGGCAAAGGACCACGGCGAGGGCGGAATGTTCGTGGGCAGGCAGCCTGCGGACGGCGACCGCATCATTATCATAGAGGACGTTATGACCAGCGGCAAGGCGCTGCGTGAGGTGCTGCCCAAGCTGCAGGGCGCTGCCGACGTTGCCGTTGAAGCGATGATAATCACCGTTGACCGCATGGAAAAGGGGCTGAACAGCGACCTTTCTGCGGTGCAGGAGGTTTATCGGGATTTCGGCATAAAGGTTTGCTCCATCGTTACGATAAACGATATCATCGACGCGCTGGAAAGCGGCGTTATTCCCGGCAAGGAGCATGTGGAGGCTATGAGGGAGTATCGTAAGCAGTACGGGGTGGAGTAAGGCGATTTGCCTGTATTTTTGTGGAGCTTCTGAAGATTTTCGCATATAATTCAGATGCGGATTTTAATTATTCATCATGCAGGACGCACAGGCTCCTGCACTGTCGAGGCGTGGCTCAGCTTGGTAGAGCGCTGCGTTCGGGAGCATGGGTTTCGTGGAGTGCTCTACGAGGCTGGAGTGTGCTGAACGGCTTTGTTTGTGCGGATTTATGGCGTTTTTTGGAAGTCTAAATCGGGGTCAAAATTTCCGTTGACCACATGTTTGACCATATACGGGAGAAAAAATTTTATATGTCGAGGCGTGGCTCAGCTTGGTAGAGCGCTGCGTTCGGGACGCAGAGGTCGCGCGTTCAAATCGCGTCGCCTCGACCAAAAGCAGGAATGACACTGTCATTCCTGCTTTTTTCTTTTGCCTTATTCTTTGTTTACTGTCCGTCAAATTTTGATGGGTGTATAGTCGTGCTGAACAAGCCATTCTACCAATCGTAGGTAGCTTTATTTATAAAGGATGTGTTATAATTATAAATAAAGGAGAGCGAGCATATGAGACAATTAAAAATAGGTAAATTTATTTCTGAAATGAGAAAGCAAAAGGGATTAACGCAAAGTCAGCTTGCGGATATTCTTTATGTGAGTGACAAGGCAATATCGAAATGGGAAACCGATAAAGGATTTCCGGAAATTACAACTTTGGTATTGCTGTGTAATACGCTTGAAATAAATATCAATGAACTTTTATCCGGTGAGATAATATCGGATAATGATTATAAAAGAAAAGCTGAAGAAAATATGATGCTTTTGATCAGCGAAAGAGAAAACCGAAGAGATAAAACAATATTGGGCATATTGGAAAGCAAAGAAATATCCCAGCGGCTTGAGGACAATAAATTAGCCGCTTCAGACTTTGATGAACCTATAAAAATAATGAGCGAAATATCAGAGTGTGCTATGAATAATGGCTTGCTGGAAATAAGAAGATATTTAGATCTTCCGAATATAAGCGGTTTTCTGAAAGATTTAATCAAATTATCCACAACTGATACAATAGTACCTGCCGAAGAATTGTTTGAATTATTTGCCGTCAGAATAAGACTGTCAACTCTCACCTGCAAGGAAATCATCGAAAATATAATATATCTTCAAGGGTATATGTGTATTTTACAGGGCGATACCTGCGATATGGTGCGTCAAAAGCTATTGCTTCTCATAAAAGATATTCAATAAAAAATGTAAAGAGCTTCTTAATTTATTGATCTGCAATATTGCAGTTAGGGATAGGCTCAAAGATAGCAACTCCTTTACCCGTATCGTAGCAGTATAGAAAAATAAAAATCTTTTTTGTGGTGGTCAGACAAAAAGCAGGAATGACAGTGTCATTCCTGCTTTTTTATTTTGCCCTATTCTTTGTTTACTGTCCATCAAATTTTGCCAATGATGTAACTTTATAAATTAATAAATTAGGCAATCAAAAAATGTTGTTATCTATGAGGGAAAGGGCATGGCTGACCTCCCACACCCATTACGACTTTAAGACGTTCCTTAAAAATGCAACACGCCTGTCCACACACTCCCGCACTATCCCGCTTTTCAGCTCAATGTCAAATCCGTGGATAGTCCCCTCGGTATTGTGTAGCTCCACAGGAACGCCAAAGCTGCGCAGCTTCTCCCCGTAGAGAATACCGCCATCTCTCAGGCAGTCGAACTCCGCCGTTTCGATATATGCAGGTGGCAGTCCCTCCAAGCTCTCCGCTTCGATGGGCGAGGCGTAAACATTGTTGCCGACTGTGGGATCGGGACGGTAGAGCTTTCCGTATTTTTCCATATCCTTGCTGTTGCACATGGGGGTGTCGGTGTATTTTTTCACGGATTCCGTTTCCACGTTACCAGCGGCTGGATAAAGCAGCATTTGTGCGCATGGCATGACCTGTCCTCTGTCCTTTGCCATAAGGCACACCACAGTGGCAAGCTGTCCTCCTGCGCTATCGCCTGTTACGACAACTCTTGCAGGGTCGATACCAAGCTCCTCTGCGTAGGAGATCACCCACGAATATGCAGCATAGCAGTCCTCGGGAGCAATGGGAAAGGGGTGCTTGGGCGCAAGGCGGTAGTCCACGAACAATACCTTGCACTTGGCTCTCAGGGCGTACTCCTTTGCAAGGCTGTAATGATACGGCGCAGCGGGCAGCACAAAGCCACCGCCGTGATAAACCACCAGGCAGGGCGAAGTGTCGCTTACGCTTTTCGGACAGTACCACAGCGCACGTATAGTACCGCCATCTACTGAAATTGTCTTTCTCTCCACATTCAGCTCCGCAGTTGACTTTTCCTGCTTATACAGCAAACCCATAAGCCCCTGCATTACGGGTATCATTGCCCTGTTCAGCGGGGGATTTAAGTTTTCCCACCTTTTGAAATCAGGGTGTATCGGATATTTTGTTCTCTTTGCCATGTCTTGTTCACCTTCGCAGTAATATTACCTGTATTCTATCATAAATACGCCGGTTTGTAAACA
>JAFLUH010000100.1 GCA_022508895.1 Oscillospiraceae bacterium
GGATAATGCTCTTGTCGTAATACATAAAGTAGCCGTTGTCGGAGGTCATGGGATAAGCGTACAGATCCTGACCTACCTTAGCTGCGCTTACAACGCCAGGGTCGTTTGCATCGGAAACAATACCGGTAGCGCCTGTACCTAACTTAGCAAGTGCGCCTGCCTGTACAAGACGTGCGAACTGGTCCTGTGCGAAGCAGTAGATGTCTGCGCCTGCTTCAACGTCGGTAACCATCTGAGTGCCTGCTTCAGCCTCGCTGACAGGCTCAACGGTAGCATTGATGGTGATGCCGTCGGTGTTGGTGCTGTTGAAGTCGTCGATCTGCTTCAAGGTCAGATTAACGGCGTCCTCACCGGTCCAGATGGTGACGTCGTAGGTGCCTGCAAGGCTTGCTTCGCCGCCGCCGTTGCCGCCGTTGCCGCCGTTGTCGCCGCCGCCGTTGTTGCCACCGCCGTTATTACCGCCGTTGTTGTCGCCGCCGTTATTGCCGCCGCTCTCATTGTTGCAGGCAGCTAAAGACAGCGCCATTGATGCTGCTAAAAATATAGCAAGAATTTTTTTCATCATATTGATTTCCTCCTAATTATGCGTTTGCAGGCTGTCTTTTTCCATAAGAAATTAGACAGAGTCTCCCTGCCAACTGCACCAATTATAGCACAATTTGTCGCTGATGTCCATAGAAATGACGCAAATTCAAAAGTGAATTATTTACAAAAAAACCAAAAAATGTTTGTGCAACCTTAGCAAAATACTTTATCAGGCTACCGAGTTAAGCAGAGCATCGTCTATCTTGCCCCAAGCGCCGTTGCCTTCTCCCGAGCACTTGACGTAAATGCCCACGGTAAGGGTCTGCCCCTCGCCGACGGTTATTTCGGGAATACGTCCCGTATCCCAGTTGCCGTAGCCGTTGATGCTCATGGGAGCGGTAGCCACGATCTCGCCGTCTATCTTTGCGTAGGCGTATACCTCCTGCTCGCCTGCGTCGCCGCCCATGATGGAGATGGCAAACTTGTAGGTACCTGCGGGCAGGTCTGCGGGGGTCTGCTCGATGGTGAACTCAACGCTGCTTGCCGCTGCGCTCCAGAAATGGGCGTGCTTTGTGCCTGTGAGGGAGTCGGTCACCTTGTCCTCCACATACAATTCGTCCATATTGCCCATGGCGGTCATGGTCCAGCCCGTTTCCCCGTCCTCGAAGCTGTAGTTTTCGAGGAAGTTGAACTCTATCATGCTGACGTAGCAGTGTGCGGTAAGACCGCCTGCGTCACCCTTGATATCGTAGGTCTCTGCGCCGCCGTTATACATCGTTTCCATCATTGCGTCGGTGATATCCCACTCCACGGGGACAGCCTGCTTGCTGTTGTCGTTCATTACGGCGTTGACGGTTTCGGGCAGCACGATGGTGCCGTTCAGGTCGACCATCAGGCTTACGTCCTCCAGTCCGTCGGGAACGACGGGCACCTCGTTGCCGTAGCGCACAAGGTTGAACACCTGCAGCGACTCAAGAGGCTTGCCCTCTGCGTCAAACAATGCCTGATTATCCACTGCGCAGCCGCCGTAATACTTGCCTGCGTCGTCGGGGTCGTAGTCCGCCGCATACTTGCTTGCCCAGCCTGAGCCGTACTGCTCCCACTTGGCGGCGTTCTCCTCCCATGAGCTGCCGCCTACGCTTATCCATGTGCCCTCCCAGTAGCACACGCCGATACCGTTTTTGGTGTGAGCGACGGTATCTATAACGTCACGCACCTCATTCGCCTGACCCTGAACGGAGTAGGGGTAGCTCTTGGTGACGTTTCCGCCCTCGCCTATGGTATTTCCCGCAAAGTCAGTGTCCTCAAAGGTATAGGCGTAGGAGGTCTCCATTACCATGACTTTCTTGTCATAGGTCTCCGCGACCTGTGAAAGCACTGCCGACAGATTTTCCAGCGAGCCGTGCCAGAAAGGATAGTAAGAGCTTGCGAACACGTCGTAGTCCACCTTGTAGTAGTCCATTCTCCATGCATAGTCCTCGTACCTTCCTGCGGTCTCGGGGTTGGCGAAGTGGAGCGCCACAAGAGCGTCGGGGCAGACCTCACGGACAGCCTTGCTGCCTGCGTTCATCAGATACTGGATATTGAACCAGGTCTTTTCGCCGCACATGGTGCCGTTGGTCTCGTTGCCTATCTGCACCATTCCCACGGCGACTCCCGCATTGTTCAGCTTTTCAAGACACTCCTTGGTGTACTGATACAGCGCCTCGGTCTTTGTCTCGATGTCCATGTCCTTCCATTCCAGAGGGACCATCTGCTTGTTGGGGTCAGCCCAGAAGTCGGAGTAGTGGAAATCCACGATAAGCTTCATGCCGTACTTTGTGGCACGCTTGCCTATCTCCACCGCCTTTTCGATATCGTTGTTGCCGCCGCCGAAGCCGTGACCCTCGCTGTCGTAGGGGTGATTCCACACACGCACTCTTATGTGTGTAACACCGCTTTCCGCAAGGGTGGCGAACACGTCCTGCTCCTCGCCCTTGAAGTTGTAGTACTTTACGCCGCTGTCCTCCTCAACGATGACCGAGGAAGCGTCCACGCCCATGATAAAGTCCTCGGGCAGACCTTCCACCTTGGTGACCCAAAGGGAGTTGCCCTCTATCTTCTCAGTCGGTATAAGGCTGTTCACTTCAAGGTTCGTTCCCGTGCTCACTCCGCCGTTTTCTCCTTCGCTGCCGTTATCGCCGCTGTTGTCGGAGCAGCCGCCCAGCACACCAAGCGCCAGCAAAACGGCAGTCGCCGCTGCGATATATTTCTTCATATTTTACCTCCTGTTTATATAGTACGGGCAAATCACCCGCAATAGACTATTTTATTTTCAGCAATTCCTCGGCTACCTCCAGCGCCTTTCCGTCCTCCAGATGGACCGACCCCGCTCCCAGAAACAGGTAGTAGTCCTCCTCGCCGTAGCCGATAAATTCCTTTGCTATCCCCGTTCCCTCTGCGCAGTCGTACACCTTCACCCCGTCTCCCGCAAGGTCGTCGGCGAACTGCTCTGTCTCCGAGGCGGGGATAATATAGATATCTCCCTTGTCGATGGCTTCGATATTGAACATGACATAATCGAAAGAATGCACCTTTATCATCTTCAGTCCGTCGGGCATATCCTCCTCCAGCCTTATCGCCAGCTCGGTGCTCTTTATTTCGGGGACATGGCAGTACACGGTCACCTTTTTGTCAGGGGTCGTATCGGTGACAAAGGTGAATATCCATGCCCACAGCATAGCGGACAGCATAGCCCACAGCACGAAGATATGCAGGTGAGAGAATATATTTTTCAGTATCCTCATAGTCACCTCTCAAAAGCGGCGATATAGCCGTGAGCGGCGTACACGGCGACCGCCCCTGCCTTTTCCAGCGCCTTGGCTCTGCTCTCGCACACCAGCAGCCTGTGCACCTCGCCGTCTCCCTGCACCTCCACACGCCTTGCCGTAATGCTTCGCCTTATCACGATACGCTGGTCGGTAACGGTGGGAGTGCCCGCTATCCTTGTCCTTTCCTCTTTTCCCAGCATAAGGGCGTGCTCCAGCTCATGCTTTTTCACTGCAGCCTTAAAGGTGCCGCAGTAAATGACGAGCCAGCCTACCGCAATGTTTACAATTATCACCGCAAGCTCCATGCGGTCTGCATTGGCGGTATTCGTCAGAGCCGCCATCACGATGCAGGCGATGAGCGCAATTGCCGAAACAGAGCAAAGAGCGGCGATCCAGCCCTTCACACTGCGCCTGAGCCCCTGCAGCTCCGCCTCTCCGTACAGCTCCGTGATATGCTCCTCCATCTGCCTCCCACCTTTCCTGATACATCATAACATAAAAATTAAAATTTTACAAGCATAAATTCCTCTTGACTTTTTTGCGGCTTTTGAGTACTATAAATGTATATAGAACAGGGAGGGCTGCTCATGAAATATGTGCTTGAAATTCTGCTGGTACTTTCGATAATACTTACAGTCGCAGGCTGCTTTGCCGCAGGGGACAAAGACCCCGACGGCACCGAAAGCAGCACGGGAGAGCCGCTGCCCTCCGAAGAAGGCGGCGAGTTTGCCGTAACCGACGAAAACCTGCTGTCAGCCGTTCCCACCGAGGACAACTACCGTGTGTTCTACGAGATATTCACCGGCTCCTTTTCGGACAGCAACGGCGACGGCATAGGCGACCTGCGGGGCATAATCGACCGCATGGACTACCTCAACGACGGCGACGACAGCTCGGGCAAAAGCCTTGGCGTGGAGGGGATATGGCTAACCCCCATTTTCAAATCCATGAGCTACCATAAATACGACATAAACGACTACTACACCATCGATCCCTCCTTCGGCACCGAGGAGGACTTAAAGGAGCTTATAGAGCTTTGCCATCAGCGCAATGTAAAGCTTATCCTTGACCTGCCCCTCAACCACACGGGCACCCTTAACCCTTGGTTCACCTCCTTCACCGTCGCTCACAGGAACGGCGACGCCGAGGACCCCTACTACGACTTCTACACCTACATCGGCGCAGACGAGACCGCTCCCGCAGGCAGGAGCTTTACCGCACTGTCAGGCACCGACATAAAGTACGAGTGCAACTTCTCCGGAGGAATGCCCGAGCTGAACTTCGACAACGAGGCGGTGCGTCAGGCGGCGCTGGACGTGGCGAAATACTACCTTGATTTAGGGGTGGACGGCTTCCGCTTTGACGCCGCCAAGTACATCTACTACACCGACCACGAAAAAACGGCGCAGTTCTGGAAATGGTACATAGGCGAGCTGAAAGCCGTAAAGCCCGACATCTACACGGTAGCCGAGGTATGGGACGACGACGGCATCACCGACAGATATTTCCCCGCAGTAAACTGCTTCAACTTCACTGCCTCACAGGTGGACGGTCTTATCGCCCAGACCGCCCAGACAGGCAACGTGAACAGATACACCGCCTACGTTCAGGACTATGTGGAAAAGGTAAACGCCATGAACCCCGACGCAATGATAATACCCTTCATCGCCAACCACGACACCGACCGTGCGGCGGGCTATCTTACGGTCGCCAGCGGTCAGATGAAGATGGCGGCGAACCTGTACCTGCTGTCCTCAGGCTCCCCCTTCATCTACTACGGCGAGGAGATAGGGCTCAGAGGCTCAAGGGGCGGCGCAAACACCGACGCAAACCGCCGTCTGAGAATGGAGTGGGGCGACGGCGACACTGTGCTTGACCCCGAGGGCGCCGATTACGCCGTGGAAAGGGTCTACGCCACCGTGGAGCAGCAGCTGTCCGACCCCAACAGCCTGTATAACTACTACAAAGAGCTGATAATGATACGCAAGGCGAACCCTGCCATCTGTCGGGGCACCTACGTTGCCCTCCAATTCACCGATACCAAGCTGGGCGGCTTCACCTCCACCTACGAGGGCACCACGGTAGCCGTGCTTCACAACACCACCAGAAGCACGATCACCGTAGACCTATCCCAGGTCACCGACATAGCCTTTACTCAAATAAACGCCTGCATCGGCGAGGGAACAGCCTCTCTTGACGGCACTCTGCTCACCCTCGATTCCCAGACCAGCGTTGTGCTTGGATAACACCAAAGCCGCAGGTTGACCGCCTGCGGTTTATGCATTGAATTCCACATTATTTAAGGAGTGACTGATATGGACATCTCAAAAATCGCAGCCCCCGATTCCCCCAAAAGCCAGTTAATATACCACGAAAACCCCGAAGCACTGCACATAAACACCCTCCCTGACCGCTGCTACTTCGTCCCCTTTGCAAAAACC
>JAFLUH010000101.1 GCA_022508895.1 Oscillospiraceae bacterium
TTCATCTTATCCTCAATATGAAATTGGAACTCCATATTAAGGTTCTCTATGAATTGTCGTGAACTTACCATATCGGGAACTAAATCAGCGGCGGCAGCCTCCCCGATCAGCGGATGAACGGTTATCAGATGTTCGGAATAAGTCACCAAACCGATTTCATCAAGTCCGTTGATTACATTCATATTTGGCATTTTAGTTAGCTTATTAAAATATCCGTCATCAATTCCCATAATGGGAATAAGAGCAAGCAGACGCATAATATCCTTTTGTTCATCCGTCAGAGCGAAAAGTCTGAAAAGCTGATGTATATGCTCATAATATGTAGCAGACTTGTCCTTGCGTATCTTGTCGGTAACACCGAGGTCAACGTGTTCGCTCCGGATTTTTTCAAGCAGTTCATCAGGCGAGAGGGAGCTTCTCTTTAACAGCCGCAGGATAAGCTCACAGGCAAGAGTATGTTTGTGCAGGGCTTCAAAGATATTGTTCAGAGTGTCCTTGTCAATATCGGTAACATCCAGCTTTTCAGCGATCTCAAAGAGAGAAGCCTTGTCAATGTCATTGAGCAGTATAAAGTCAAAGTCATCATTGAGATTGCTCCGTGTGGTGAATATGATTTTGCAGTTCAGGTCTGCAATGTCATCATAATTATCATCGTCATATGGGAAAATATCAAAGTTGTCAATCACGATCAGCGTGTCGCTTTTCATCACACGCAGATAATTAATATGGTTTGCATACAGGACGTCAATTTTTTCTTTGGGATCGTCACCCTTAAAGCTTATACCCGCAATGGTATTTTTCAGACTTTCGGAGTATGTAAGGTACAGCACGTTTGTAAAATCGGACTTGTTGTCCTTGATGAACTTCCTGACAAATTCGCTTTTCCCTATACCCCCAACACCGCAAATGAATATTTTATCGTGAGCTTCAAGCATTTCGGATAATGTTTGAAGCTCATTTTTTCTTCCGCAGAAATATTTACAGCCTGTCACAGCGGAGAGATTGATGCGCTCCGACATTAACGGTGACTCCATTCCTGCCTTTGTTGGACGGTTAAGAGAAAAGATTATTACCTTAGTGAGAAAGTCTAATATCTCATTTTCATTGTTCGGATAAAATTTCAAAAGGGTGTCCCTGTCAGCTTCATTCATACTGTCAGCAATAATCAAATCCCTGATGTCGCTGCACATTCCGAACTTGTCCGACACATAGAGCAGGACACGCTCCTGCAAATCATCATATAGAACGGTATAGTTTTCCGCTTCGGAATAAAAGCGCTTTCCATCATCGCTCAACCGCTGCTGTCGTTTAACTATCTTATTTGCCTGATAACCGTTTTCTAAAAAATCCTTTTTACCATTGAACTCATAGTAGGAATAAAAGATTTGCGAGTACAGATCGTCCTTTTTCACGCCGGATACATACCTTAATAGTATGGCAAAAATCGCCGCAAAGTCGCATATATACACAGTTTGCACAACCTTTCAATTTTTTAGTCTTTTTTTACTCTTCATTCAGTCTTTTGAGATTTCGCCGTAATGAGTTATACTTAAACCATCGGCAGGAGATACCGATTACCGCGGAATTAGTATCTTCTTCCAGATAAATTATATCATATGGAGGTAAAAAATGCAAGTTTTGAAGAATTATAAGATAATCGGCATTGACCACGGTTATGGAAACATCAAGACCGCCAATACAGTAACGCCAACAGGGGTATCGGTTTTTGAGTCCCAACCCACATTTGAGGGAAATACCCTTTACTATGGCGGCAAGTATTACCGTTTCGGTGAGGGACACAAGGCTTTCATTTCCGACAAGACCGAGGACGAGGACTTTTACGCTGCCACTCTTATGGGGATAGCAAAGGAGCTTTCAAGAGAACACATTTCCGAAGCAGATGTGTTTATTGCCGCAGGGCTTCCACTTACCTGGGTGAAAACTCAGCGTGAGGATTTCAGGAGATACCTTATGAAAAATCCCGATGTGACTTTTTATTACAACAAGCAGAGGTACAGTATCCACATCGTAGGGTGCAGTATTTATCCGCAGGGATATTCAGCGGTGATCGACAGGCTGGGCGAAATGACAGGCGTTAATATGGTAGCTGACATCGGAAACGGAACAGTAAACGTCATGTATATAAATAACAGAAAGCCGGTTGAAATCAAGTGCTATACCGAAAAGCTGGGTGTCAATCAGTGCATGATAGCTGCACAGAACGCAGTCCTTGATACTTTCGGAACAAGGATAGATGAAACCATTATCGAGAATGTTATCCGCTTTGGGAAAGCCAATATCGGTAAAAAATATCTTGACTGCATTTCCGAGCAGATCAGGATTTACGCCGAAAAAGTTCTGGACGTTCTTGAAAAGTACGAGTACAATTCAGAGCTTATGCGGCTTTACATAACAGGCGGAGGTGTGAGTATTATGAAACACTTTGCCGAAATGGATTTCTCCAATGTGGTACTTGTGGAGGATATTTGTGCGGCGGCAAAGGGCTATGAAAAAATCTGTCTGCAATCGTTAAGGAGGGAGAGATAATTGATTTGGAGTACAAATTTAAGGTTTAACACCGAGAAGTCTCCCTACCGTGAAGCATACAATTATCTTCGGGGTATGGACAGGAAAACCCACAAGTCCATTAATCATGTTGTGGCAATTGCCGTGACAGACTACTTCAAACGGCTTGAAAGATCGGAGGACGATCCCTACTTTGAAACACGGGAGCGTGAGGACAGCTTTGTGAGCCGTATCGTACAAGCTGTGGGAAAAGCTGTCGAAAAGTCCATGCCCAGCTTTATGGCGGCGTATATAACCTCAAAACTGTCGGATATATCAAATTCTACGGCAAACGGTACTGTTTCGGAAAGTCCCGTACCAAAACAGGAGACTTCCGATACCTCTGCCGAGGACATTGATTTCGACTTTGTGGGAAATTAAGGCGGTTTTGGTATTGCTTGACGGCGTACAAGTATGATTTTTGTCATAATGCGATACCGAATTTTTTCGGCGGAAGCCTTACACAAAAATCCGGTATCGGACATACTGCAAAATCATACTGCTGCTGCAAAAAGCGGTACAACCTCCCAACACTTTTGGCAGCAGCCACATAGCTTGTCAGCGGACAAGCATAGTAATTGTTCCGGCTAAACGCCTGCACAATTACAGCTTTTCGCAGGCGAAAAGCACCGCTGCCTGACGGCAGAGGATAGCCATTTCGGCTATCCTGCACCGCTCCGCAGGAGCGGAAAGCGAGGTACGTCTGATGGCTATCCAAAGGAAGCCATCAGACTGCGGACAGAGCCGCACCTCGTTCGGGGGAAGTCCCCCGAATGCCCCCACAGATGTGCGGAACGCACATCTGTTTTCCCACCGCATGAATGGGTGGGAAGTATAACACAGGCACAGCAGAAAGGAGTATCTATGAAAGAAAAACGAAAACGCAATAAACAGATGATTGTCCGTCTGACCCAGCAGGAGCTGACCGAGTTCTCCGAGAAGATGAACAAGGCGAAAGCTAAAAGCCGTTCCGACTTCATCATGGCTCTTGTCCGGAAGAAGCCCATTATCGTTCCGGACGGTCTGCCTGAGATCACAGCGGAACTGAAAAGGCAGGGCAGCAATCTTAATCAGGCTGTAAAGAAAATCAATCAGACAGGCACATATTCATTTAATTTTATCAGCACAATCGAAAAATGCGACAGAGCATATGAAAGTGTCAGTCAGCTTGTTTGCGACCTTAATGGGAGAAAGTGATATGCCGATCTTCAAGGCAGCGGAAAACAAAAAGTGCGGCGGCAAGGGAGGTTTCAAGACCTCTCCCCGCAACACACTTTCGTACATAACAAAGCCCGATAAGGCGGCGGTGGTTTCCTCCATTATGCTTGATGACAGCAAGGACTATTGCGAGCAGTTCCGCACTACCGCAAAGATATGGAACAAGGCGCAGTCCCCAAACAGCAGGAAATACTATCATTTCATTCATTCCTTTGCACCGGAGGACAATATCTCCCCCGAAAGGGCGCACAGTCTTACAGAGGAATTGTGCAGGAAGTTCTTCCCCCACAGCGAGATAGTAATTGCTACCCACGATGACCGTGACCATGTTCATTCGCACATTGTTATTAATGCCGTAAATTTCGATGACGAAAAAATGCTTCAGATCTCTCCGAGGCAGTACACGGCGATAAAGGACTATTCCAATGAAATTGCCTTGCGTGAAAATCTGACCGTTGTGGATTTTCGCAAGCCGACGAAAGAGCCTGTCCGTCAAAGTCAGGCAGAGAAGCAGATAATTTTGCGTGGAGGGACAAGCTGGAAACAGGAGCTTGCCGAGGTTATTGACCTTGCGTTATCGTCAGTTTCAAGTCTGTCTGATTTTGAAAAGTTTTTAAATCAGTACGGAGTGACATTGACAAGGAACACCGAAAAGACCATCGCATACAAGCATCCGCAAAAATCCAAAGCTATCCGAGGGGAGAAGCTGGGAGCAAAATACACGAAAGGAGCGATCTTAAATGAGCTTGGTAAATATGCAGACAGGAGCGACCGCAGCGGAGGGAGTGAACTCCGTGAATACACGAGAGATGTTCCTGGATTTGCAAATGAAGATATACAATCAGAATTTATTAATCAAGCAATTGAACGAAGAAGCAGAGGAGCTTCACAGCCGGATCAAAGACAACAAGAGCTTGACAGACGAAATCGGGAAGCTGAGATTGCAGCTGAACGAGAGCGAAAGCGACAGGAAAAAATCCGAAGAAGCCGTTACTCACGCTGAAAATGAAAAGAAGGAGTTGAAGCGTGAGATCGACAGACTGTACAACAGACCTCCGAAAATCGAATACAGGGACAAATGCTTCAAGTGTGACCGTGACGAGTACAAAAAAGCCATTGAGGAAATGGAGGATGATAAAAAGGCAGCTAAGGAAAGTCGGGAATATTTTTATCGTCTTGTCAATGGGTACAACCACGAAATTGACCAGAGGGTAGAGAAGATCATCGGGAGAAAAACATTTTTGAAGCGTTTTGCCGAAAAGCTTTATCATTTGGTTGGTATTGTAGATACGCTATTTTTCTTTGCACCGTTTCTCTATTCCATATTCATCACCATTATTGCGATCATACGGAATGATGCTGTCCGAAATGATTTTATTACCGCAGGAAAAGCGATAGGAAAATTTTTCGTTACGGTGTTCGGCGGTATACAGTGGTTGGTATTAAAGGCAGCAGGACTTTCGGGATTTATTGAAAATCCCACCGCTGAAAAAATCGTTTGGTGGGTAATAACTGTCCTGCTTATTCTGATAATTATTGCGGCAATTCTGGTTATCGGATTTTTGGCATACCGTTATATATCACATTTTATTAAAAATAACGATGAGGTACTGTTGTGGTTATTCGATAGGACATTCCTTGCTGTTGCACTTGCAGACTTGGGCGCAATATCTTTCCTGGGCGATCTGATAAAGACGGTTATTTCTATCAATCTTGTTTTGACATTATTGATTATTCTTGTGGAATTTATATTTTTGAGAATATTCATACCGTTTATCATTGAAAAAATTCGTGGAGATTAATTTGAGAGGAGGAGTTTATATGAAAGATAATGATAACAAAATACACATTCCGGACGAACAGCTTAGACTGTTGGCGGCAAGTTTTCTTCCTGCTATACGGGAGTTCT
>JAFLUH010000102.1 GCA_022508895.1 Oscillospiraceae bacterium
GGCTTGAAGCCGTCTATTTCCGGCAGGGCACGGGAAACTATTACGCTCATGGCATAGGGCATATAGTTTTCCTCGAGAGTGTCCGTTATGGGCTTTTCCGCAACTATTCCGGCTCCCTCGATATATGCGTCGGGGAGCTTTTTCCTGTCTTTTGAGGGTTCTTTTTTGTTCTTTTTCAAGGTTCTGACACTGCTTCGGTTAGGAAGCTTCTCCTGATTTGAATTTTTATGCGTTCACAATTTGCCGTGATAATGAACATCAGCTTACGTCTATAAGCTCAAGGTAGTGGCTGCCGTATTTGGCAATAAAATCTTTTCTTGCGGTCAGGTTGTCGCCCAGAAGCATATCAAACATTTCCTGTGTTGCTTCTACGTCGGAGGGCATTACCTTTATAAGGCGTCTTGTGTCGGGGTTCATGGTGGTGAGGGACATCATTTCAGGCTCGTTCTCGCCAAGACCTTTTGAGCGCTGTATGGTGTATTTTTTGCCGTCGAAGCCGCTTACTATGCGGTTCTTTTCCGACTCGGTGTAGGCAAAGTAGGTCTGTTCCTTACATTCTATCTCATAGAGGGGGGATTCGGCGATATAGACGTAGCCCTGCTGTATCAGCGTGGGGGTGAGGCGGTACAGCATGGTGAGGATAAGGGTGCGTATCTGATATCCGTCGTAATCGGCATCGGTGCAGATAACTATCTTGTTCCAGCGGAGGTTGTCAAGGCTGAAATTGGAAAGGTCCTTGTTGGCTTTGCTCTCTACTTCTACGCCGCAGCCTAAGACTTTAAGCAGATTGGTGATTATCTCGCTTTTGAATATCTTGTCGTAGCCTGCCTTGAGACAGTTGAGTATTTTGCCTCTTACGGGCATTATCGCCTGATACTCCGAGTCACGGGCAAGCTTTACCGCTCCCATTGCGGAGTCGCCCTCCACGATGTAAAGCTCACGCTTGGAAATGTCCCTGCTGCGGCAGTCCACGAATTTTTCCACACGGTTGCTGAGGTCTATGTTGCCTTCAAGCTTTTTCTTGAGGTTCTGCCGCATTTTGTCGGCATTTTCCCTTGAACGCTTGTTGACAAGCACCTGCTCGCATATCCTTATGGCTTCGTCAGGATTTTCTATGAAATAGACCTCTAAGTTGTGTTTCAGCCAGTCGGACATGGCTTCCTGTATAAATTTGTTGTTTATGGCTTTTTTGGTCTGGTTTTCGTAGCTTGTTTGAGTAGAGAAGTTGGAGGATACGAAGATAAGACTGTCCTCTACGTCGCTGAAGGTGACCTTGCTCTCGTTTTTCTGGTATTTGTTGTTGTTTTTCAGGTAGGAGTCTATCTGGTATACGAAGGCCTGGCGCAGGGCTTTGTCGGGGCTGCCGCCATGCTCAAGCCAGCTGGAATTGTGGTAGTGCTCGATAAGCTTTACCTTGTTGGAAAAGACAAAGGCTACCTTTAACCTGACCTTGTACTCCGGCTTGTCCTCACGGTCTCTGCCCTCTCTCTGGGCTTGCCAGTGCTGGGGGACGGTGAGAGCGTCTTCACCTGCTATTTCATTCAGATAGTCGTCTATTCCGTTTTCGTAGCAGAAAATCTGCTCGTCAAATTCTCCGTCGGGAAGCTCTTTGCGGAATATGAAGCGTAAGCCGTCGTTTACTATTGCCTGTCGGCGGAGGACGTCGAAAAAGTATTCGTCGGAAATGTCTATCTGAGTGAATACGTCCAAGTCGGGTTTCCACTTGATTTTTGTTCCCGATGAACCAGCAGTTCTCTTTTTGGTAAAGCCTTTGTCGTTTTCGTTCAGAGTAACGTTGAAGCCTTTTTCAAATCGGAGGACGTACTGCCATGTGCCGTTGTCGCTGACTACGTCCATGTATTCGGAGGAAAACTGGGTGGCGCAGAGACCGAGACCGTTGAGGCCGAGAGCAAAGGTGTAGTTGTCGCCGTCGTTGTTGTTGTACTTGCCGCCTGCGTACAGGGTGCAGAAGGCAAGCTCCCAGTTGTACTTTTCTTCGTTGCTGTTGTAGTCGATGGGTATCCCTCGTCCGTTGTCCTCAACTTCTATGGAATTATCCAGAAATCTGGTGATGATTATCTGCTTGCCGAAGCCTTCACGGGCTTCATCTATGGAATTGGACAGTATCTCGAATACCGAATGCTGACAGCCCTCTATGCCGTCGGAGCCGAATATTACTGCGGGTCTTTTGCGGACCTGATCGGGTCCTTTAAGGGCGACTAAGCTGTTGTCGCCGTAGTTGTTTTTTGCCATTGCTTATACTCCAAATGTACAAATATTGATATGCTGATGAAGAAATAACACAATATATTATACCATAATATTTTTTTAATTACAAGTTCCGATTTGGAATTTTTTCCATTTTATATTTTGCAAAAAACAAAAATACTTCTTGACAATTTTTGCACATTAAACTATAATTAAATAGTATTGTTGTTTGCAATACTTAGAAACAAAAGAATTTTGGAGGAACAGCACATGAGAGTTTACAATTTCAGCGCAGGTCCGGCTATGCTGCCGGAAGAGGTACTTAAAAAAGCGGCGGCGGAAATGCTCGAGTACGGTCAGTCCGGTCAGTCCGTAATGGAAATGTCACACCGTTCAAAGGAATATCAGGCAATAATCGATTCCTGTGAAGCTTCACTGCGTGAGGTCATGAATATTCCCGATAATTATAAAGTGCTTTTCCTTCAGGGAGGCGCTTCCATGCAGTTTGCAATGGTTCCGCTGAACCTTATGGTGAAAGGCAAGGCTGATTTCGTAGTCACCGGTCAGTGGGCTACCAAGGCTTATAAAGAGGCCAAGAGATTCGGTACCGCAAACGAAGTCGCTTCTTCCAAGGATAAGACCTTCTCCTACATTCCCAAGCTGGACAGCAGCAAGTTCGATAAGGACGCGGATTACTTCCATATCTGCCTTAACAATACAATTTACGGCACCAAGTTCCCTGTTCTTCCCGAAACGGGCGACGTTCCGCTGGTTGCGGATATGTCCTCCTGCATTCTGTCTGAGCCTGTTGATGTCAGCAAGTTCGGACTTATCTATGCGGGCGCGCAGAAGAATATGGGTCCTGCGGGTCTTACCGTTGTAATTATCCGTGAGGATCTGGTGCGTGAGTTCCCCGAGGACAGCAAGGTCCCTACCATGCTTCAGTATAAGACTCATGTTGACAACGGCTCTATGTTCAATACTCCTCCTACTTACGCTATCTATATTCTCGGACTTGTGCTGGAATGGATAAAGGGCAAGGGCGGTCTTCAGGCTATGAAGGAGGTCAATGAGAAGAAGGCGAAGATCATCTACGATTTCCTTGACAGCAGCAAGATGTTTAAGGCTACGGTTCAGGGTGAGGATCGTTCTTTGATGAACATTCCGTTCATTACCGGCAATGAGGAGCTGGACGCTAAGTTCGTGGCTGAGGCTAAGAAGCAGGGCTTTGTCAATATCAAGGGACACCGTTCCGTAGGCGGTATGCGTGCTTCCATTTACAACGCTATGCCTATCGAGGGCTGCGAGGCTCTGGTCAAGTTTATGGCAGAATTTGAGAAGAATAACTGATTTGTGAGGTAAAACGCTATGTATAATATTCAGACGCTTAACAAGATCGCACACTGCGGCACCGATCTTATGGATAAGTCAAAGTACAATATAGGTGAGGACGTGACTAATCCTGCTGCTGTGCTGGTGCGCTCCGCAAGTATGCATGATATGGAGCTGAGCGACAGCCTGCTGGCTATTGCAAGAGCGGGGGCGGGCACCAATAATATCCCTATTGAAAAGTGCAGCGAAAAGGGTATCGTTGTATTCAACACTCCCGGCGCTAATGCTAATGCAGTCAAGGAGCTTATTGTTGCGGGACTGCTTATTTCCAGCAGAAAAATACCTGCCGCTATCGACTGGGCTAAGACGCTGAAGGGTCAGGGCGACGAGGTTGGCAAGCTGGTTGAAAAAGGCAAGAGCCAGTTTGCGGGACCTGAGATAAAGGGCAAGAAGCTGGGCGTTATCGGTCTGGGCGCTATCGGTGCGCTGGTTGCTAATGCGGCAGTGGATCTGGGTATGGAAGTGTATGGCGCTGACCCGTTCCTGTCGGTTGGCGGTGCGCTTAATCTGTCCACCAGCGTTAAATATGTTAAGACCACCACCGATATAAAGTCCTGCAAGGAAATTTTTGAGAACTGCGACTATATCACGCTTCATGCTCCTGCTACTCCCGATACAAAGAACATGATAAATGCCGAGACAATTGCGATGATGAAGAAGAACGTGCGTTTGCTCAACTTCGCAAGAGGTGATCTGGTTGACGATAAGGCGGTTATCGAGGCATTGAAAAACGGCGGCATGGCGGCTTATGTCACCGACTTCCCCACTGACGCTCTTATCGGAGTTGAAGGCGTTATCGCACTTCCCCATCTGGGAGCTTCCACTCCCGAGAGCGAGGACAACTGCGCTGTTATGGCTTGCCAGCAGGTCATCGATTATATCGAAAACGGCAATATCAAAAACAGCGTGAACCTGCCTAACGTTTCGATGAATATGACGGGCGACGCAAAGGTCTGCATTATCCACAGGAATGTGGAGGGACTTATCACCAAGATATCCGCCGTGACTGCAGAGGCTAAGGTGAATATCGAGAATATGGAGAGCAAATCCAAGAAGGATATGGCTTATACGGTGCTGGACGTTAAGGGCAATACCGATGGGCTTACCGATAAGTTCAAGGCTATTGACGCGGTGATGGGCGTGAGAATTATCAAGTAAATTCTTAATGCGAAACGGGAAGCTGATAAGGCTTTCCGTTTTTGTTTGGGTAATACTAATCCCCATTAGAAAGTGTACAAAAATTCGAGCGAAAACTTGAATATATGGTTTTCACGAAGAATTTTTGTGTACACTTTCAATGAGGGATTAGTTTATAAGCTCGCTTTGCAGTTGAAATATCGCCGTCATTCAAACAGGCGGTTATTGAAAAAACAAGGATAAATCAGTATAATTAAAGCAGATGAAGCTTCATTAACTGCAAAAGGAGGAATACAGTATGAAAAAAATTCTCGGCTCCAATATTGCAAGATATAGAAAGGAGCGGCATCTTACACAGCAGGAGCTGGCAAAGCGGCTGAATATCTCGTATCAGGCGGTGAGCAAGTGGGAGAGCGGACAAACTGCGCCGGACATTTATCTGCTGCCTGCGATTGCTTCTATTCTCGGCACTGGAATAGACCAGCTTCTTGGGTATTCCCACAACTTTGACGGGGCTGTGGTGACCGATTATGAGGAGAGGTACAAATCGGAGGATTACTATTGGGGACTTAAGCCGTCGGGCTTGTGTTTGAAAATACTGGAGCTTATGCCGACTGTAAAGCCTCTGAAGGTGATGGATATGGGCTGCGGGGAGGGAAAGGACGCTGTTTTCCTTGCACGCTGTGGGTATCAGGTCAGTGCCTTCGATGTTACAGATACGGGTGTCGAAAAGACCAAGCGCCTTGCGGAAAAGGCGGGAGTGTATGTGGATGTCTTCAAGGCGAATATTCTGGATTTCAGGCTTGAAAGAGAATATGACATACTGTTTTCAAGCGGAGTGTTTCATTACATTCGCCCCGAGCTGCGGTGGGAGATAATTGAAAATTACAAAAAATATACTGC
>JAFLUH010000103.1 GCA_022508895.1 Oscillospiraceae bacterium
TTATATCGGTGATGTTCCCGAAACAGAGGAAAACGATCCTTATTTCTACTACAATTATGAAAGACGAATGATTTCAGAGACAATGAAGGAAAATCTTGAGTATATTAAAAATAATGTATTATAAATGCGAAAATCCAAACAGCGGTATCGTGAAAAATGATACCGCTGTTTTTGTCGTTCTCCTAAATATTACTTAAAACGGTGTATGATCTCTAAAAGCAATTCAATGTCACTATCTGATAAATTATTGGCAGCACCAATCAGCTTTTGTATCAGTATAGGATTTTCCGTTCCATCATTGAAAAATTCTTGCGGAGTAATCTCAAAATATTCACAAATGGATATAAATTCATTCATTGACGGTAACGCTCTGCCTGATGAAATACCTTGAATGTAACTTTTACTATGCCCAAGATCTAAACTCATTTGATATTCTGATACATCTTTTGCAATCCTTAATTGTGTAATCCTGTTTCTTATATAATCTGCGTACTCCATAGTGTACCTCCACAATAGTTACTATAACTATTTTATTACAAATTTAAAAAGTACATTACAGAATGTTTTATGAATTTTGATTGATTTATACTGATTATATTAGTTATAATTATATGCAACAACTAATATGATGAGTAAGGGCGTGACTATTTTGACTAATTATGTAAAAAGACTTTGTGTGGTTTTACTATGTTTGGGAATTTCTTTATGCGTGACAAGTTGTGTAAAATCTTCCTCAAACCACAACGATAACAATGTTAGTGATACAACAACTACTTCTCCACCCATAATAACTACAACGGAAACAGTTACAACCATAGGAACAGCTTATATCATCAACATGAATACAAAGAAATTTCACTATCCCGACTGTCCGAGCGTGGAGCAGATGAGCGAGAAAAACAAACGAGAATACACAGGAGATAGAAATGTCCTTGTTTCAAGTGGATATTCGCCTTGTCATAGATGTGAGCCTTAATTGGTATAATCAACTGCCTATCTTTGCCTTATAATTTTCTCCCCATTCTTTCATAGCGTCAAGTATAGGTCTTATTGTTTCCCCCAGTTCACTTAATGAATACTCCACTCTTGGCGGAACTTCGGGGAAAACTGTTCGGATAACGATACCGTCAGCTTCCATAGAGCGCAGGCTTTCGGTCAGAACCTTTTGGCTTATCCCATCTAAAGATTTCTGCAATTCATTGAACCTCCAAGGGCGGTCAAGCAGATTCCGAAGAATAAGCAATTTCCACTTGTTGCCTATGATCTGTACTGTTGTAGCAACAGGACAAGCAGGCAATTCCTCTTTTTTAACCATATGTACCTCCATAAGTTTTATTTTGAATGTTACATTCAAATTTGATTGTTATATAGATTATAGCATATTGCACCTTGTTTTTCAATCAATATGAGCAATTAATAAAATGTTTACATTTATTGAAATGTTCCCAACTGCTGATTTGACGCAATACTTACTTTTTTGTAACTATGGTTACAAAAAGGTGCGTACTTTTATTATTTGGATAACCATGCTAAAATTACATCAACAGGAAAACCTGAATTTTAAACAAGGAGGACACCGAAATGAGTGAAATGCTTAACAAGGTAGCTGTTTTTTCAGAGGCAGGAAGTGCTTGCGGTACTGAAGATCCTGCACCTTCCGCTTGTGGCTCTGCCGATCCTGCTCCCTCTGCTTGTGGTGCTGCTGACCCCGACAAAAAGTAATTTTCCTTGCAACTCCCAAAAATGGGCATATCGGCTTTGTTCGGTATGCCTATAACGATAATACTACATTATGTTTTACATAGATAGGAGCAATTCTTATGAAACCATATTTTGCGTTTCAATGGCATATTACCGACACTTGTGACCAACGGTGCAAGCATTGTTATATCTTTGCGGAGGATAACTGCAAATCATTGACCGAAATGCCATACATACAGATGATAAGGGTTATTTACAACTGCACAAAAATGTGCGATAATTTGGATAGAACGCCATATTTTTATATCACAGGCGGCGATCCAATCTTGCATAAAGATTTCTGGAAACTTGCGACAGTTCTGAAAGAGAATAATCTCGCTTGGTGTATCCTCGGCAATCCCTTTCATTTAAATGACGAAATATGTCAAAGACTTCACGAATACGGCTGCCGAAAGTACCAGCTTTCCATTGACGGAATGAAAGAAATTCACGACAGCTTTCGGAAAAGCGGCTCATTTGAAACAACCCTTGAAAAGATAGACTGTATCAAAAGATCGGGTATGTTTTGTGCTGTAATGTCTACTGTTTCCTCTGCAAATATAAAGGATTTTCCGCAGATAATTGACCTTGTGGCAGAGAAGAATGTTGACGTTTTCGCATTCGGGCGTTACTGTCCCACAAGCGGTCAGAAGTCGGAGGAATACCATATTGAACCGCAGGAGTACCGCCAATTCCTTGATATGTGCTATAATAAATTTCAGCAGCATAAGGCAAATGGCTGTAACACCACGTTTCAAATGAAAGACCATTTATGGACATTGTACCTTTATGAGCAGGGATTGTTTAAAATTCCCGAAGATCACGACTCTGATATGATCTATGACGGCTGCCATTGCGGTATAGGACATATGACGATTCTTCCCACAGGAGATGTTTACGCCTGCCGCAGAATGGAAAGTAAAATCGGAAATGTGTTTGAAACCGATATGTACGATCTTTTTGTAGGTGCTGATCTGGAAGAATACCGCCAATTCGACAAATTTGAAAAATGCGGAAAATGCGAACTCCGAGGCTATTGCAGAGGTTGTCCTGCCGTAACATTCGGATATACAGGGAATATGTATGCTCCCGATCCCCAATGCTGGAAAGAGGTTTTATAATGGAACTTATGGATTTAATAAAAAATCGCCGCTCCATTCGGAAATATACCAATGAGCAGATAAGCAGAGAAGCTCTTGAAAAAATTCTTGAAGCAGGAGCGTGTGCGCCGAACGCAGGAGGCGGTCAGCGCAGCATGATAATCGGCATACGGAATAAAGAATTAACCACTAAAATCGGCATTATGAATATGGAGAAATTTGACCGTTCCAAGCTGTTGGGAGGGTACGTTTCAAAAGAACAGCCAAGCGTAATTGACGATACGACAATAAAGAACGGATTTTACGGTGCGCCCTCTGTTGCAATGATATTCTGTCAGAATAATTTCGCATTCCGTATTGCAGACGCTTTCTGTTGTGCGGAAAATATGGTCTTGCAAGCAACGGAGTTGGAAATTTCCTCTTGTATCATATCTCGCGGTGAAGAAACATTTGCAAGCGAGGAAGGACAGGCGTTACTTCGGCAATGGGAAGTTCCCGAAAACTATTCCGCTGTATGTTTTGTAATTCTCGGATATATTGACGGTGAGCAGCCGCACGCAAAGCCACAAAAGCAGGATAGGGTAAAGATCATTGAATAGGAGCAAAAATATGTCCCAAAGCGAAAAATTATTATTCCTGATAAAATATCTGCTGTCAGAACGCAGCGACCTCGGAAAAATCAGTATTCCCGATAATGAATCGGAGCAGTTCAGACTGTATCGAAGTCTTGTGAATATCCGCCCTGCAATTAAGGCAGATGATGATTTTCTCAAAGCGGAGGACGAATTTCTCTCTGATCTGATCGCTGAAAAAGGCATTACCGATGTTGCGGATTTAAAGCCTGCACAAAGCGGTGTTTACCTTTGGAAAGGCGATATTACAACGCTGAAATGCGGTGCAATCGTCAATGCCGCTAATTCGGGAATGACAGGCTGTTGGCAGCCATGCCACAGCTGTATTGATAACTGTATTCACACCTTTGCAGGCGTTCGCTTGCGGTATAAATGCGAACAGATCATGCAGGCGCAGGGACATGAAGAACCCACAGGCAAGGCAAAAATTACTCCTGCATATAATCTGCCTTGCGACTATGTTATCCACACAGTTGGTCCCATTGTTCAAGGCAAACTGGAACAGGAACATTGCGAATTGCTCGAAAGCTCATACCGTTCCTGCCTTGAGCTTGCAATTCAGAATAATATCAGGAGCATTGCTTTTTGCTGTATTTCAACAGGGGTATTCGGATTTCCGCAGGAGAAAGCGGCTGAAATTGCAGTAAATACGGTAAGAAAATTCCGGAAAAATCACAATATTGAGGTGATATTCAATGTTTTCACAGAGAAAGATTATGACATCTACCGAGAATTACTCGGATAGTATTGTTCGTCTGAAAAAAGAAATAGAAACAGCAGACGCTATTGTTATCGGTGCAGGTGCAGGACTTTCCACAGCAGCAGGATACACATACAGCGGAGAGAGATTCAGAAAATATTTCAGCGATTTTGAAGATAAATACGGATTTCACGATATGTATTCGGGAGGATTTTATCATTTCAAGACTTCGGAAGAAATGTGGGCGTACTGGTCAAGGTTTATTTACTGCAATCGTTATATGGATATAGACAACGGAACATATAAAGCACTGTTTGACATTATGAAAGACAAGAATTATTTTGTTTTGACAACTAATGTTGACCACCAGTTTCAAAAGGCAGGATTTGATAAAAAACGCTTATTCTATACGCAGGGCGATTACGGACTTTTTCAATGCAGTAAGCCTTGTCACAATGATACCTATGATAACGAGGAAATTGTAAAGGATATGATAGAGTTTCAGGAAAATATGATGATCCCTGCTGAACTAATTCCCAAATGCCCGAAATGCGGTAAGCCATTGACTATGAATCTCCGTTCTGACGATAAATTTGTGGAGGATGAGGGTTGGCATAATGCAAACAGGCGATACTCTGAATTTCTTCGCCGCTATGACGGACAGCATATTTTGTTTCTTGAGCTTGGTGTGGGATATAACACCCCTGTTATAATAAAATATCCGTTCTGGAAAATGACCGCAGAAAATCCCAATGCTGTTTATGCCTGCATTAATTACGGCGAGGCTTATTGTCCAAAAGAAATTGCAGAGCAGTCAATTTGTTTGAACGAGGATATTACAACAGTAATTAAAGAATTAATATAAATTTATACCGCCATCTTCATAGCGAAGGTGGCGGTATTTTTATTGTTGATCTGAACTATATTAGACAAAATACTTTGTTGATTGGTACAAACTTGATTGAATTTGCAAGAAAATAATGGAAATTCTTTTTAGTTTGCCTTGTAAAACGTACTTTATATAATAGAGGGATATTTTTCTTGCCTATATTTTACGATTCACAAAAGGTTTACAAAATGTTTTAGCACGTTACATATTTTAACATATTATTAACGTGAGGCTATTTATAATCACTTATATACAAATTTAACTCTCCCTGTTAAAAAAGTTCCTCTAAAATGCCGTTTTTCGAGGTGGTTTTCAAAAAATCAAATATGTTATAATGTAGTTGTCACAAGAAAAGAAAAAGCAG
>JAFLUH010000104.1 GCA_022508895.1 Oscillospiraceae bacterium
TGTTTTCCTGCTCCTTTGTGTTGGCACGGCGCACCGCAAGGGTGATTATCTCCGCTCCTGCGTCATGGACGGCGGCTTCTATCAGGTTCAGGGAGTACTTCCCCGAGCCTAAGATAAAGCGGGAATGAAATTCGTGACCGCCTATTTTCAGTGTATCGTTCTGCATTTTATCTGTTTCCTTTCCTTGTCTGTACCGCATATTCCTCTCTGTTGTCTGCAAGAGTAAGTATCGCGGGATTTTCCCCGCACACTGCGCAGTGCCTGTCCGCATGAGGTATCTCGCTTACACGCACCCGCATCGTCAGCCCGTCGAAGCGCAGCACTCTGCCTGTCAGCAGCTCGCCCCTGTCCAGCAGAAACTTCACCGCCTCCGTAGCCTGTATGCAGCCCATAACGCCTACCGCCGCCCCCAGCACGCCTACCTCGGCGCAAAGGGGTGCGTCGTGAGGTGCACTGCCAAGCAGACAGCGCAGACAGGGCTTTTTTTCGGAAGCGCTTTCCGACGGGACGTATGTGAACGCCTGTCCCTCAAAGCGCACCACTCCCGCATGGGAGTACGCTTTTTTCGACAGCACGCAGGCGTCGTTTATCAGAAATTTCGTTTCAAATCGGTCGGTGCAGTCCAATACAAAATCGTACTGCCCTATAACGCTTTGTATGTTATCGGCGGTCATGCGCTCGCTGTGAAGCTGAACGGTCACGTCAGGGTTCAGCTCCTCCACCGCACGCTTTGCGGAGAGGACCTTGTCAATCCCCACGTCCTTCATGCGGTGTATCGTCTGCCTTTGCAGATTTGTAAGCTCCACCTTATCGCAGTCCGCAATGCCCAGCACGCCCACGCCTGCCGCCGCAAGCTGCATTATCGCATTTGAGCCGAGCCCGCCTGCGCCTATTACAAGCACCTTTGCCTGCAGCAGCCGCTTCTGCCCGCTCTCGCCTATCTCACTCAGCACAAAATGCCGTGAATAGCGTTCAGCCTGCTCCTCTGAAAGTACCACCTCAGCCGCCTCCCACAAAGCTCACTACCTCTACGACGTCGCCGTCCTGCAATACGGTGCTGTCATATTCTGATCTCGGCACTATCTCCCCGTTTTTCTCAACGGCGATGCGGCTTCGGTTGTAGTCGGTGGTCTCAAGATACTGCGCCACGGTCTTTCCCGCAATATCAGACTGTACTCCGTTTATCTTTACCATCTTTGCCTCCGCTTTTTTACTTCTACTATTATATACTTTATTTAATAATAAATCAAGTCCATAAAAAATCGGCGGTAACAGAACCGCCGATTTTATTTTGTATTCTCTTAGAACTGTCCGGGAGCACCGGGACCTGCAGGACCTCCGGGACCCATAGGACCGGTAGGACCGTTCTTCATCTGAATAGCGCCCACTGTGAAGAGAATGGGGAACAGCAGACCGCTGACCAGACTGAACACATTGAAGCCGTCGCTGTAGAATATCAGGGACATGATATTACCGAGAACGGTGATGACAATAATAACTATACCGCAGGTAAGCAGCATCTGTGCCTTTGACTGATCCTTACAGTTGATGACGCCGATAATACCGATAACAAGCTCAGCAATGCCGGACAGCATGAGTACGATGTACACCAGATACAGAATGCCGGGAAGCCCGAAAGTTTCGATGAGCACCGCCAGACCGAGAAGTCCGATAAGCTCGATAACCGTAGCGATAGCACCGAAGACGATCATCAGGATGCTGATGACCTGAAGCATTTTGGAACCAGAATTCATATAATTTCCTCCGTTAATTTTTGTCGGCTGTCTTGCAACCATAGTATACTATACCATATTTGGATTTACTTGTCAAGATTTTTTGTAAAATAAAGGAAGCTCGGTAAACAGCCTGTCTTTTTATTGCGCTTGCTTTTTTTTGGAAAATGTAGTATACTATAGGAGCATATAACTTTAAGAATGTAACCTGTGCCCTTTTGGAGACGACCATGCTTGATGCGATAACTTCCTCCAGCAGCCCCGCCGATATAGCGATAATAATATTCACCTTTCTTGTGATAATGCTGGTGGCAATGCCCCTTCACGAATGCGCCCACGGCTGGGTGGCGCTGCTGCTTGGAGATACCACCGCCGAGGAAAGCGGCAGGCTCACCCTGAATCCCATAGAACACATCGACCCTATGGGAGCGCTGGCAATGCTTCTTTTCGGCATTGGCTGGGCAAAGCCCGTGCCGGTAAATCCCGCAAGGTGCAATAAGGTGAAGCCCAAGGCGGCGATGGCGCTTATCGGCTTGGCAGGACCGCTGTCGAACCTGCTGCTGGCTTTCATTGTTGAGATAATATACAAGGTAGTCCTGTACAGCAATGCGGAGATACTGCTGTCGGGCAAGGAGTCCATGTATCTGTACCTTGTGATCGCACTGGGCAGGATAATATCCCTGAACGTTTATCTTGCCCTGTTCAATCTGCTGCCGGTGCCGCCCTTCGACGGGTCGAGGCTGTTCCTTGCCTTCCTGCCTACCAAGCTCTATTTCAAGGTCATGAGGTACGAGCGGATAATTATGATAGTTATTATGGTGCTGCTGCTTTTGGGAGTATTCAGCATTCCCCTGAGCTTCCTTACCTACTATGTCAATATGGGTCTGGACTATGCCACCGGATTTGTTGAAATATTGATGGGAGTGGGAGTCTGAAATGCAGGAACTGAGCTTTAAGTTAGAGGTCTTTGAGGGACCTCTCGACCTTATGCTGAGCCTTATACAAAAGCATAAGCTTAATATAGAGGATATCGAGATATCCATACTGCTGGAGCAATTCCTGCTTTATCTGGAGCAGATGCAGCAGGCGGATATCGAGATAGCAGGCGAATTCATGGAGATGGCAGCCCACCTTATCCTGATAAAGTCATCTGCGCTGCTGCCCAAGCACGAGGCGGAGCAGATGAAGAAGGAGCTGGAGGGCACCCTTATCGAGTACGCCCTGTGCAAGGCTGTGGCTGAGAGAATGAAGCAGAGGTATGTGGGTGCGGACGTGTTTGTGAGAGCGCCCATGGACATGGAGCTTGACTTGAGCTATCGGCTGAACCACGACCCCTATGAGCTGTATGAGGCGCTGGCGGCGCTTTCCGACAGGACAAGGCTGATACAGCTCAGAAGCAGACCCCTGTCCATCAAGCCCATCGTCGCCAAAAGCTACGTCAGCGTGTTCACTAAGATAGTGTATGTGCTCAGACGGGTGCAGAGGGGCGTTCGGGTGGAGCTGAACAGTCTGTACAAGGGACAGAGCCGCTCCGAACAGGTGGCTACCTTTCTTGCGCTGCTGGAGCTGTCCAAGCACGGGCATATAACCTTTTCCGAGGACAACGCATACCTGGAGCGCTCCGACGGGACTGACGACGAAATCATAAATGAAACCGATATTTCTGAGGACGGTATAACAGATGAATCTTGACGAGGGAATAGCAATAATAGAAGCGATAATGTTTGCCTGCGGCGAACCCATAAGCGTGGACAAGCTGTCGGAGGCAAGCGGCATCGACAGGGACACCACCGCAAAGCTGGTGGGTCAGCTTGAGCGGCGGTACAACGTGCAGAGCAGCGGTCTGCGGATAATACGCCTTGACAACGCCTACCAGATATCCACACGCCCCGAGCACGCCTCCTATATAAAGGCGGCGATGGAGAACCACAGGCAGGTGCCGCTGTCACAGGCGGCGATGGAGTGCCTTGCGGCTATCGCCTACAATCAGCCCGTCACCAAGAGCTTTGTGGAGCAGGTGAGAGGAATAGACAGCTCCAGCGTGGTCAACACTCTTGTGGAGAGGGGGCTCATTGAGGAGGCGGGAAGACTTGAGTTGCCCGGCAGACCCATAGCGTACCGCACCACCGACGTGTTCCTGCGCTGCTTCGGGCTGACTACCATCGGAGAGCTGCCTGCGCCGCCTACACAGGACGGACAGATGAGCCTTGACGAGATGGACCAGCATGAGGTGGATATGCAGGCGGAGCTGCTGGCGCAGCAATTAGGTCTGGGCGAGGACGAAAACTGATTTTATTTAAGGTGAGAAAATGACTGCACTTATCGTGATAGGCGCAATAGCGCTGGTTTTATTCATTCTCCTCGCCTCCTCCATCAGGGTGGACGCGGAGTATGACGAGGTATTCAAATATCGGGTGAAGTACCTTTTCTTTACCTTTATAAAAAATCCGCTGTCACCGAGAGAGCTGAAAAAGAAAAAGAAAAAGGAGCTTAAGAAAAAGAAAAAGCTGGAGAAGGAACAAAGAAAAAAGGGCGCACATCTTAAAGAGAAAACCGATATCAAAACACAGGACGCCGAGGAAACCGGGCAAGCCGTTCAGACCGAAACGGAGCAGAAGGAAACCGATAAAAAGGAGCAGCCGCAGGACAAGACAAAGGAAGCCACTCCCAAAAAGCCCAAGATGAAATTCAGCTTCGACCTGATAAGGCGCATAATCGGCAGGGCTTCCCCCCACATTAAGCGGATATTCAAGAAAATACGCCTCAGCAATGTGGCGATAGACATAACCGTGGGCGGCGACGACGCCGCAAAGGTCGCCATAGGCTACGGAGTGCACTGCAGCTTTGTCCACAGTCTGGTGGCGCTTCTTGACCACGTCATAAGCTTCAAGGCGGACAAAATAAGCGTGAAGGCGGATTTCGAGCTGCCCAAAAGCGATTACCGACTGAAGGGTACACTGAAGCTCAGAGTATCTACACTGCTCCACAGCGGTATATGGGGATTTTTCGCAGTGCTGTCCGAGATAAGAAAGGGCAGCGTAGCGGCGGAGCAGGCTAAAACGGAGGAAAAGAAGGCGGCGTAAAAGGAACAGCAGATGAATTCTTGGTACGTTATTTTTCTGGAACTTGCGATCATACTGGCGTCAGCAATATCCACCATTATTTTCACAGTGATTTTTGTAGTTTTCACGGTAAAGAAGAAAAAACTGTCTAAGATCGCAGTACCCTTTATTCTCAGCGTCGTACTGCTTGGCGGCACGCTGTTGTTCGTCGCTTCACACCCCACCTATTACAAATACAACGACTGGACTGTTTTGGGACAGGATATACACTGGATTCAGGAAAGATACGGAGATTTTGATTACGGGGAGATAAGAGAAGGTCAGAGGGGCGAGGTCGGATATTACATTTATACGGATAACGGACCTATTATGCCCGACCATTTGCCCCACTATTATTGGATCTGGTATGACGAACAGGGTGTGGTTTGCGAGGTATACGACGGCTGCGCAAAGGGCGGTTAAACTCCGATATAAAAATCAATTTATATAAATGTATAACAGAAAGGACGAAAAACAATGGCAGAACATCTTGAAGGACTTATGCAAACCTCAA
>JAFLUH010000105.1:0-3862 GCA_022508895.1 Oscillospiraceae bacterium
GATTGCCCGTTGCAAGGGCTTTTACCTCCGCATAAGTGAGCGCCGCCTCGTCCACGTCCTCACAGCTTCTCACCGGGGATTTGCTTGTCATGATCTGCCCGATGAATTTCTGCTTATTTTCAATGAGCTGCCAACTGTACGAATCGAATGTGCCTTCCGTCACATACCGGAAAATCTTGACTTTGGGATTGAGGTTTCCCTGCCTTAAAATACGCCCCTCCTGCTGTTCGATGTCGGACGGACGCCAGGGCACATCTAAATGGTGTAAGGCAATCAGCCGATCCTGCACGTTGGTTCCTGCGCCCATTTTCTGAGTTGAACCCAACAAAAAACGAACCTGCCCGCTTCTTACCTTGCCAAACAGCTCCGCTTTCCTTGTTTCCGTATTCGCTTCATGTATAAATGCTATTTCCTCCGGCGGCACTCCTTTCCCAACCAGTTTGTTTTTTATGTCATCATAGACATTAAATGCACCATCCCCTTTCGGTGTCGAAAGATCACAAAAAATTAGCTGCGTGGATTTCTGCTCCTTTGTCTGTTCCCATATCTCAAATGCCTTTTCCACACAGGTTGCCGCTTTGGAGTTTTCACTGTCCGGCAGCATATCGTTGATCAGACGCTGGTCTAACGCAAGTTTTCTTCCGTCGTTGGTTATCTTCAGCATATTGTCCTGATGCGGCTCGACAAGCCTGTTGCGTACCGCTTCGGCTCTGTCGGCAAGCGAGGAAACCATGTCCTGCTGGTATTCGCTCGGCTTTAACACCACGTTTTCATACTCCGCATCCGGCACAGGCAGCTTTAACATATCCGGTGTCTGAATGTCGGCGCTCTCCTTAAAGAGTGCGATCAGCTCCGGCAGGTTGAAGAACTTCGCAAACCTTGTCTTTGCCCGGTAGCCTGTACCCTCTGGGGCTAATTCTATGGCTGTCTGTGTTTCGCCAAAGGAAGATGCCCAACTGTCAAAATGCCCTAACCCAAGTTTCTGTAAAGTGCCATACTGGAGATAGCGCATATTGGTGTAAAGCTCCGTCATGCTGTTGCTGATCGGCGTACCCGTGGCAAAAGTAACTCCCTTGCCGCCTGTCAGTTCATCAAGGTACTGGCACTTTGCGAACATATCCGAGGACTTCTGCGCCTCGGTCTGTGCGATGCCCGCCACGTTCCGCATCTTTGTGTATAGGAAGAGATTTTTGTAAAAATGGCTCTCGTCCACAAAAAGCCTGTCAATGCCAAGCTGCTCAAAGGTAACTACATTGTCCTTCCTTGATGTGTCGTTCAGTTTTTCAAGCCTTGCCGAAAGCGATTTCCTTGTCTTTTCCATCTGCTTAATGGTGTAGCGTTCCCCGTTGTCGGCTTTTGCCTGCTCTATGGCAAGCTCGATCTCGCTGATCTGTCTTTCTATCATTGCTTCCTGACGCTCGATTGAAAGGGGGATCTTCTCGAATTGCGAATGCCCGATAATGACCGCATCATAATCCCCTGTTGCGATACGGGAACAGAATTTCTTCCGGTTGGCAGGCTCAAAGTCTTTCTTGGTTGCCGCAAGGATATTTGCGCCGGGATAGAGCCGCAGGAAGTCACTCGCCCACTGCTCCGTCAAATGGTTCGGCACTACGAACAGGCTCTTTTGGCATAAGCCTAACCGTTTGCTCTCCATTGCCGCCGCTGTCATCTCAAAGGTCTTGCCCGCACCGACACAGTGCGCCAGTAAGGTATTGTCCCCGTATAAGACGTGTGCGACTGCGCTTTTCTGGTGTGGCTTCAATTCAATGTCCGGTGTCATGCCGGGGAATTTCAAGTGTGTCCCGTCATATTCCCTCGGTCTTGTGGAATTGAACAGCTTATTGTATTTCGCCACCAAGTCCTGCCGCCTGTCCGGGTCACGGAAAACCCAGTCCCGGAAGGCTTCCCTTATGGTGTCCTGTTTCTGCGCCGCAAGGGTGGTTTCCTTTTTGTTCAGGACTCTCTTTTCTTTCCCGTCCTCCACGACCGTATCATATACCCGACTGTCTTTCAAATTCAGCGAATCCTCCAGAATCTGGTAGGCGTTCCTGCGGCTTGTTCCATAAGTCATGTTCACAAGCGAATTGCCATAATCCGCATTTTTGCCCTTTACGTTCCACTGCCCTGTTACGTCCGAGAACTGTATGCCCATGATGTTCTTGTCAAATAAGTGCTGCGGCGTTTCAAATGTGTCACGCATGAAATCCTCCAGATACTCCGGCTTTACCCATGTTGCGCCGATGCGGACTTCGATCTCGCTTGCGTCAAGCTCTTTCGGCTGTACCTGTGTGAGCGCCTGCACGTTCACGGTATATTCCGGGTGGTTCTTGGCATAGGTTTTTGCTGTTTCCAGCTTGTCACGGACATTGCCGCTTAAATATTCGTCCGCTGTTTCCCACCTGTCCGTTACGGGATTCTGGAAGATAACCCCGGCCAGTTCCTCTTTTATCGTGTCAATGCTTTTCCCGGACAGCTCCGCCATATAGTCAAGGTCAACCCTCGCCTTTTCTGACAGCGACACCGCAAGGGCTTCGGTTGCAGTGTCAACACTGGTGACAACCTCCGCTTTCTTAATGGTGCGCTTTGTGAACATATCCGCCTTGCCGATGAATTTCCCTTCCTCGTCCATCTTTTCAAGGGAGCATAACAGGCAGTAGCTGCTGTCCTGGTCAAATGCCCGCTTGTTGGTCTGTGTATTGATGATCCCGTATTTCTTGGAAAAAGCGTCATACAGCGAATTTAATTCCGCCTGCTTCTCCTTAATGACTTCATCCGGATATTCCTCTAACTGCACATTGATAAGCTCCTGCGTACAGTCCCTTATGCCCACCATGCCCCTGATGCGTTCCAGCATGGCTTCTTTCATCTCCACAGGCTTCATGACGGAATTTTCACGGTAATAAACCTTATCGTCCACAAGCGTATAGCTGTAATTTTTCACATCCGGGTCTGCCGGAATGGTCTGGTCTGACAGTTCATCGTCAAGCTCATCAAGCGCTGCTTCTTCAATCTCCCCGTCAATGCGGCTTATGGCTTCCCGAAGCTGCTCCGCAAAGGGTCTTGTGGTATCGGGCTGGCAGGTGCTTTCCATGCCATAGGGACCGGAAACCATTTCCATTTTCCCAACGATCATCTCCGGGTGTTCCGCAAAATAGCTGTTCATGACGATACCGTTTTCATCTTCCGAAAGGTGTACCCAATCCGGCTCCAGATCCATAACCCTGTCACGCTTCTTTAGGAACAAAATATCGGAAGTGACTTCCGTCCCTGCGTTCTCCTTAAAAGCGGTATTGGGCAGTCTGACCGCCCCCAAAAGCTCCGCCCTCTGTGCAAGGTATTTCCGCACTTCGGGGCTTTTCTTGTCCATCGTACCCTTGCTTGTCACAAAGGCAACCACGCCGCCCGGACGCACTTTGTCCAAAGTCTTTGCGAAAAAGTAATCGTGTATCAGGAAGTTGTTTTTATCATACTGCCTGTCTGCCACCTTATACTGACCGAAAGGCACGTTGCCCACTGCCACGTCAAAGAAATCGTTCGGGTAGTCCGTCTTTTCAAAACCGGATATTTTGATGTTGGCTTTTGGGTAGAGCTGCTTTGCAATCCGTCCGGTGATCCCGTCAAGCTCCACACCGTACAGCCTGCTCTCCTGCATTTTCTCCGGCAGCATACCGAAGAAATTCCCGATGCCCATTGCAGGTTCTAACACATTTCCTTTTTCAAACCCCATTTTCTCTAAGGCTTCATAGATGCTGCGGATAATGACGGGGCTTGTGTAATGGGCATTTAAGGTACTCTCCCTTGCGGAAGCGTATTCCGCATCCGATAACAGGCTTTTTAATTCCTGATATTCCCCCGCCCA
>JAFLUH010000105.1:3962-5329 GCA_022508895.1 Oscillospiraceae bacterium
TCTGAAACAGCAGAAAAATAAGGAGATTCATCTTCCATAATTTCATACTCGATCTCCTTTAAATCTTCAAGGCTCTTTGCCCCTGCTATTTTGTCATGGTATTTAAAATACACTGCTTCCCTGCTTAGAATACCTTCCAGACGCTCCAGCTCCGGCTCTGACATACGCTCCCATATATCGTCTTTCTGCGTATGGATAGTGAATCCTTCCCCGTCATCGTGGTATTGCAGGATATATTGTAGGGAATCATGCTCCCCTCTTATGTCACACTCAAAGTCATAAACAGTAGTCCGTGAACCTGAATAGTATTCCCGGTTGATCAGAACAAGATTTTGGACATCCTCTGCGGTCAGCGGTTTCCCGGAATCTTCTTTTTGGGTATCTCCCGGCACTTGAACGTCAAAAGGCGTTTTTGCCTGTTCTACTTTAAGCCACTCCGCAGCCTCCTTTTCGTCTACTTCCTTTTCAACCTGCCTTAAATATTCCTCTGCTTCTTCCCGTGTCGCAAAAGTATGTACCGTTCCGTCACTGTCATGGTAATACTCATCACGAATATCATCCCAAATGGCAAAATCTTCTCCCGGTGGAAAGGCATCGCTTGTTTCTGTGACGGAAAATCTTTTGTATGGCTCAACCTCGTTTTCCTTTGCGATCTGCTCCGCTTGGGCGATCATGGCATCCACATCTTTGTCCGCTTCGCCATTCTCCGGCTTTTCAGTATCTTCGGACTTCTGGACATCATGTCCAGAAGTTTCCTTCTGTGCCTGCTCCCTTTTGTATTCGCTTTGTTTCTGCATGGAACTGAATACCATCTCATCATATCCAATCACATCAATCAGATCTGAATGGCTGTCTATGTATTCCTGCGCCAGCTCACGGTTGATAAAAAATCGGTTGTGTTCCGGATAAGGTATGAGAAGCCCGTCCTCTCCCTGTGTCACAAGGCGGTAGCGCACACCTTCCCTGCCATCGGCATATTGGTGGGTATAAAAACCTATCCCCGGCTCTGAAAAATCCTCTGACGATTCCAGCGCAACCGTGATCTTCTCCACTTCCTCCACACTGGCATACTCTAAGGCATAATCTTCCCCGCTTTCCTTTGCCCCGTCCAGCGTTTCCGACACGAAAACCGGGCTTGCATCCGTATTGTGGGTATCATATAAGGCATACCCCTCTGCTTCTTTGTCGATCCAGAGAAATTCCCCGTTAGGCAGCTTTGCGCTCCACTCTGTGGGCTGTCCGTTATCATCATCTGCTTCATGTACGATATGCCAGTCTAATTCCCCCTCGGAAATATCTGAAATATCATTCTGCGCCTGCTCTGCTTCTTCCTGTGCCGCAAGCTCTTTCTCATGCTCGATATATCT
>JAFLUH010000106.1 GCA_022508895.1 Oscillospiraceae bacterium
CCCCCCCCCCCCCCCCCCCCCCCCCCCCCCCCCCCCCCCCCCCCCCCCCCCGCAGCTGTGGCTTGGGGGGCAGTACCGTAGTCCAATAGCACAGCAATCCGACAAGCGCAGTCCGTGACCGCAAGCAACAGGCTGCTACACGAGCCGCCTGCCTGTCCAGCGTTGCTTTGCGTGGGTGCCACGCAAAGCCAGCGTGTGAACCAACACTATCCACGTGGAAGTTGTCGCAAGCACAGCTATTTGAAACTATGCAGTTTTCCTGCAAGTACAGCACAACTAAAAAGTTTTTTCTGGGGAATTCTTAAGAGGGTGGTCTTTTTTTAAAAAAAGACCACCCTCTTAAGGCGGGTGCAGGGCGCAGCCCGCCGATTCATGTGAAAGACGGAATAAAAGATTGCTAATAAGAGGGCAGTTATAAAGAAACACAACAGCCTGTGCAAGGCAAGAACTGCGTTAGCGCAAGAAGGCACTTGCAAAGAAAAGCACACAGCCTGTGAAAGTCAAGCACAACATTGACACAATAACGCCGTCTGCAAGACAAACCAGCCGACTGCAAGTCAACCACCAAGCCACTGCTTCCACACCTCAGGGCAATTCCCCACCGTGGCACGCTTCCCGTCCCTGACTATAGGCGTGCGAAACAGCGAGGGGGTCTCCAGTATCCGCTCGGTCATCGCCTCGGGCAGCAGGTACTTCACCTGTGCGTACTCGTCGCTGTCGGTTTTCAGCAGCTTTTCCATGCCGCCTGCCGCAGCGCATACGGAATTGAACTCGCCCTTGCTCATGGGCTTCTCGTTCAGGTCGATAAACTGGAACTTTATGCCCCGCTCCTTGAAAAAGCGCTGGGCTTTTTTGGTGTCAAAGCACTTTTTTGTGCCGAATATCTGTAAATTCATCGCTGTTCCTCACTTTCGCTCTTTTTCCTCTGATACTCGGATATTGCTCCGATAAATTCCTCGCCGTACATTGTCAGCTTCATCTCGCCTACGCCGTTTACCTGCAAAAACTCCTGCCTTGTAACGGGCTTGCGCCTTGCCATATCCTCCAGGGCGGCGTTGCTGAATATTATGTAGGCAGGCACCCTGCGCTCCTTCGCCAGCTCATAGCGCAGATTGCGGAGCCTGTCAAACAGCTCACTGTCAAAGTCTGCGGCTGCCTTAACGGGAGCAGCCGCCTTCTCCGGCACATACTTGTCCGCACGGACACGCATGGTTATTTTCTCCCGATCAACAACTGCATTGTGTCCCTTTTCGGTGATGGACAGCAGGCGGTATTCGTCGTCGCTTCGGGCGATATAGCCGTCCCTTGTCAGGGAATCTATTATGACCTTCAGCTCTTTTCGCTTGTAATCCGACATTATGCCGTAGGTGGACAGGGTATTCAGGTCCATTTCCAGAATGCGCCTGTCCCTGCCGCCCTTTAAGATGGCGCAGACCATGTTTATCCCGAAGCGCAGGCGGCGCTGTGACAGGCGGAATATGCAGCTTATTATCCTCTGGGCGGCGTCGGTGATATCAATATCGGTAAATTCTCCCCTGCAGTTGGAGCAGCCTGAGCACTCATGGCACTGCTCGCCGAAGTAACCTAAAAGATATTCACGCAGGCAGCCCGTGCGGGTGCAGTATTCCACCATTGCGTCAAGGCGTGCCCGCTCCTGCCGCTTGAATCGGTGCAGCTCCTCGGAGGTAAGACCCTCGCCCTCGGTGTGCTCGATGAAGTACAGGGCGGTGTTCACGTCGGAGGGGCTGTACAGCAGCACGCAGTCCGCCGCCGTGCCGTCACGTCCCGCTCTGCCCGCCTCCTGATAATAAGCCTCGGGGCTTTTGGGCATACTGTAATGTATCACAAAGCCTACGTTGGACTTGTCTATGCCCATTCCGAAGGCGTTGGTGGCTGCCATTACCCGCACACGGTCGTAGATGAAGTCCTGCTGGCTGTTATAGCGGTCGGCGTCACTCATTCCTGCGTGGTACATGGCGGAGTCTATATTATTTGCCCTGCAAAGGGTCAGGACCTCCTCCGTCTGCCTGCGGGTGGCGCAGTAGATTATGCCGCTGCGGTCCCGGAAACGGTCAAGCAGCTCCGTCAGAGCAGCGGGCTTGTTCCTCTTTTCCACCTGCATTACCTCAAAAAACAGATTGGGGCGGTCAAAGCCCGTCACTATCTCGGCAGGGTCGTTAAGGCACAGCTTTTCCTTTATGTCGCTTCTTACACGGTCGGTGGCAGTGGCGGTGAAGGCTCCTATCACAGGACGATAGGGCAAGGAGGCGATGAAATCGGCTATTTTTAAATAGCTTGGGCGGAAGTCCTGCCCCCACTGGCTGACGCAGTGGGCTTCGTCTACCGTTATCATGGAAATGGGGCTGTTCAGGGCAAAGCGGCGGAAGCTCTCGGTCTCCAGCCGCTCGGGAGCCACGAAAAGCAGCTTGTACGCCCCCTGCTCCGCCATGCGGAGGGTGTGATAAAATTCCTCCGTGGAAAGGGTGCTGTTGATGAAGGCGGCGGATACGCCGTTCTGGGCTAAGGCAAGGGACTGGTCCTGCATCAGGGATATCAGCGGGGAGACGACCAGGGTAATCCCCTCCCGCATCAGTGCGGGCAGCTGGTAGCAGACGGATTTCCCCGCCCCTGTGGGCATTACCGCCAGAATATCCCTGCCGGACAGGAGAGCGTCCATCGCCTGCTCCTGCCCGGGACGGAAATCAGGGTGTCCGAATACTTCCTTCAGCAGCTTGTGCTTGTCTGTCGTCATGTCAGGTCTTCCTTTGAAAAGTATATACGGCGAGTCAATGACCCGCCGTTTGCTTGTTGGTTTTACTGCTCATGCAGACGGTTATACACAAAAAATTTTATCACCAATCAGCCGTAATGTCAAGTTTTTGGGCTGCTTATCTGTTTTTTGGATATTTTGGCTGAGGGGAGTATGTTTTTCTTGCAAAAAGGAATACAATGTGGTATAATAATCTCAAAATGAAGTAAAGAGGAAAAGTTATTTGGATTTTTGAGATTATTTTACCGTTTAGAGGAATCGAACTCCGCTTCGCTCCGTTCTCCTTTTATGGTATAATAATCTCAAAATTAAGTAAATTGGAAAAGTGATTTTAATTTTTGAGATTATTTTACCGTTTAGAGGTATCGAACTCCGCTTCGCTCTGTTCCCTTTTTATGGTATAATTATAAAGAATATAATTTTAAAGAATAAAAAACATATCTCACGCTGTAACGCAGTAAAATATAGAAAAAAGCGAAAGGAACATATCCCATGTGCGGAATAGTCGGATATGCAGGGCAGAGACCCTGTGAGGAGATACTGGTAAGGTCGCTGAAAAACCTGGAGTACAGGGGCTACGATTCGGCGGGGATAGCGGTTTTCGAGGGCGACAGGCTGAAAACCGTCAAGGCGCAGGGCTCCATCGACAACGGACTGGTGCCCAAGTTAGAGCAGGTGGGACAGCTTTCCGCCGTTGCAGGGATAGGTCACACCCGCTGGGCTACCCACGGGGAACCCTCGGACATCAACGCTCACCCCATAGGCAATGCAAGAGTAAGCATCGTACATAACGGCATAATCGAGAATTACCGCAGGCTGAAGGAGTTCCTTATAAGCAAGGGCTACTCCTTCGAGAGCCAGACCGACACCGAAACGGTGGCGAAGCTGCTGGACTATAACTACAAGGGCGACCCGCTGGAGGCGGTGACGGCTACCATTGCGGAGCTGGAGGGGGCGTATTCCCTCAGCATAATCTTCCGTGAGCATAAGAATAAGATATACGCCGTCCGCAAGGAAAGCCCCCTCATAGTGGGGACGGGCAAGGGCGAAATGTTCATTGCCTCGGATATGACGGCTATACTGGAATATACAAGAGAATATTATCTGCCCGAGGCGGGAGAGATAGCCGAGGTGGATAAGGACGGAGTCACCTTTTACGACGTTCACGGCAATGTGCTGGAGAAAGAGCTGAATACGGCTGAGTGGGACGTTACCGCCGCTCAGAAGGGCGGCTTCGAGCACTTTATGCTCAAGGAGATACATGAGCAGCCTGCGGCGCTGAAAAATACGCTGACTCCCAGAATCGTTGACGGTATGCCGAGCTTTGAGGAGTGCGGGCTTACCGACGAGATGCTGAGAAATTACAAAAACGTGTTCATCGTGGGCTGCGGCTCCGCCATGCACGCAGGAATGGTGGGCAAGTACGTTATCGAGGAGATAGCCCGCACCCCCGTTATCGTGGATATTGCGTCGGAGTTTCAGTATCGGAACCCGCTTATTACAAAGGACGACCTGCTGGTGATAATCTCCCAGTCGGGGGAAACGGCGGATACGCTGTCGGCGCTGAAATTAGGCAAGCGGATAGGCGCAGACACGCTGGCGGCGGTGAATGTGGCAGGCAGCTCCATCGACCGTGAAGCCAAGATGTCCGTCAAGACGCTGGCAGGGCCTGAGATAAGCGTCTGCTCCACCAAGGCGTATATGGTGCAGTGTGCTTTCATGTATATGTTTGCGCTGCGGCTTGCCTATGCAAGAGGGACGATAACCGCCGACAAGTGCAGGGAGTACACCGCAAAGCTGCTGGAAACGCCGCAGCTCATACAGGAGTGTATCGACCGCAAGGAGCAGTATCAGCGTGTCGCCGCCAATATAATGAATGCGGAGAGCCTGCTTTATATAGGCAGAGGCTTGGACTATGCGCTGAGCATGGAGGGCAGCCTGAAGCTGAAGGAGATAAGCTATATCCACTCGGAAAGCTATGCGGGGGGCGAGCTGAAGCACGGCACCATCTCGCTGATAGAGGACGGTATGCCCGTTATTGCGGTGGCTACCCAGACCTCGCTGTACCCCAAGACCGCAAGCAACGTGGAGCAGGTGAAGTCCAGAGGGGCAAAGGTGGTGCTGGTCTGCCGTGACAGCGCTGAGGTGGGAGCCGAGGCTGCCGATTTTCTGGTAAGGCTGCCGGATACGGACGATCTGCTGATGCCGCTGGTGGCAGTGGTGCCGTTGCAGATGATGGCGTATTATACTGCTCTCGATAGAGAATGTTCTATTGATAAGCCTCGCAACCTTGCGAAATCTGTCACAGTCGAGTAACAGTAAACAGTTGACAGTAATGAGTAAACAGTAGTGGAGCGGCTGCGCCGCAAATTTAAAAAAACGTCTGCGAAGCAGACACCTTTACTGTTTACTTTTTACTCTTTACTCTTTACTGTTCTATGGAGGAATAATGGAAAGCGTATGGAAAAAGTTATCTGACAGCGAAAAGCCCATAATCATGTACGGCATGGGCGACGGAGCCGAAAAAATCATGGCTGTGT
>JAFLUH010000107.1 GCA_022508895.1 Oscillospiraceae bacterium
TGGACCATATGTTAAGTACAGTTCCTTATTGCCGCTCAATTTACGTTCTCCTTTCGTCAGCTTACGGCATTATCGGCGTCCTTCATTACGGCATAGGGCGCAGTTTCGATCTCAGCCTCGACGCCGAATTCCGAAAGTATTTCCATAATACTGTTCATGTACTTTTCCGTGACCTTTCCAAGCTGGAAGGATATTACAAATTCGCCGTTAAGCTCCATCATGTACATACTGCAGGTGGCGTCATCAGTCATTTCAAAGCCTTTGATATGCTTTGTGTTCTTACCCACGTCCAGCTTGCCGATATAGGTCAGAACAGCGTAGCGTTTGGCAAGTATCCAGTCGTATGTCTCGTAGAAGGAAGCCAGTGTTTTTATAAAATCCTCGTCTCTCTGATAATCGATCATCGAGCGTATCTTTTTTGAAGCTGCGCTTATGTCATCGCCCATTATATCGCCGTATTCCACAGGGATAAGGAGATTTGCCGAGCAATTTGCTATGGTATCGGGGATACCGAATGCCTTTCTCGCACTCATGGTAAGAACAAATGCAAGATCGCCTCTTCTCTCCGGATGGAGCTTATACGCTGCCTTTGACATAAGAACAGTCATCATGGCGGAAGGATTTGCACCGATACCCTTGCAGGCGGACATAAACTTATCTACAGGTACTTTGATCCTTGAAATAATGATATCTCCCTTTTCGTCGGGAGTCATATCAAGGTCTATAAACATACCTTTTCTTTTTTTATAGGTAATAAGCGGCTTTTGTTCAAATTCTCCTATTTCTATCCCGGACAGCGGCCGGAAATATTCCTTCGGAGCACGGTCCTCCCTCGTTTCCACAGGAGGCTGTTCATCGCCCTCGCCCGTATATGCCTCAAGGTAAAAATAAAGCAGGGTGGAAAAGATCATATTGATCCCGCCGCCGTCTGCCACCGAGTGAAAAGAGCTCATTGACACCGTATTTTCATAGTAGGTTACAACAAAGGCTCTTTCCGAGCAAGCGGCAGTACCGGGCTTTATCGGTCTGGAGCTTTTTATGGGCGGGTTCCTTCTGTCGTCCTTATAAAAAACCATCTCGCCGTCTGCCATATCCGGAACGCAGTCTATCAAAGGGTATACCTTTTTTGTTTTTTCCCATGCGGTACTCAGTATTTGCGGATCTATACCGTGGTCAAGGGTCACGGAAAATTTGTTGTGATACTCCGTGCCCTTATCGTACCACCAGAAGGGCGATATAGGACCGCCGTTAAATATTTCCGTTCTGTTCATGCTGAACTCCTTTTATCAAATTATCGGTTCTTCCGCTTCTGCCTTGACGGGGTAAGGCTCGGCCGCTGTGCTTGCCTTTATATCAAGCTCATTCAGCGTTTTTGACACGGCGTCCATATATTTCCCCGTTGCAGTGCCGTACTGAAGGCTTACCTTGATAATGTTGCCCAAGCGTATCATAAATGCAGACCGCATTGAATAATCGGACATGGTGATATCCTTTATGTATGAGGTTTTCCCGCCGATATCAAATTCGCCTGAAAAGTTTACGGAAAGGCACGCATTTCTGATATTGAGCACACTGTAGGTATTTTCGAGTGCAACGTGGGATCTGATGTAATCGTCGCTTTTCTGGTATGCCCTCATCTCGGCGATATTGGCCAGAGCAGCTTTTATATCACAGCCGTTCACATCGTCATAGGACAGTATAACGGGCATCTTTTTGGAACAGGGTGCAACGGTATCCCTGACGCCGAAGGTATCACGGAAATCCGTCATTACACCAAAGCACAGCTTTTTCCGTTCCTTCGGGTACATGGCGTATACGGTGCGTGCCATAGCATATATGAAAAGCTCGTCAAAGCCGACGCCGTATTTCCGGCACATATCACTGTAAGTCTTAAAGGAAATATCCAGCTTACCCACGGTTGCGGCAGCATTTTCGTCAGCCGAAATATTACTGTCGTTGAATATTTCACGGATATCCTTATACAGCTTTACAGTCTGCGGCTTATGCTCCTTCGTCTGAAGCACGGTGTTCTGGATATAATACTCCTCGGGCTGCCTGTTTTCCTTCATCATTACGCCTTCGGCAGCTTTCGGCATATCCGCATAATAAGAAATATAGTAATTCATCAGCGTTCTGAATATCTCGTTCAGACCCTTTTCGTCGACTAACGAATGATAGGCGCTGAGCGTTATCACGTTCTGAAAATATGTCAGGGAAAACCCACGGTACAGGGTCGCTTCCTTTGCAAGCTGCAAAGTATTTTTGCTCTTTATCGGCTTGCTGATCCCCTCGCCCTTAAAAAACACGACCTCCTCGTCATAATCATCGGGAACAAGGTCGATGAGAGGATATACCCTTTTTGTATCCTCCCACGCCTTTTCCAACAGATCGGGGGCGACCGCATCCGTAAGCTCCGCCTTTATTGCAGGATGTATGGGCTCATGCTCGTCAGCCCACCAATATGACTGAAAGGGTCCGCCGTTAAAAACTACTTCCTTGTTATCGATTGTCATTATAAGCTCTCCTTATTTTTTCAAAGCGGCAGCCTTTGCATTCATATCCTTTTTAAGCGACACTGCGTCTATCTTTCCGTTTGAAAGAACAGGGAATTCATCGTATTGGAAAATATACGCAGGCACCTTGTATTTTGCGATCCTTTCCGACAGGAATGCTTTGAGCGCCTCTGCGTCGAGCTCTTTGCCGTCCTTCATAACGACGCTTGCACCGACCACCTCGCCGAAGAAATCATCGGGAACGCCCTGCACCTTAACGTCCGCAACATCGGGGAACTGTGCTATCGCTTCGGCTACCTCGCTTGGCATTATATTTTCGCCGCCACGGATAATAAGCTCCTTTGCACGTCCTGTCAGGTGCAGATATCCGTTTTCGTCGATAAAGCCTAGGTCTCCCGTATGGAGCCAGCCGCCGTCGTCTATCGACTGCAGATCAAGCGCCGCCTTATAGTAGCAGGACATGAGGTTGTAGCCCTCGACATTTATCTCTCCCACAGCTCCGCAGGGAAGCTCCTTGCCCGTATCTCTGTCGGTGATCTTTATTTTTATGTTATCCACGGGCTTTCCTACGGTTTTTACAACGTGTTCGATCGAATCATCGTATGCCGTCATGCTGACAGGCGCCATTTCACTCAAGCCGTAAGCGCATACAAAATGAGCGTTTTCAAATGTGTCGTTCATCTTGATTATCTGCGGTTCGGTCGCAGGTGCGCCTGCAAGGATAGTACATCTGATGGTTTTTACCTTTTCGGCGGTAAACTCCTTGTTGTTCATAATGGCAAGCACCATTGTTGGCACGGAATGGAACAGGGTACACTCATATTTTTCAATCGTCGAGAGAATTGTTCCGGTTCTCATATTTTCCGGCATAACTATCGAAGCGTTTTGCAGTGCGTTGCAGAACAGTCCCGCCGTCATGCCGAAAATGTGGAACAGCGGAAGGATAAGGCAAAGCTTGTCTGTCTCCTCTATCCTTATCTCCTTTGCCATAGTTGATGAAGCATTCAGGATATTGTATGACGACAGCAGAACGCCCTTCGGCTTTCCTGTGGAGCCCGAGGTATATATCATTACACAGGCGTCGTCCGACTCTACCTTGACGTCAAACAGACCCTCCACATCGGGATATTCGCTCAGACGCTTTTTGAAGTCGATACTGCTGCTTATATCATAAATTTCTTTTATCTTGCTGTTTTCGGCGCCGGTGACCTTTGCAAGAAATCCGTCCTTGTCCTCCATTGTCGATATCTCGCCGTAGCAAAGGTGAGTGACGTCTCCCACCTCCGAAACATCGGCTATCTCTTTTTCATTGTAGTTGAAATTCAGAAGACAGGCTATCGCACCCAGCTTCTGCACCGCCAAAAACGTGATTATCCAGTTAGCGGAGTTTGCAGAGCATATACCTACATGGGTGCCCTTCTTTACGCCGATTTTAAAAAGGTCATTGGCTGCTATCTGGGCGCATTTTTCAATATCCCGCCATGTATAATCGCTGCCCAGATGCGATACAAAAAGGGTATCGGGATATCTGTCCGACTTCATTTTCAGTATTTCTTTGAAGGAATGGCTTATGTATGTGGCGATACCGTCTTTGCCTTTTTCTATATCCAGAATGCTGTCAAAGCCGGTGGTCTCAAATATCTCATAAATATTGTCGGATACGTTTATTATCTTATATGTTCCTGAATCCATTTTCTTTCTGCCGGCCAGAAGCACTCTCAGACCTGCTGAAGAAATGTATTCAACATCTTTAAAGTCGATTATCAGCGTGTCCTTTGAATAGTCTACCTCGTCGATGACCTTTTGCAGCTCGGTATAGGTATTTGAGTCTATTCTCCCGCTTACGGATATTATGGCTGCATTCTTATCGCTGTTGTTGATATTGACCGTCATGATAAAGCTCCTTTCTTATTTCCCGATGATGACCATAAGGCTTCCGGGTGCAAGCGTTATCCCGCTGCCGTTTATTTTTTCTTCTTTACGGTTATCGCCGTATGTATATGCGGTCTTATAGCACTTCATTTTTTCGGGATCAAAGGGTCCGTCCATTCGATAACCGTATTCTATATCCTCATAGTCCGGATCGTATACGATCATTGAAAAGACATTGCCTATCCTGAACGCTTCAGGGAAAGGCAGCACCGCAAAGGGTTCGCTGTCCCCATGGTGAAACAGCAGCAGCTCACAGGATACGGCGTCCTTGGAAAACACCGAGAAGTTATTGCATTATCGTTAAGTATAGTTGCTCCGAATGGCTGCACATGACCGCATCTGTATTTTATCCCACTCAATTCATGAGTAGGTTCACTGTCCATTCTTGTCACATCATCATTCATTTCGTAAATTCATTTATGGCAACCGGCAGAAGCCGTTAGCTCACATTATTGCAAAAAGCGCCGATGTGTATGAAAAATTACACACATCGGTGCTTTTATCAGCATTATTGAATTGTTGTCAAAAGGCAAAATGGCGCAGCTGCTTCTGTTCTTATCATGTGTTATCACCATTTCCGCTCCAACGAAATTTTAAATTAAATGATATTTTTTGTTATTATATCACGGCAAAAACGGTTTGTCAATCACTCGCCGGAAATCAGGGATGGGACGGAAAGGTAAGGCGCCAAAATAAAGGCTGTTTATTTTGTGTTACCGTGACGAAAAAGATTTTTTGCAGCCGTTACATACTCATTTGCGGACATTGTGGGAAATCCGCTTCCGTAAATCTATTTTCATTCCCCTTTACAAACTAAAATTTGTATGATA
>JAFLUH010000108.1 GCA_022508895.1 Oscillospiraceae bacterium
CTATATATACTGACAAAGTAGAGCGCATTGGCAACGATTGCGAGCAGGATCAGGTTTGCGGACAGCTTGTTCTTGGTAAAGCGCAGGCGGTCCTTTTTGACATTGTATTCCATATCCGTGTCACACTTCCTTTCTGCTTCCGATAGCGCTCTTTTCAGCCTTCATCACAATAATTTTCAAAATAACATTTATCACAAGCAAACAGGTCATAAACAGAAGAACGCCGAATACGAACCAGCTCACATCAAACCAGAAGGTGTCCTCAGGTCCGATATAAAGCGTGCCCCAGTCCTTGGAAAACTCCTCAAGCTGTTCAAAGTTGACGTTGTTCTGATACTGCGACTTGTAATCCATGATCTGCGGCAAACACCATACCGACATGGCTATGTTAGCCACCGCAGACAGACCTACCGCAATGTAATTGCCGATGTAGTATTTCCTGCGGGCATGGGTGTTTGTAACAAACAAAACCAATGTAACGAGGATAAGACCTATTGAGATCTTTGTAAAGAGAGAATTGAACTCATACATATCGTAATAGACCCTCGAACCTTCAACCGACGTGTAGTCCAGATCGTAATCCGGATACAGTATGGTTTTGTAGAGGGCGTCATACAGATCTGTGGATATACCCAGAGAATAAACGAATACCAGTGCGGAGGCTATAAGCACCAGCACGCACACGATTTTCTGAAATGTCATTTGCTTACTGTACATAATGACCTTCCTTTATTATTATGTTATAGAGGGGGAGGGTCGCTCCCCCTCGCAAACATAACAACATAACGTTAGATTTGTGAAATGTGCAACTGAAAATCAAACATTACAGACTGTTGTAGAATACAAGGAGTCTGTCCCAAGCGTCGTTTCTGCGGGCAAGGTAGGTAGAACCGCCCCAGCCGCCGTCAGCAACGGTGTCGGAAACCAGCTTGGCAGTAGCGGCAGCGTCGCCGGCTGCTTCACCGGTAAAGCCCTTGGCGATGATGTCAACGAACAGGTTGGTCTGATCCTTACCGGAGCCGAACTGACCGGAAGCGCTCAGCTTGGTAAGCTCATTGATAGCGTTGTTCTCGGCAACCTCCTGAGGCAGAACCGTAGGAACGGAAGCGTACCATGTGTTGCCGTCCTTTGAAAGCGCCAGAACAGGATGCTCGATGGTTCCGTAAGCGATAGCGTAGGAAATGTTTGCAGCGCCTTCCTTACCAACGTCGTGAGTGCACTGATACTCGAATGCCTGGCTCTTTACGAAGCTCAGGGTAGAGCCGATGTACTGACGTGCGTAGTCGGTGTAGCTGCCGTTGGAAAGTGCCCAGAGGTCCTCGTAGGACTTGTCGGAGATAACGGGCCACTGCTCGCCGTTGAAATCAAAGGTCACAATATTGCCTGCATCGTCATGCTTGATGAACTCGAAAGGACCGTAGGACATCAGGACCTGACCCTCATGGCTGTAAGCGTAGTCGATCAGTGAGAGGCAAGCGTTGAGCTTGTCGGTATCGTTGCCTACGCCATCAACGGAAATGCCCCAACCGTCAGTCTTAACGGAACGCCAGGACTCGGTAAATCTCATGTACTTCTCGGTGCCGTCATTCCAGCGGGCAACGGGAACCATAACTGCCATGTACTTCTCGCCGTCATCGTTCTGCAGAGCAGTAGCGTTGTAAGCGGTCTGAGTCTGGTTGTAGTCATAGTGCATGAAGCCGTTGTCTTCCTTGAGGTACTGCTGGGTCTTTATGTCTTCGGAATTGATGAATGCTTCGGAAATGAGACCTTCCTGAGCCATAGCGTTCATTCTTGCAAGAGCCTCATAGGTCTCAACGTCGTTGCGGGCGTCGTGGAGCTTGTTGTCGGTACCTACATAGAGGTAATCCAGTCTGGACTCCATGCCGCGAACGCCGAACAGAGTGCCTGCGAAACGGAACATATCAACACGTCTCTGGTTGTTCTTATCCTCACGGGAGAACAGACCCTGTACGCTGTCTGTGCCGTTGAGCGTCTGGGGGTTAGCAACTACGCAGCGGAGCAGAGCAACCAGCTCGTCAGCGTCCCAAGCCGCATTCTGACCGATGAACAGGTTAGCACGGTTGCTGCCGTAGTAACCGCCGTAGGTCTGGTCGATGTACTCACGGAGCATATTGACAGCGGCTACACCGTCAAGGGTGCCTGCTGCGTTCATCTTTTCAATGATGTTGCCGTAAGCGTCGTAGTTCTTGGTAACGGTCTCAGTGCCGGAGTGGTCGAGCTTTACGACCTCTACGTCTACGGTGCCCTTGGTAGGCATATAAGGAGTGTAAACGGGAGCAGCGAGTTCGTTGCAGCTGTCAGCCTCGAATGCGCCGTCGCCGTTGAGGAGTGCCTCTACCCAGTCGGTTCTCATCAGGGGCATACGCTCGATATCGTTAACGCCGTCGAAGTAAGGGGAGAAGTAGATAGCGCCGGCATTGGGACCTGCGGCTGCGCCGGTGATGGACAGGCGAACGATGGGGTTGTCTTCAAGGTATTTCTTGAAGTTGGGCATCTGATCAAGATACTGCGCCAGATTTACCAGCTTGCCGTTCTGACCGTTTTCGGAAAGAAGGGTAGCGGTACCGCTGAGCATATCGATCTGATCCATCTGAGCGTCCCAGTATGTATACTCGTCCTTGGCGGAATTGCCCTGATAGTGATCCTCGATCTTGATGCCGAGGATCTTCTCAATAGCCTGCCAAGTGGGCTTCAGGTCGCCGGAATTATAGGTCTTGCCGTCGGCAAGAGTGATACCCTCGCCTGCAATATCGGCTATGAAGCTCATACCGGTCTTGTCGCTGTTGTAGCCGCACGCCATGCGAAGTACGGTTCCTTCTTTGAAAGCCAGAAGATCATTGTCATAAGAGCCGTAAGAAGGTTCGGTGTTTTCGTCTCCGCCTCCGGAGTTGTTTCCGCCGTCGGGATTGCTTCCACCGTTGCCGCTTGTGGTGGTGCCGCCTCCCTGGTTGTCGCCGGGACCTTCAGGCACTGAACAGCCTGCTAAAGCAGTCGAAGCGGCGAGAATGACTGCCAGTAAGGAAGCAGCAAGTCTTGTCTTCTTCATTTTCTTCCTCCTTTAGGATAAAAAATTGCTTTGGATTTATATCAACCGCAAATATGCGCTTGACAACATTGATCATTCCTTGACGCCGCCTACGTTTACGCCTTTGGCGAAGTACTTCTGGATAAACGGGTAGATAACAAGGATCGGGATTATCGACGCCACAATAAACGCATAGATAAGCGAATCCGGCGCGTAGTTATATTTCAGCTGCCAGTTCGTTATCCGCTCCGGGTCAGTATACTCCTCAAGTCTGAGACGCATATATACCTGCAAAGGCTGCTCGTTGGGACTCGAGATCATCTGTCTTGCCCAGAAGTAGCCGTTCCAGCGGGAAATTGCGAAAAAGAGCGCAACGGTTGCCAGAATGGACTTGCTCATGGGAAGATATACCCTCCACAGTACCTGCAGCTCGGTGGCGCCGTCCACTATCGACGCCTCCTCTATCTCCGAGGGCACGCCCTCAAAGGAGTTGCGAAGCAGGATAATGTTCATGGCGTGCATACCCATTGCGATTACCACCAGCCACTTATCGTCGAAAACGCCCACCGCCTGAAATGCTCTCTTGGTAGCCAGATAGTTCAGGTACTGGGGAACAAGTCCTGCGCTGAACCACATTGTGAATACCAGAAAGAAGTTGAAGCCCTTGCGGAACAGCAAACGCTTTTTAGACAGCGCATAGGCGCCGAAAACCGACAGGAACATCTCCCAGATGGTACCGTAGAAGGTCAGGAAAAGCGTGTTGGTGTAGGAGTTCCAGAAGGTGTTGTTTTTGAACACGTCCTTGAATGCGTCAAACTGAACATTCTTCGGAAACAGAACTATCTGTGAATATGTTACTTCTTCATATCCGCTTATCGCCGAGGAAATCGTGTAAACAAAGGGATACAGACAGCTTATGGCGAAAATCGTCAGCAGCAGATAGCTAATAATTTTGAAAACAAGCTCGGAAATTTCAAGTTTTCTTTTCATAAATAAACCTCTTTTGCGGTGTCGCTTTTAGTAGAGTGATACGTCCGACGCTTTGCGGGAAATGGTGTTGGCGCCTATTACAAGCAGCATTCCTATGATATTGTTCATCATTTCCGCAGCGGAAGCCAGACCCTCCAGAGAGCCTGCGATACCGTTTCTCTGCGCAAAGGTGGAAACAACGTCGGCAGTGACGTAGGTGTTGGGGTTGTAGAGGAGCAGTACCTTTTCGTAGCCGATATTCAGCAGCGAGCCTATTCTGGTGATAAGCATGATGACGATGGTGGACAGGATAGCCGGCAGGACCACATACCTCATCTGCGCCATCTTGCCTGCGCCGTCTATCTGCGCCGCCTCGTAGCTTGTGGGCGAGATGGCGATTATCGCCGCAAAGAAGACGATACTGTCGTAGCCTGCACCCTCCCAGATACCGCTTATCTGGTAGATCGCCCTGAAGAAGGACGGGTTATTCAGCAAGCCCGCATAAGCCGTTTCGTGAGAGATAAGTCCCATACTCTCCAGAAGCTGTGAAATAACGCCGGGCTGAATGCCGAAGGAAGCGGAGCCCTGCTTTACAAGCATCATTACCAGAGAGGTCATAACGACCGTGGATATGAACTTCGGCAGATATGTAAGCACCTGATAGAAGCTGCGGGCAATATTGGAGCGGATCTCGTTGAAGAACAGCGCAATGATGATGGGCATAGGAAATCCGAAAACCAATCCGTAGAAGCTCAACAGGAACGTGTTCCTGAAAGCTCGCCAGAAATGGAATGAAAGCTCGGCGTTTCCGGTCCCTACCAGCAGCGTTCTGAAATAGGAAAAGCCCGAAAAATACTGATCGGCGACCGCCTTGGAATCCTCTGTCAGCTTGAAGCACCCCAGCAGCTCGTACATGGGGAAGTAACGCCACAGCAGGAATACCAGAAGCATCGGCACCAGCATAAGATACAACCGCCAGTCCTTGAGGACCGTGCGGAGGACATTCAGCCATTGGTGCTTTTCCACGTCGTCCCGAACTGCCTGCTCGGGATTTTCGATGTAGGTACC
>JAFLUH010000109.1:0-2452 GCA_022508895.1 Oscillospiraceae bacterium
GGAGGAGTTTGAGAAAAGACTGGATAAGAGCTTTGTTTATGAGCGGTGACATTGTGCGAAAAATGCGCTCCTGCAGACTGCGGGGCGCATTGTTTTTGTATATAAAATAAAAGGACAGGCTGTGTTAAGACAGCCTGCCTTTCTGTTTTTTACTTTTTTGCTTTAGCTGCGGGCTCAAGCGACGGCAGTGTAGTCCATCTTTTCCCTTGCCCACACTTTTTGAACGTTTTCAGCCACGCAGGTCCTTTTGCTTCCGTCGTAAACATAAAGGTCTCCTTCGGAAATGTACAGCACGGTAGAGGCGTTTATGCGGAAATACTGGGTAACGCCGTCCGCTATGTCGTCAACCTTGCCGTTGGCATTTATCATCGTCAAGTCGTAGCCGCCGCTTCCGTGGCCGGTGTATGCGGTGATAACTCCGTCGTCGTACATTCTTATCATGCCGTAGTAATAATCGCCGGAGATCATTATTTCGGCGGCAAGCAAAGCAGGATCACCGACTCCGTTGTAGCGGTACAGGTCGCCGTAGGTATATCCGCTTTTGTTGCGGACGTCGACAAAGTAGTACAGAACGTCGCCGTCCGTTCTGCAGTGCTCGGAGGAGGCGTCCCCGTCGATAAGAGTGAAGGAGCCGACCGTTCCGCCGCTTATCTCGGCAGAATAGAAGCCATCGCCGGAATTCAGCATGTATACATGGGTTTCCGTGAAGTACAGACTGCCGCCTGACTTAACATATACCTCAACAAATTCCTCCTTTGCGGAGTCGGACATGGTAAGCTGATTTGCGGTTGCGGTCTGGATAATGCTGAAGTTCTTTTCGTAATCCAGATAGAACAGCGAATATACGTCGCCGTACCAATCCAGATCGTCAATGTCAAGCTTTTCGGTGACGGAATCGGCGGAGTTGTATACGATCGCTCCGTTGAGATTGCGGACAGTGAGAGCATTGTCGGTCACGGTGGTCACATTGCCGTCCTTATAGCAGTAAATGCTGTATACGGGCTGGTCGTTGTCCTCGTTCTGAAGCTGCTCACGCAGGTATGCCTTGCCTTGCTCGGCAAAATATATGTCGTAGTCTTCGTTGTATTTGTCCCAGTCGTAGTCGTTGTACACGCTTTGGCTGTAGCACATCGTCTTCCAGTCTCTGTCATCGGCGGAACCGAACAGCCTTGTCATATACTCCAGATCCTGCTGAAGTCCGTCGGTCAGCGGTATGTAGCCGTCCTCGTTCGCCTGAGACTTGTACTTGTTGACGATGAGCGCTATCTCGCCGCCGATGAAGGGATCGTGTTCAGCCGCATATTCCATCGTTCTTGAGCCGTCGTAATAATTGTCCCAGTATTCGTCAAGGAAATCGTTTAGCATCTCTTGCTGTTCATAGGTAAGGTCGATGAATTCGCCCAAGTGGGGATAAGTTTCTACCAAATTGGCGTAAAGACTCACGGGCTGACTGAAGGAGGTGTATATCCCGTCATAGTCGGTGATGGTGCTGTATTTGCTCAGAGAGGAGTAGCTGTATACAGGAATAGCGTAGTCGTCACGATTGGGCTCCTTGATGTTCGGATCGCCGTTATCCTCAACAAAGTCGTACAGGGACAGTGATTTGCCGCCGTCCACCGTATAGTAGACGGCGCCGCCTTCCCCGTAGGCGATGATATCACGGATACCTTCGGCTATCTTCTCGCCGTCGCCGCTGAAGTTCACCTTGTACAGGTCATATACCGTATCGTACCAGCCGTCTTCTCTGTCGTAAGAGTCGGATTTCGCGTAGATTATATTGTCAAAATCCGACTGATCCAGTATGTATTCGTAATCGGACGCCAGCTTTGTCTTGCTGCCGATATCGCTGAGAAGCGTGCCGTAGAGAGTGTAGTCCGAGGAGTAGATCAGACGGTTCTTGTCGTCGTCAATACTGAATGTATCCACCGATCTGGCTATCCTCTGCTTTTCCTTGCCGTCGTAAAAATACAGCGTATTCTTACTGTCACGGAACAGCAGTCCGCCCTTGACCTCGGTAAAGCCAAGCCTTACGTCGGAGTCGATAAGCTCGATGAAGTTTTCGTTGTTCTTGGAGTCTTCCTTCAGCTTTCCGTATTCGGCTCTGTACAGGGAGCCGTAATAGAAGCCGCTGTAGTTATACTCCAATCTGGTGTAGTAGTAGATGTATTTTCCGTCCTCGCTGAAGACTACCGTGGCTAAGTCGGAGTCAGACCTGCTGTTGGCAATGTCTACAGACCCGCTGCCGTTCAGGTTGGTGAGAAGCTGATAGTGACCTCTGTCAGACAGATAAACGTAAGCGTTGCCTGAGTTTGAGGAGACTATTGCTATCACTAAGATTATTATCAGAACGATGGCTGCAGCTGCCGCCGCTCCTATAATGAGAAGCTTTGCGGGTATTTTTTTAGCGGTGGCTGCCGCTGCGGGAGCCTGTGCAGCAGCGTACTGATCGGGT
>JAFLUH010000109.1:2552-4829 GCA_022508895.1 Oscillospiraceae bacterium
GGAGCCTGCTGTGCGGTGTACTGAGACTGCTGAGGAGCTTGCTGAGCAGTGTACTGAACGGGCTGCGGAATCTGCTGCGCAGTATACTGAGCAGGCGCTGCAGGCGTGTGCTGCTCCATTGGCACAGCCGGTGCGATATCGGCGCCGCAGACGGGACAGGTAACGCTTTCGTCCGGTACTTGAGCGCCGCATTTGATACAAAACATCGTGTTTTCTCCTTATTTGGTTTTTAAAAACATTACAGTAAATGCTTAACACATACAAAATATTATAAACTATCTGCATTTTTTTGTCAAGAAAAAAACATTGTGTCAAAGCGCAGGACAAATAAAAAAGCGTGGAATTCTCCACGCTTTTGTCTTATGCTTCGGTTGCCTTGATGCTTCGCTTGTCCTCGTACATTCTGCTGTCGGCAAGCTTTTCCGCCTCCTCGGGGTTGCCGTCGGAGCAGTCGTACTCCGCAGTGCCGTGGGCTATGCACAGGTGGACGGGCGGGTCTTCCCTCTCGTTGTATTCGGTCTGCAACGCCTTGAATTTCTCCAGCGTCCTTGCATAATTCTCCTGACAGTCCTTACCCTCGATAACGACAAAGAACTCGTCGCCGCCTACACGGAAGCTCCTTCCGTATTCTCCGAAGCTGTTCTTTATCACGTTCGCCGCAGATATGATATGCTTGTCGCCCTCGGCGTGACCGTAGGTGTCGTTCACCTTTTTCAGGCAGTTTATGTCAAGGTGAATGAACAGGCACTTCCCTTCATGGCGTGACTGAAGGTCTTTTTCGTAAAAAACGAAGGCAGTACGGTTGCTCAGACCTGTCAGCGTGTCCTCCATGGCAAGGCGCTTCATCAGCTCGTTCTCACGCAGCTTCATACGTCCCGTCACAAACTGTCCGAACTCGTAAACCGTCAGTATCGCAACAAAAAGCACCAGACCTATCCTTGTGACGAAGTAGGAATCCACGGAACGCCCCATGTAATACCTTACCATATCTGTCATTCCCGTGAAGGCAATCACTCCCAGCGCACCTATAAGATATGAGCACTGAGAGCGGTCTATCAGCTTCTCACGGATAGCCTTTACAATAAGATAGGTGATAAGAAGCAAGCCGAGAACCAGCATAATGTGGTCGATGAAAGTTATATCGGTATAGTCGAATAAGCCCAGAGGAACGCCTATGAACTGACACAGGAAATTCGCCGTGCTCAGGGCTATGAATAAATGCAGAAGCTTGTTCTTGCGGTTTTTGGTGAAGGAGGCTACGAAAATCAGAACAGGAATAGGCAGCAGGCAAAGCACGGCGTAGTCTATTATACGCAGCGTGGCGGAGTTGCCGGTGAATATCTGCAGCAGCAGGGTGGAGGAGTTCGTCCACAGGCTCAGCATCATGGTGATAACGCCCAGATATACCGTCTCAGCCGCGTCTCCGCCCCGTATGTTTTCCACCAAGCCGAAGAAAAACAGTATGGCGCCGAATGCAAAGGTCAGCAGGCAGACGGAGAATTTCCACATATTTTCCCTTGTGAGCTCTTTGATAAATTCCCCTGAATTTTGCAGCGTCATGTATTCAAAGCCTGTGGTGCCGCCGACTATCAGCACCGTGCCCTTGACGGACAGGGTCCTCGTGTCGGAAAATTCGGGCAGCTCCACCATGTGGATATAGTTCCCGTAGCTTTTTCCGTAGTAGCCTCCCAGCTCGGGATAGAAGTCGTAGATAAGCATATCGTCCACATACACCGAGAAAACGATGTTGTGACTGACAAAGCAGAGGCTTTTGTTGCCCAGCATGGAGCCGTCCAGAGCGTGGCTGAACACCACTGTGCTGCCGACGGGACCGGGTATTCCGTACACCGCCGTCTCGTTGCCCTGCTCGTCCAGCCAGCCTGTGCTGCAGTCCACGGCTTCGCTCTCAAAAACGCCGCCCGTCACCTTCAGCTGCAGCGTAAGGGCAAGCAGAAAGAGCACTGTCAGCAAAAATCCCACCGTTGCCGCTGATATAATATGTATCTTTTTCAGCATATCCGAATTTCCTCTACCTCAAAATATGATATATGTCAATATATTCTTTCTCAATATTATCATATCACACTCCTGTGAAAAAAACAAGATGCAATGTATTTTGGTTGTTTATTCTGGCGGCTATCGGTGCAAATAAAGGGTTTTCCGCAAAAAAAGACCGAAGCACTTGTACTGTTCCCCATTGGAAAGTGTACAAAAATTCGAGTGAAAACTTGAATATATGGTTTTCACGAAGAATTTTTGTGTACACTTTCAATGAGG
>JAFLUH010000011.1:0-2774 GCA_022508895.1 Oscillospiraceae bacterium
GCTATGTAGTTGATACCGCCTACCTCCATGCTTTCGGTGGTGATAAGCATTGCAAAGCGGCGTTCCAAGGTTTCTTCAATGGATTTGGTGAACTCGGGGCTTGCGCTTTCCATGCGGGCTATCCTCTCGACTACCTCTATGCGGACGCTCTTGGGCAGCTCGGACAGTATAGCCGACGCCTGATCGCTGCGGCAGTAGGAGAGTATCAGCGCTATGGTCTGAGGGTGCTCGTTCTGCACCACGGCAAGCAGGTTCTTGTAGTCCGCCTTGCGTATGAAGGCGAACGCCTTGGTCTTGAGCTGCTTGGTGATGCGGTCGAACAGTGCGTTTGCCTGATCGGGTCCGAACGCCTTTTCCAGTATCTCACGGGCGTACTCCACGCCGCCCTCGGATATTACCTTCTGAGTAAGACAAAGCTCATAGAAGTCGTTGAGGACGCTGCTGACTATCTCAACGGGCCAGTAGTCCATCTTTGCGACCTCTACGGTTATCTTCTCCACCTCTTCGTCGGTGAAGTGCTTATATACCTCAGAGGCGTTGACTGCGCCTATTGAGGACAGCACCATCGCCACCCGCTGTATGGGTGTTATCTGAGAAATATCAACAGCCATTTTACGGTCACCTCTATCGGTCAAGAGTTACATAGTAGTTGGTTTGAGGCAGATTATCAGTCGTCGCCTCTCATCAGATTTCTGATAAGCTGAGCCACGATCTCGGGGTTCTGCTTGGAGAAGTCCTGTATCTCACGCTTGAGCGCTTCGTCTCTTGTTTCGGGCTGTTCCTCGCTGAGGCTCATCAGCTCGAAGTCCGCACCGTTATCCATAGCGGACGCAGCCATGCCGAACGCCTCCATTCCCTCGCTTGCCGCAGCGTCTGCATAGCCGCCGTGAGCGCCCGCCATAGCGGGAACTGCGCCGCCCTTGCCGCCCTTGCGCTGTCTCTTGCGCACGCCGGGGGAGCGGAGGGACAGTACCAGCAGGATTATCAGGATAATGCCCAGCACTATGATTATCAGCAGCATCGCCATGCTCTGGGTAGCGGAAGCGCTGACCTGAAGGGAGCTGTTGTCTATTATCGTGCCGTTGCTCTCGATGAAGGGAGCGGTCTGTATGGAAACGTTGGCGACGTCAGCGCCGATGGCGTTGGCGATAACGCTGCGCCAGTTGTTCTCTTCCTCGTTGGTGAGGCTTACGTTGCTCTTTACCACAACTGCGGCGGAAAGTCCCTCAATGGTGTAGCCGTCCTTCTCTACCTGCCGCTTTGTCTCGCTTACCTTGTAGATTATGTCGCGGTTGGCTTCCATATAGAACTCGCCGTCCTCGCCTATCTCAAGGGTGGGGTAATCGGGGCTTATGTCCGCATTGACGGTGGTGCCTACCAAGCCGCCCTCGGCCGCAACGCCGCCTGCGGCGCTGCCGTAGTGCTCCTCGCCGGGAATGCCGAACATATTGCCGTCCTCGTCTTTATTTTCAGACCAGTAATGGATCTCCTCGAGGACCTCCTTGTCAAAGTCAAGGAACAGTCCCACGGAAACGTTCACTTCCTCAAAGGTGTTTTCCATTACCGTTTTGATGGAGTTTTCGTAGGATTTCTTCAGCTTGTCGCTGTAGTCCATGCGCTGGTAGTAAAGCTGGAGCCTTTTGGATTCCTGATCGGTGCTGCTCTCGGTGTCGTACACTGCGAAAAGCTGTCTGCCGGTCTGGTCGGTTATGGTGATGTTCTCTCTGCTCAGTCCGGGAACGGAGTTCGCCACCAGATTGTACATACCGTCTATCTGCTCCGCAGTGAGGTCGCCTCTCAGACTCAGGCTGACTGCCGCCGAGCTTTCTATCTTGGAGGTGGAGATAACATAGCTGCTGTTCTCGGGAATGTTGAGGATAACGATAGCGTCGTACACGCCGTCAAAGGCTCTCAGCGTCGCCATCAGATTGCTTTCAAGCTGCTGCTTTTGCAGCTCCAGCAGCTCGGTCTGGGTGGAGAACAGGGTGACCCCGTTTTTCCAGATATCGTAGTTGAAGGTGGATTTGGGGAAGCCCGCAATGCTCATGTTGGCTCTTATCTGCTCCACATTCTCCTGAGGGACAAGTATGTTGCCGCCTGCGTCCTGCTTTATCTCGCTGATGCCGAGGGTGTCTCTTGCGTATGTAAGTATCTCGCTTGCCTCGGTGGTGGAAACGTTGGTGTACAGCACCGCATAGCGTGTCTGCCCTAAAATTATCGCCAGCACTATCAGCGATACCACTACCACCGCAATGCCCGATCCAATGCCGATAAGCATCTTTTTGCTCATTGACGCAGTCTTCGTCTTTATGAAGTTCCCCGCCTTCAGCAGGGCGTTTTTGACTTTATCCATTTATTGACCTCTTTTAGGGCGCTTTGCCCCTGCGAATATTTATACAATAAAGCTGCAGACAGCTTAAATGTTCATCTGTATGATCTCCTTGTAAGCGTCCACCACCGCATTCTTTACATTGACAAGCAGCTCGGTGGCTATCTCCGCCTTGGCTATATTCGCCTGTATCTCCTCAAGGTTGTCGGTGTCGCCCATCATGAGCTGGAGGATATCCTCCTGCTTCTGCTGGTTGGCGTCTACCGCATTGTTGAATATCCCCGTGAACACGTCAAAGAACGTGGGGGGATTGACCTTTTCCGTGCTTTCCGCATTCTCCTCGGTCTTGGGCTCAAACGCTCTGTTCACCGATTCAAGGGTGTTTATCACAGGTGACATTGGAACTATAAACATGATCATGTATCCTTTCCAAATACTGTTTACT
>JAFLUH010000011.1:2874-40676 GCA_022508895.1 Oscillospiraceae bacterium
AGAAGCGCGTCAAGCTGCTCCTCCTCCACGTCCACGTTGGGCAGGTAGTAGTAGCCGTCCTCGTCTGCGTCGGGGTGAGAGGGGTCGTACACGGGAGTGAAGGGCGTGGGGTCCTCCCATATCTCGGTGACTACGACGCCGTGGGTCCCCCGCTCCCTGCGCTGTGCAAGAGTCATCTCAAGCACGCTGCCGAAGCCTGTTTTTGCGGCGGGAAGGTTCCTCGCCTTTCTGTCGATAAACTCTCTTATCCCCAGATTTTTGTAGCCGTCGTCCTCGGAGAAGACCACCACCTGACGCCTGTAGGGAGTGCCGTCGGAGGTTCTGGTGGTAGTGGCGTTCTGCACGTTCTGGGCGATTATGTCAAGTCTCAGTCTCTGGGCGCTCATGCCCGAAACGGCTATGTCAAGGTTATTGAGAAATCCCATTTATCCTGTCCCCCCGTTTAGTTTCTCGTCATTGCGGTGCGCATCAGGTTGAACTCGCTGTTCATCTGATTTATCAGCGCCTGATGCAGCAGACCGTACTTCTGGAACAGAGCCTCCTGCGTATCCGAGTCCACGTTGTTGCCGTCGGGCTGGTCGTAGACGTTGTCGTCCACATATACGTAGCTTGCCAGGTGCAGCTCCTTCTTGTACTTTGCGTTTTCCGCAGCGTCCAGCTTATCTCTCAGCACGCCGCCGAAGTACACATACTTGCACTTGTAGCCGGGGGTGTCCTGATTGGTGATATTGTGAGAGATGACCTCCTGCGTTTGATTGACTATGCGTAAGCCTTCCTCCAGTATGCGGAAGCCTGTGGTATCGAACAGTGCCATTATGTATTTTCCTTTCCGAAAACGGCTGAAATGCCGCTGAACTGCGTTTTTTGAGGTCGCCGAAAAAAGGGCGCAAAGTCCCCTGTTACTATATTGTACATCATCGGAGCGAAAAAGACAAGTACTTTTTAAAAATTTTTGTCGTTTTTTTAAATTTTTTCTAAAAATGAGCTAAAGTTTCGGAATAATCTGCCGATATATAATAGCTCTTTGCACAAGACAAATTGTCGAAAACGGAAAAAATCACCAAAAAAGTAACCTGTTTCTGCGCAAAAGCACAAGCAGGTAAACCTTTTACCAAGTACGGATATAACGCCGTGATTCCGCCAGCTTTTTCAGCTCCCTGCGCTTTCTCACTATGTCCGCCTCCTTGAACACATACTCCTTTTTCGGCGGGATAGCGTCGAACTCACGCTTTGCACGGTGCAGTGCGCCCGCTATTTTTCCGGGGTGCTCGAAGTCCATGGGCAGCCTTATCATGTCCACGGTCTTGTAGGATTTTTCCGCCTCGTTGTACCACCAGCTGTCAAACACGGGAAAGCCGTCCTTTATGTGGTAGCCCAGCCGCTTGTTCTCTCCCTCGTATACCCTTATCTCACCTGTCAGTATCAGGTGTTTTTTCTTTTCGTCAAGATATGCGTTTTCGTAGCTTTTCAGCGGTATCACACAGACCCTGCGCAGTATCGTCCTTTTGCCGAAGCGGGTGTAGCTGCCGCCGTACTTGCTGAACACCGCCGCCTTCTGGGTTATCTCGAAATATGTATACCGCCTGTTCACACGGGTGAAATGCTCCGCCACCGCCGAATAGAACCAGCACAGCAGCATTCCCGCAAGAATGCTCACCCCCACCGCCGAGGCGTAGGGAATGAGAAATTCAGGCTGCGCCGCCCGCTTGAGGTTGAACATCAGCGCCCAGATTATGAGCATGCTGAACTGTGCCAAAGGCACTGCGGTGAGTATGGCGGCGGTCCTTCGGTATTTGTCGTATTTTTTCGTGTAGGCGTGAAAATATCGGTTCATAGGCAGTTTACAGTGTACGGCTGACGGCTGTGCGCTCCGACGTGACTTTGCGGGCAAAGTCACGGGGCTTCGCAGTCTTATTATACTTCCGAATATATTTTATCATTTTTGCCGTTATTTGTCAAAAGGGAAAATCTGCCACTCCGCCAAATAAATTTTTAGTGTTTTTTAATAAAAATTTTTTCCATTTCTCTTGATTTATATGAAATAATAATGTATAATTGTATTTGTATCAGTATGAGCAGTTGCAGAAAACTGCATTATTATCGGCAAAACGACGTTTTGCCCTGTTGCATAAGCTAACGCTGTATTTTATATATTTTGTTTTGAGGTGAAATATTACTTATGCTTTCAAGAGAACGAATACTTAAGCTGGATATTCTCACTCCCGACAATACGAAGATACTTTCCGCAAATAACAGACAGTTCTCCATACCCATCGTCACCAACCATGTGACGGGACAAAGCGAGACGATGCTTATCATAAAGGGACGTGATATCCCGGAGGTAGAGCACAACACCGAGATATCGGTGATAACCTACATGAGGAGCGGCGAGCGTGTGAAGTATCCGGGATTTGTCAGCCTGTCCACCGAGTATCAGCTCAACGTGCTTCTGAGGACCGCAAGAGCGCAGGTAATGGAGGAGAGAAGACGGTACTACAAGGTGGAGGCGGATATCCGATGCGTGATAAACACCATCGAGCGTGATGGCAAGCATATCGCTCTGGACAGACCCGCCACCGCAAAGATAAGCGACATGAATATCGGAGGAGTTTTCCTCTGCTTCTGCGACGAGCAGCTGCTGCAGGGCGACCTGCTTCAGATGAGCCTGGCGCTGGAGGATAAGCTGGTGGACGTTCCCGCAGAGATAATCCGGGTGCAGTTCAACGCCGCAGGCGACCCCACCGGCTACGGCTGCAGATTTCTCAAGGTGCCGCCCTCTCTGGAGGAGACCTTCGCAAGATTCGTGTTCAACGTGCAGCTTGACAATCTCAAGAGGGAAGAAGAAAAAGATTAAACGGCTCCCGCTGCCGATATAAAACAAGATCTTTATCCGCTTGCTCACAGCCGCGGCAGGCTTGTCGGAGCGGATAAGAAAGAGGAACATTATGAAGCTCAAGACCGCATTTAAAATCATAATAATCAACGCGATAGCGCTGCCCGCCCTTATCGTCGGCATATTCGGCATAGTCGGCTATTTCGGCTTCTTCACCAATATGGTCAGCGAGGAGACCGCCTCGGCAGCCTACAGCGAAGCAAAGTCACAGGGGATATTCTTCGAGAGATACGCAGCAAGGCTTTCCGCAATGGCAGAGCTGGATCAGATAAAGCGTGCCGCAGGCGGCGACTACACCGCCATAAAGGAACAGGTGGACGCAGTGCTGAAAAGCGACACCGACGGTGCGCTGATGGACATGATAATCACCGACAACAACGGCAGAGTCGTGATAAATGTTCAGGAGAGCCTGAACCTGTCCACAAAGCTGTTCGAGGGCTACGACGATCCCCTTGCCGCCACTTCGGAGGACGGGATATATATAAGCCACATATTCCCGGACGATCAGAACTACGGCACCGCCATTATCTATATAGTAAAGCCAGTAAAGACCTCCACCGGCTCCATCGGCTATCTTGCCGCCGCAGTTGACGCAGAGCAGCTGAAGCTCTCCCTTGCGGGCGCAAACTTCTTCGGCAACGCAGGCTCGATAATGTTCGTGGACGGCGCAGGCACCGCCATCAACGCCAACGGCGGCATCGGCAGCTCCAACCTGCCGGTAACTCCCGACCTGACCCTGCTGAACGAGACCACCAAATATGTGTCCTTCAACGAGAACGGCTACTACGGCGCTTACGGCGTCATCGAAAACTCCGACTGGATATGGGCAGGCATCTGTCAGGCTTCCTCCGTGAACTTCTCCATTCTCCCCGGCATACTGATCGGCGCCGTTATACTGGCGGTTGTCATCGTCATCGACGTGCTGCTGGCATTCATAATCTACCGTGGAGCCATCACTCCTCTGGGACAGATAGTAGAGGCGATGGAGGAGATAAACGCAGGCGACCGCCAGAAGCGTCTGCCGCACTTCAAGACCTACGAGCACCAGATAATCTCCGAGACCTTCAACGACCTGCTGGACGACTTCTATATCTCCGAGGACGTTCACAAGACCGTTTCGGCGCTGTCCGACAGTATGCTGTTCGAGTGGGATATAGAGCATCAGAATATGTATATTTCCGCCAACTTCAAGGATATGTTCGATATAAATGCCGACACGGCGACCCTGCTGGACGGCGGCTTCATAGAAAGATCCATGAGCGAAAAGGACGCAAGGCATTTCCGCAAGGATATGATGTCGCTCATGGAGAACAGAGAGTACGTTGAGGGCGAGTATCAGGTAAAGACCGTCCGCAACACCGAGGTATGGATAAATATCAAGGCACGCGCTCACACAAGCAGGTCAGGCAACGGCAAGGTCACCAAGATACTGGGCGTGATCACCGATATAAACAACAAGAAAAAGACCAGCCTCCAGCTTTCGCAGAAGGCAAGCTACGACTTCCTGTCACAGCTCTACAACAGAAGCACCTTCCTGAAGGAGCTGCAGAAGCTGCTTGACATGAAGCGGGTGAACGAGAATTATGCGGTGCTGTTCATCGACGTGGACGACTTCAAGTTCATCAACGACCGCTACGGTCATAACGTGGGCGACGAGGTCATCAAGTATGTTGCGGACACGCTGAAGGAATGCGTGGGCAACGGCGGTATCGCGGGACGCTTCGGCGGCGACGAGTTCGTGCTGTGCGTCACCAGCGGCGAGATAGTTCCACATTGCGACGACTTTGCGGCTAAGATAATAGACAGCCTGTACTCGGGCTACAGATGCGAGTCCATCGGGATCACCCTGAACGTGCAGGCAAGCATAGGCATAGCCTTTGCAAGCGAGCAGGTCAGCGAGGCTGAAAAGCTGGTAGGACAGGCAGACGAGGCTATGTACTTCGTAAAGAAGAACGGCAAGGCGAATTACCACATCTACGACCCCGCCAACGCCTCCGACCTCGATCTGGGGAACGCTATAACCTGATAGTTTTTGGTTTAACGGCAGTCAGCGGTTAGTTCGTGCTTCTGCTGCCTTTCACTGAAAAAGCATACTGGAAAGGAGAATTGTCCGAGCCTTGCACGGTTTCGGACAAGCACTTCAAATATGGCTAAAACGATTGCCGTCACCAACCAGAAGGGCGGCGTTGGAAAGACCACCACCTGCAGCTCCCTCTGCGGCTGTCTTGCGGCGATGAATAAAAAGGTGCTGGCTATCGACCTTGACCCGCAGGGCAACCTGTCCTTCAGCCTCGGCGCAGACGCAGACGACTGCTACACCGTTTACGACGTGTTCAAGGGCACGGTGAGCCTGTACGACACGATACAGCACGTCGCCTGCTGCGACGTGGTGCCTGCAAACATACTGCTTTCAGGCGCCGAGCTGGAGCTTACCACGGTGGGACGTGAATATATCCTCCGCGAGCAGCTCAGCACCGTGCAGGACGACTACGACTTCATCATTATAGATACTCCCCCCGCCCTTTCCATTCTCACCATCAACGCTTATACGGCGGCAAACGAGCTGGTTATCCCGATGGTGCCTGAGATACTGTCTTTGCAAGGCATTGCGCAGCTCAAGGAAACCATTTTTGCGGTGAAGAAATACTACAACAAATCTCTTGAAATACGGGGCATTCTGCTGAACAAGTACAACCCCCGCCTCATTCTCACAAAAGAGGTGGAGGACCTGGCGAACCTTATCGCAGAGCAGCTTGACACCGACGTTTTCGAGCAGAAGATAAGCAACAGCGTCGTGATAGCGGAAGCTCCCGCACACGCCAAGACGATAATCGAATATGCGCCCACCTCCAAGGCGGCGAAGGAGTACACCGACCTTATCTACGAGATACTGGGCATCGAAAAGCCCCAGCGCAGCGACAAGAAGCGGGGCAGAGGCAGACCGAGAAAGCACCCTCTCCCCGAGGAAAGCATGGTCTGAGTGTGAGCCATGGCACGAAGCACTAAAACAAAGCACGTTATGGACCTGGTGGGAGCGGAGCCGGTAAAGAAGGTCAAGCCTGCGCCTGCCGAAAAGGGCGAAAAAACGCCGCCTGTGCCGAAGATAGTCGAGGCGGTGATATCCGAAGCTCAGCAGCAGGAGCTCCCTGTCCCACAGGAGGAAGCCGTGCAGGAGCCTTCGCAGAAGGAAACTTCGCAGAAGCAGACTTCGCAGAAGCAACCACCGCAGGAGGAGGTTCGGGAGGAGCCTGCGGAGGAGAGAGCGCCCGTCCCTGCGGCAGAGGAAAAGGAGCCTGCTCACAAGCCCAGAATAACGGCGATAGTCTGCGAGCTGGTAAATCAGGAGCTTGGCAGCGTAGCGGAGCGGTTTCGCCTGAGCCTCACCGACGCAAATCTCTGGGCGCTTACCCGAGCGGCGCTGGAGGAGGTGCGCCCCGAATTTTCCGCAGACAGCGAGGAGACCAAGGAGAAGCTGGAACGGCTGAGACCGAGGGTGATAGGGGCGATGACCAAGGTGGCGATAAAGATAGCGGCAAAGGACAGAAACAGTTGACAGTGTACAGTGTATAGTGTACAGTTTGTGGTATACCTTTTCCGCTTGGCGGAAAAGGTATTTTATTTTAATGACGGGTGTCGGTTTTGCAGTTGTCACCTGATTCGCAGACGGCAATTCAAATCGTTTTTCGCCGCAGGCGAAAAACTCCACTACTGTTTACTTTTTACTGTCAACTGTACACTAAATTAAAAAGGCTGCAAAGCAGCCTTTTTATTTTATGATCCTGTCTTTCATCATGGGAAGTCTTGTGTCCAGCTTCCACCTGCCGTCTCTGAAGGAGACCGTCACAGGAACGGTGTAGCTGTCCGTCCCGTCCGTCCACTCCACAAGAGAGGTCACGTCGTAGGTGCTCAGGGAGCGGTTTTCGTAGTTCGCAAGAGAAAATTCGCCCATCTGAGGGAGTATGGAGCCGCTGATGATGTACAGCCTGCCGTCCTTTTCCACATAGGTGCGGTTGACGTAAAGGCTGATGTAGCTTTCCGCTATCTCGGAGGTGAAGGTGTCACGGAGATACTGCCGCATTTCCGCCACCGTCATGAACGGCTCTATCTCCAGACCGTTGTAAAAGCCGTGACCGTAAGCGTCGTCCTCTATCGTCACAAGCTGAATGTTCCAGTCGCCGTTTTCATCCGTAACGGGAGTGACATTGCCGAAAATCGTGTCGAGGGTGGAGCGTTGGTTTATCAGAAGCTGCGTGAACAGCCCTATCTCACCCGATACATCTTCGTCGGAATGCGCCTGCACCACCCAGCCCCTTACGCCTTCCAGCATATCGTAGGTACGCCATATATAGCCGTCTCCCAGCGTTCCCAGGGCGACCACCTTTGCCTTGTCTCCTGAAAGGTAGGTCAGCACTGCCGTGGAAACGTCGATGGAGCAGGGCTGTTCAGCCGCTCCGCAGTACAGGGCTATCCCCTGCTCCGTTTCCTTTACCAGCTCAGCCAGTCTGTCCTCTATATCCCAGCCGTACTGATCCTGCCAGAAGGTGTACTTTATCCCTCCGTACATTCGCTCGGTGAGGCTGTCAAGGTCTGTGGCGTAGTCGGCGGATATCAGGTAATAATCGTCGCCCACGCCGCTGCCAAGAGGTATGAGGGTGTGCTCGCCGTCCAGCACGCTTTCGGCAATGACGGCAGCCTCTATTATGGACTTGAAGGCGGCAAGCGTTTCGGGGTCGTCAACGCTTCCCGTGGGATAGGGTACGGGAAATCCCTCCGGATTGCTGTCAGGTGCGGGGGTGGTCTGTGCGGTGGTGTTTTCCGGCTGCTCCTCCACGGCGTTTACCTTGGGTGTGGTGGTGGTGACGGGGGCGGCTGTGGAGCCTGTAGTGGCGTCAGCGTCGCTGTCTGCGTTGGAGCAGGCGGAAAGAAGAAGTGCAGCCAGAGCTGCGGCTAAAATACGTTTTTTCATGTTATAATGTTATCTCCTACAATACGGCTGACGGCGCAAACTGTCAGCCATACGCGTCAGTCAAATGCGGGCAATTCATCAAGCGTAATGAAGGATTCGTGATTGTAAGCTTTCTCCAGCATCAGATTTGAGGTATATCTCTCTGTCAGTCCCCCGTCTTCGTCTATAAGGATATCTCCCTTGCCCAAGGAAAACCACAGCCATCTTGCGTTGTCCTGAGCAAGCACGTCGGGGTCGGGGAGCAGGAGGCAGTCGGTCATGGCTGCCGCAGCGGCGCCTGCGTTGTAGTAGGCGGTGCCCATGAAGCGGACATTGCCGCTGTCGTTGCTGAGGTTGTAAATGTCCTCGCCTATTATATCAACGTAGCTGTCGCCCGGGTAAAAGGCTGCGTCCTCACCGCTCCATACCCATATTATGTTGGTCAGCCCGTGATATTCATTGAATCTTTTTACCATCGTCCGCCACAGCCAAAGGTAAGCGTCTTTGCTGTCGCCCCACCAGTAGCCGCCGTTTCCTGCGTCCGCAAGGGGACGGAACAGCACGGTAACGCCCTCGTCCATAAGCGTTTTCAGCGCCGCCGCTATCTCGTCCATATCCTGCATGAGACGGAAGGTCTCCCTGCTTATCTCGCCGTCGCCGTATATCCTTTCCAGCGTCTCGGCGGACACCATGGAAATGTCGCTGTCGGTGTAGGCTCTCGCAAAATTGAAGTCGGAGGCGGAGGAGTAGTAGTGGCTGCTGTCCGAGGGTGAGTACCACGTCCAGCCGTAGCTTACAAGCCCGCCCATTCCCGCCCACTGAGCGGCAAGCTCAAGGTCGGTCATTTCCTCATCGTAGTAAGGGCTTCTGCTCTGGGCAAAGGTAAGGTCGCCGGTGCGTATTGCGGGGAGCCTGCCCGTCTCATTGTATATTGCGGCTATCTCCGCATTGGTGCCGCTTGTCACCTGCTGCCCCGTAAGAGTCTTTTTGCCGTATATCTCGCCGAACCAGTTCATCATCTTTATCGTGCGCACGTCGGCGTTGGGGTTGATGGGAGTGGTGTTCATGGAGTAGAAGCTGTCGGATACGGTCCTGCCGTTGGCTATCTCGATCCTGTCCATGTATGCAGTGCCGGAAACGCACTGGAGAGTTATCACGTTGTTGCCCTTTTTCAGATAAATGCCGTTGAGCATAAAGGGGGCAAAGGCTGTCTCGTCCTCAATATATATCGCACCCTTGGAAACGCCGTGATAAACCGCGGTACCCTCCGGATAGTCGGCAGGGTCGCCCACTATCACGTCTATTCCCGTATCAAAGGCGCACATATAAAGCGCAAGGCTGTAGTACTGGGTGGAGGGGACATGAACGGTCACCGTAACGGAGCTGTAGGGGGAAAGGGCGATAAACCCGTCGCCGCTGTAGCCCATCAGGTAGTGCTGAGAGGTCTGTCCCTCCGCCTCCTCAAGCTCTATCACCTCAAAAAAATTCTCCGGGTTTATGTTTATCTCACGCTCGGTGTATTTGTCGGGAATGGAGTGTGCAGGCTCCTCCGTCACCGCAGGCTCGGGGGCTTTGGTGTCGGTGGTGGTCTCGGTTATGGGCGGGCTGTCGTAGACTATCTGTGTGCAGCCCGTCAGCAGCAGTATAGCAGTCAGCAGTTGCGCAAGCGCAAACGCCGAAAATTTTCTCATACTATCAGTCCCTCCAGCGCACTATCGCCTCGTCCCCTTGGTGCAGCTCCTCCGCAAAGCTCACTTCAACGCCGTTCAGCGTTATCTCAACGCTGGTGCCTTGGGGATTCTCGGTGTCTATGTCGGCGTAGTTCATCAGTTCAAGGAATATGTGCGGCTCGCCGTCCGGCTTTGCGGGCAGGGTCAGAGGCATACCGTTAAGATTGACGGTCATCTCGGGAACTATCTCCGTATCGGCTGTCGGCTCAGGCTCAGGTTCGGAAACAGGCTCGAACTCAGGCTCAGGCTCAGGTTCATACATGGGAGCAGGCTCCGGCTCGGGTATCGGAGCAGGTGCGGGGACAGCCGGCTTTGCCGCTTCAGGAGCAGGTGCTTCGGCTATCGGCGCAGGCATTTCCGCTTTCGGCACCGCCGCCATCTTTATCGTTATCTTGTCACCGTCACGGAGCAGGTCGCCCTCCTTGGCGTACTCGCCGTTTATGGCAAAGTTGTCTGCGTATTCCACTCCGATGGAGTTCAGCAGGTCGCCCAAGGTGAGTATGCCGCCCGTCACTACCTCGTCAAGGGGCTGTATCTCATAGTCCTGCTGCTTCTTTTTGCCGTTTACCGTCACTTCAAGACCGAAGCGGTACTGCTTTCCCGCAAAGGAAACTATGCCTGAGCGGTATTTGCCGTAGTCTATCTCGTCCTTCAGCCGTGTATGGGCGTTCTCGCCGTTTTTGGCAGGTGTCAGCTTTACGCTGTCGCCCTGCGTGACGATAGTGGTAAGTCCCGCCGCTTCGCCGTTCACCGTCACCTCGGCAGGGGTCATCATGCTGCCCTTACGGAACACACGGTTGCCGTTGAGGGTAAAGGAAAGTCCCTGTCCCGAATGACCCATTATCTCGCCCGCCTTGTAGCCTGCAAGAGACAGGAGCTGATACACCGTCAGCTTTTTCGTGTCGAAAACACGCACCTTGCGGTCGTTGACGGTGATGACGGAAAAGTCGTAGCCACGCTGTTCAAGGGCAGTCACGCCGATGCCCAGTGGCGTGATGAACTCGGCGCCCATCTTGAAGCCGCCGGTGTCCACGTCACGGAGAAACTCGGTGCCGCCCACCGCTACACGATCCTCGCCAAGGTCAAGGTGATGTGCAACAAGGGTGGTAAGTCCTTTTATCAGGCTGCCGCCGCCTACTAAAAATACCGCCTGCGGGGAGCCGCCGTTTATATTCGTTATGGTAGAGCAGATCGTTTTCGCAAGCTCGTCTATACAGGGCAGTATGGTTTCCAGAAATTCCTCACGGGTTATCTTGTGGGGAATGCCGAAAATGTCCCTGTATGTAATTTCATCGCTGTCGTCTGCCGCCTGCTTCATCTGCTCCGCCTCCGCAAAATCCACAAGGAAGGAGCGGATTATTTCCTCGGTGATCTCGTCGCCTGCCACCGTCGCCATTGCGTAGGCAATAATGGAGCCTTCCTTGGCTATGGCAATATCCGAGGTGCCTGCGCCGATGTCCACAAGGGCAATGTTTATCAGCCTTATTTCCTGAGGAATGATAACGTTCATCGCCGCAATAGGCTCCAGAGTGAGGCTCTGCACTTCAAGGTGATTAAGCTCCATTACCGAATACAAGCCCTCCACCACAATGCTGGGCAGGAAGGCGACCACCATGTCCACCTCGGCGGTAATCCCCTTGTGACCCACAAGGGATATCATCTTGTACTCGTCAAGTCGGTAGTTCACCACGTTATGTCCCACGCAGTAGAACAGAACGCCGCCGCCCTCCGTCTCCTCGTCCAGCTCGCTTTGCGCCTGAGAGATGGTCTCCATCTCCATTGTTGCCAACATTTCCTCGGTAATTATCTCGCTGCCCGATACGTCAAATTCACGGGTGACGTTGACGGTGCGCAGGGCTCGGCCCGCAGCGGCTATGCACGCCTTGGTAAGCTGTATGCCGGTGTGCTGCTCCAGCGTCTCCTTTACCTGTCCCACGATTTTCGACACCTGCTTGATGTCCTCTATCTGTCCGTCCACCATGGCACGGCGGCTGTGAGGCACTACCACGCAGTCCGCTACACGATACTTGTCCCCGTCCTTTTCGCCGATTATGCCCACCACGGTGCGGGTGCCTATATCAAGGGCAAAGATGTAGTCCCCCTGCTCCTTTTTTCTGTCTGCTTTTTTCAGTATCTGATCTATATTCATGTGCTACTCCAAAATGTTATTTTACAAGCTTGTCAAAGGTCTGCTTTTTAAGCTGCTCCTTTACCGTGTCGGTAACGTCCGCAAACACCGCACGGTAGCTGCAGGGCAGCCCGTCCTCGCCGCAGCTGCAGCTGTATCCCTCGGACAGGCATCGGCTGAAGCGGTACTCCCCCTCCACCAGCTCTATCACGTCGTAGATGGACAGCCTGCTAAGCGCCGCCGTCAGCTCGTAGCCGCCGTACACGCCCTTGTAGCTTTTCACTATCCCGCCGCTGACCAGCTTGCGCAGTATCTTCAGCGCAAATCTCAGCGGCACCTCGGTGCGCTCGGCTATCGTCCCTGCGTCCATGCGGTTTTCCCTTGCGTCCTCAGAGTGAGCCGCCGCCTTTGCCAGAGTGTCCACTATTCTTATTGCGTAATCCGTTTCTAAAGTAATGTGCATACGTTACCTTCCCGTATAGTTATTAGAGATTAGTTGTTAGTAGTTAGTTGGTGGTGTGGCTGCGCCACGATTTTTGATTGCCGCCTGCTAATTTAAATCAGTTGCGAAGCAACACCACAACTAACTACTAACTACTATTAAACTAACTACTATGTATGGATTTTCCTCAAAATTCGTAATGGTTTTAGTCAAGAAAATCCTTAAGCTTTTTGCTCCTCGATGGGTGGCGCAGCTTTCTCAGCGCCTTTGCCTCTATCTGGCGTATGCGCTCACGGGTGACCTGAAAGCGCTGTCCCACTTCTTCAAGTGTGCGGGGTCTGCCGTCCTCCAGACCGAAGCGCAGGCGCAGTACCTTTTCCTCACGCTCGGTAAGGGTGCCTAACACGTCGTCAAGCTGCTCCTTTAACAGCGACAGGGAAGCCACCTCCGCAGGAGCGGGAGCAAGCTCGTCGGGAATGAAGTCCCCCAAGTGGCTGTCCTCCTCCTCGCCTATGGGCGTTTCCAGCGACACGGGGTCCTGACTTATCCGTATTATTTCACGCACACGGTCAACAGGCATATTCAGCTCCTCGGCTATCTCGTCGACGCTGGGTTCATGGCCGTTTTTGTGGAGGAGCTGGCTGGATACCTTCTTCACCTTTGTTATTGTTTCCACCATGTGGACGGGTATTCTTATGGTTCTCGCCTGGTCGGCTATCGCTCTGGTTATCGCCTGCCTTATCCACCAGGTGGCGTAGGTGGAGAACTTGTAGCCCTTGCGGTAGTCGAACTTCTCCACCGCCTTGATAAGTCCCATGTTGCCTTCCTGTATCAGGTCAAGGAACTGCATACCTCTGCCCACATAGCGCTTTGCGATGCTGACAACAAGTCTCAGGTTCGCTTCCGAAAGGCGCTTGCGTGCGAACTGGTCGCCCTGAGCCTTGCGCATTGCAAGCTCTATCTCCTCCTCGGCGCTGAGCAGGGGCACTCTGCCTATCTCCTTGAGATATATCTTCACGGGGTCGTCGATGGTTATGCCCTCGGTGGACAAAGCCACGTCAAGGTCGTCCTCTCCCGCAAAGTCCAGCGCAGAATCAAGCTCCTCGTCGGAGATGAAGTCGTCCACTATCTCGATGTTGTTGCTCTCGAAGTCGTCGTAAAGATGGCTTATCTGGTCAACGTCGAGGTTCAGGTCTTCAAGGACGTCGTTTATCTCCTTGGCGGTGAGCTTGCCCTCCTTCTTGCCGTGCTCCAGCAGCTCGCCGATAATGTTTTTTCCGTTTTCCGTCATTTTTTACTATCCCCTTCAGCGGTATTACCGCAAAATTTATTTTTTTGACTTCTCCCTGCGCAGCTTTTCCATCTGCTGAAGCAGGTCGTCGTTGGTCATTTCCTCGGGCTTCTTGCCCCGATACCTGTCACGGTGCTTTTCCAGCACTCTGATGTATTCGTTAAGCCTTTCCTTTTGGTAAGGCAAAAGGTTGTTTTCGTTTATTATACCCGTTATTCTTCCCACGTCCTGAGCCGAAAATTCGTCTCCTATCGACGACAAATCGAGAGAAGACCCGTTTTTTATGCGATTTGCAACAATATTGTACATATTTCGGTACGATTCAGTGGGAAAATCCTCGGGTGCGAGCTTGTCCTCCACCCTTGACAGCATATCGGGAGAGTGGAACATGAAGGCGATTATGCCTCGCTCAGCCTTTTGCTCGGCGGTTTGCGAAAGCGCATTCATGTCGTTTCGGCTGCTGCGGACAGGCGGGTTTATCAGGTCACGGCGCTCCTGCTTTTTAGCGTTGTAGCTTTTGAAGCGGCGGCGCTCGTCAACCGCCTTTTCTATCTCGGCAGAGGACATTCCGCAGAGCTTTGCGGTGTCGCTGACGTACACGAGGCGGTCTATCCTGTTGTCCACGTCCGCAAGCAGATCGACCGCTTTTTTCAGGTAAGAGGCCCGTCCCTCGGGAGTGTCCATGTCAAGACCCTGCGACAGCTTTTGCAGCTCGAAGCTGATAGCTCCGCCCGACTGCTGTATCAGCATACGGAAGCCGTCTGCGCCGTATTTCTGTATGTACTCGTCGGGGTCCTTTGCGCCGCTCATTTGCAGCACTCTCGCTTCAACTCCTGCGTCTGCAAGCAGGTTTATGGCTTTCATGGTGGCTTTCTGCCCTGCGCCGTCGCTGTCGTAGCTTATGACCACTTCCTCGCAGTACTGCCGCATAAGCCGTGCCTGCTCGGGGGTTATTGCGGTGCCCAGCGTTGCCACGGCGCTGTCGAAGCCCGCCTGGTTCAGGCTGATGACGTCCATGTAGCCTTCACATAATATCAGGTATTTTTCTTTTGTGTTTTTCGCAAAGTTCAGACTGAACAGGCTGCTGCGCTTGTGAAACACAAGCGTCTCGTCGCTGTTGAGATATTTTGCGGGCGCGTCGGGTTCAAGCGTCCTGCCGCCGAAGGCGATTATGTTGCCCCGTCGGTCGATTATGGGAAACATTACACGGTGTCGGAATTTGTCGTAGGTGTTGCCCTTCTGACTTCGGGAAAGCAGAGCGGCGTCCAGCAGCTCCTGCTCGCCGTATCCCTTTGCCGTCATGTGGTCTTTCAAAGTGCTCCAATCGTCGGGGGCGTAGCCTAAGCCGTATTTTCGTATGGTGTTTTCGGAAAGTCCTCTGCCTCTCAGGTAATTCCAGCCCTCGGCGCCCTTTTCGGAGATTAGTATGTCACGGTAAAACCTTGCCGCTTCACGGTTTATTTCCAGAAGCCGCTGCTTTGTGTCGGCAGTCCTGTCATAGCTGTCCTCGGGCATCGCTATCCCCGCACGCTGGGCGAGGAAGCGGACGCTTTCCTGAAAGTCCAGATGCTCCATCAGCATTATGAACTGGATAACGCTGCCTCCCGCTCCGCAGCCGAAGCAGTAAAAGCTCTGGGTGTCGCTGTATATGTGGCAGGAGGGGGTCTTTTCCGAGTGGAAGGGGCAGAGGCAGACGCTGTCGTGTCCTGCACGCTTCGTGCTGACGTAGGAGGAAACTACCGAAGTAATGTCATTCGAGTCCTTTATTCGCTCCAGAAAGTCGTCTGTGAACGGCACTTTGTTCTCCTCCTCTCGGTAGTTTCCAGTTGATAGTTTGATAGTTGTTAGTAGTTAGTTGGCGGAGTCTGCTTCGCAGACGGATTTGAACTTTACATAGTGCTGAATTTACAGTTGTTTCCTGAAACGCAGACGACAATTTCAATCGTTTTTCGCCTGCCGGCGAAAAACACCACAAACTAACTACTAACTACTATTAAACTAACTACTATCTCTCACGTCCACGGCTGCGGTATGAACAGCTCTCTGAACTGGTCCACCGCAAAATCGTCCGTCATTCCCGAAATGTAGTCGCATACCGCTCTTTCCACTCCGTATTCATCTGCCAAGCGGGTATACAGAGGCGGCATTTCATTGGGGTTTTTGCAGTAATGTCCGTAAAGATACTCCACCACCCTGCACGCCTTGTCCTTTTCGGAGGTGGCGGCGGCGGAGTAGTAGACGTTCTCGAACATGAAGGAACGGAGCAGGTCGTGAGCCTTGGCAATGTCGGGGGAGTAGCTCACCTCAGGCTTGTCGGCGCTGTTCTCTATTATAGAGGTGACAAGAGAGGTTATGCGCTGGGATTTGGTATGTCCGAGGAGGTCGGTCGCCTCCTTGGGCAGGTCCTCCTCACGGAGTACACCCGCTCTTATTGCGTCCTCTATGTCGTGGTTTATATAGGCTATCTTGTCGGAGAGCTTTACCACCACGCCCTCAAGGGTCTGGGCGGTTTTGTTGGTGTGGCAGAGTATGCCGTCCTTTACCTGCGGGGTCAGGTTCAGCCCCTTGCCGTCACGCTCCACCACCTCCACTAAGCGAAGGCTTTGCTCGTAGTGCTTGAAATTGCCGTAAAGCTGGTTCAGCGTGCGCTCGCCGTCGTGACCGAAGGGGGTGTGACCTAAATCGTGACCTAAGGCGACAGCCTCGGTCAGGTCCTCGTTCAGCCGCAGCGCCCTTGCAATGGTGCGGGCTATCTGGGCTACCTCAAGGGTGTGGGTGAGGCGGGTGCGGAAGTGGTCGGATTTCGGGATAAGGAACACCTGCGTTTTGTGCTTCAGTCGGCGGAAGGAGTTGCAGTGGATTATCCTGTCACGGTCACGCTGAAAGTCGGTGCGTATGGGGCAGGGCTCCTCCTTTGCCTCACGCTCTCCTGCGTCGGCGCTTTTGCAGGCGTAGGGGGAGAGCATTATCTCCTCGTTCTTTATCGTAACTTCTCTGGGAAGCATACCGTCACTTCCTTTGTTTGCTATTTTGGCGTCTATAAATATATACCTTTTTGGGGCGGGTTTTTCCTTTATTTTTTCGGCAATTTTTGCAATTTCGGCGGAATGCACAAAAATCTCCCGCCTTTTAGCGAGAGATTTTTGCAGTTTTCAATTTTCAACTGCCGTCATACCTTAAACTTGGCTATCTGATTCTGCAGCATCTGGGAATCGTTATTAAGCTCCGAGCACGCCGCCGCCGACTGCTCTGCCGTTGCGGAGTTCTGCTGAACCACGGTGGATATGTCCTCGATGCCCGATTCTATGTTCTTTATAGCCTCTGACTGCTGTCTTGACGCTTCCGAGATACCGCCTATGTAATCGTTGGTCTTGTTGGACAGCTCGATGACCTCCTTCATGGTGTCCGCCGTTCCCTGAGCGATGACCGTACCCTTTTCCACAGCCGCAATGGTGGCGTTGATAAGGGTGCCCGTCTGCTGGGCGGACTCGGCGCTCTTGATGGCAAGCGTGCGGACCTCGTCTGCGACGACTGCAAAGCCCTTGCCCGCTTCGCCCGCTCTTGCCGCTTCAACGGAGGCGTTCAGCGACAGGATATTTGTCTGGAACGCTATATCGTCTATCGCCTTGATAACGTTGCGTATCTCGTCCGACTTCGCCTTTATCTCGTCCATAGCCGCCAGCATATTCTGAATTTCCGCATTCTGAAGCTCTATCTTCTCCACGCTCTCGGAGGATATGTCGCCTGCCTTTGCGGCGTTCTTTGCGTTCTCCGCCACCTTGTCCGCAACGTCGTGAATGGTCGCCGACAGCTCCTCGATGGACGCCGCCTGCTTGGTGGTGCCGTCAGCCAATGTCTGAGAGCCCTCCGATACCTGCATGGAGCCGTTGGATACGTTGACGGAGGCTTCCGAAATGCCCGTTATTATCTCTCTCAGCGAGTCGTTTATTTTTCCGAAGGAGACTCTGATGTCCGTAAAGTCGCCTACATATTCCACCTGCGGCTCGGCGGTGAAGTCGCCCTCCGCCATTCTGGACAGGACTCCCTTTATATCGTTTATGTAACTGCTGAGCGTTGATTCGGTGACCTGAAGCTTGCGTATAAAGTCGCCCAGCTCATTATTGCCGAAGGTAACGCCCTTTACGGCGTTTCCGCTCAGGTCGCCCATGCTCATTGCGCTTGCAAGCTTATCCGCATGACCTATCGGCTTTATCACTATTTTCGTCAGGATAAACGCAATGAGTATCATGGATATCAGCATAACGACGACTGCGATAATGACCGAGGTCAGTATCATTGAGGCGGTAAGCTCGTCGCTTTCTTCGGAGGATAGACCTGCAAAGTATGCGCCCACCGTCTTTCCGTCTATATCCTTCATGGGCTCGTAGCTTACATAGTAATTCTGCCCTACGACTATTGCCGTGCCTATGTAATTCTGGCTGCTGTCGATGACCGTTTTCTTTACGTTTTCTGCCATATCCGTGCCTACCACACGGTTTCCGTCATCGCCGAACAATGTAGTGGCATATCTGGTAGCGCCGCTGAAAATTGTAAAATCGCATTTGATACCTTTTTTAAGATCGTCAAGCCACTGATTCTCGGACAGGGTCATTCCCACGACTATTCCGCCGTTGAACTCACCGTCACGGATAAAGGGCTGTACCACCTGCACCGTCAGACCTGCGGCGGAGTCCACGACAATGCCGCTGTATCCGCTTCCTACTCTGTCCACCGAGAAATCGGCAAGATTATAGTTGCCTGACTGCCAGAACACGATGCCCGTAGGTCCGAAAAGGGCGGCAAAGTCGCTTTCGGTGCCTTTCTCGGAATCCCATATAGTCTGCAGGGCAACACTTTCGCTGACCTTCAGCGTCTGAACGAAAACGTTGATAATGCCTTCAAGCCGATCCTGCTGGTTATCCATTTCGCTTACAAGAGCATTCAGACCGGTATCCACCTGTATCGCCATCAGCTCGTCGGTATGCTTTACCGAGCGGTAGATCGTGACTGCGGTCACGATGCCCACCGAAAGAATAATGCTGAAGATGATCACCAACAGTATGCTTCTGCCTATTCTTGAAGTCATGATAATCCCCCTTTTGGCAGTGCACGGTGCACAGTGCACGGTACACGGTATTTGTGTCTGCTTCGCAGACGGATTTTTTCAGTTGACAGTTAACAGTACACTAATTCATATATTCCCCGTTGTACTCCAACAGCGTGACCGAGCTCACCCCGTTCACCGTCCTGAACCTCGCCGCGTCCGAGGTGTCGTTCCTCACTATCTTTATCTCAACGGTAAGCTCGGTGTCCCCTCCGCTGAGGGTCTTGCTTTTCAGCTTGTACTTCATGGCGTTCAGCAGGGCGTTCACCTGTTCCTCCGCCTGTTCCGAGTAATGGATTATCAGCAGGTAGTTCTTCTTCTCCCGCTTGCAGAAATGCAGGATGATGTACACTATCCCGATTATGACCGTGCCTATCAGCGCAACGAAATACAGCCCTGCGCCGCAGGTAAGCCCCGCCGCTATCCCCCAGAACAGGAAGCCGATGTCCAGCGGGTCCTTCACCGCCGAGCGGAAGCGGACGATGGACAGCGCGCCCACCATACCCAGCGATAAGACGATGTTGGCGCTTATCGTCATGATGATGAAGGCGGTTATCACCGTTATCATTATCAGCAGTATGTTGAAGTTGTCGCTGTACACGATGCCCCGATAGAAAAAGCGGTACACCAGATAAATTATCACGCCGCAGAGTGCCGCCGCCGCCATGCATATCAGTATATGGGGCAGGGAGAGGTTTGCCAGCTGGCTGGACAGGTCAAAGCTGCTCACCAGTTCATCTATCAGATCGCTTGCCAGAAATTGCATTTTGCTACCTCCAATGCTTTATCGGAACAAAGAACAAATTTTGAGACGGATTCCCTCGTCATGGGGATACCGCTTAACAGCGCCTGTATGTAGGCGGGAATAAAGCGGTCGTATTTCACTTCCAATATGACTGCGTCATTGTCGAACAGGCTGTAAAAAACGGCTTTTTCGCCGAGCGGGTCAAGCTGCGGGGAGGTCTTCAGCTGCATATCGAAGGTGATGCGCACGTTCCCTGCGGGGCAAACGTACGCCTCCCGCACATAGTCCACCAGCACCGCCGGGGAGAGCTTCACCAGCCTGTCCGAGGCGTAAAACTCCTCTGCCGCCGTGTTGGGCTGCTGCAAAAGCTCCCGCTCGCCCCTCAGTATTCCCCGATACTGCTCAAAGCTTAAAGGCACCGACCGCTTGCACACCATGTCGCCCTTTTTCTCCTTCACTTCAAGGCGGATAAAATCAGGCGACAGACCGTAGTAACGGATACGGTACTTTTTACGGACGTCCAGACCCAGCGCCTTGTCGTTGTAGGCGCTGCGGAACACGTCGTCGAAATAAAGGCTGGTTATGCGGTAGACGCCGTTATCGCCGTGGCAGTCGGGCTTCATCGCCGCTTTCAGACGCTGACGGAGTATCCGTTGCCAGCCGCTGTTTATTATGTATTTCAGCTCATGTCGGTAGCTTTTCATAAAAACACCTTTTTTCAGCAAACAGTCAGCCTTGTAATAGTTACGTTAAGTATAACATATTTTGTCTGTTTTTGCAATAGGTTTTGTAGGAATTATCATTTATGCTTGCAATATTCGGCAAATCGTGCTAAAATGTTACATACACATACGCCGCAGGCACGGCTGTCCCGAAAGGAGATATTATGGCGGATATAAAAGCGGTCATTTTTGACATGGACGGCGTTATAACCGATACGGAAAAGCTGCTGGTAAAATACTGGTGCAAGGCGGCGGGAGATATGGGATACCCCATGACAAGAGAGCAGGCGCTGGAATTGCGGAGCCTTGCCGCACGGTATGCGGAGCCCTACCTCAAAGAGCAGTTCGGCGAGGATTTCAACTACCGCAAGGTGCGTGCCCGCAGGAAAGAGCTGATGGACGACCACATCGACCTTTTCGGCGTGGACATAAAGCCCGGTCTTAAAGAGCTGATAGGCTATCTCAAGGAAAACGGCTACAAGCTTGCAGTCGCCACCGCCACCGATTACGACAGGGCGGTGTCTTATCTGCAAAAGGCGGGAGTGTACGAGTGCCTTGACGCACTGTGCTGCGGTCCCTCGGTGGAGCACGGCAAGCCCGAGCCGGACATATACCTGTACGCCGCCAATAAGCTGGGGGTGGAGCCGGAGGAGTGTCTGGCGGTGGAGGACTCGCCCAACGGCGTAAAAGCCGCTTATGCCGCAAATATGTACACGGTGATGATACCCGACCTTACCCAACCGGACGAGGAGCTGAAAAAGCTGATATACCGCAAGTGCGACGACCTGCTGGAGATAATCGGGGTGCTTGAGACGTTCCGTCAGACCTTCTTCTGAAACAAACAAAGAATAAACAAAGAGAGAACATTATGAAAACTTTACCGTTAAAAGAGCTTAACAAAAGACTTAACGCAGACGCAGCGGCAGAGCTGGAGCTTGCGGAGGAGCTGTATCTCAGACAGCTCGAAAAAGCGGCGTGCGCCATCGCAGAGGGAGCCAAGGAGAAACCGATAATCCTGCTTTCGGGTCCCTCAGGCAGCGCAAAGACCAGCACCGCCCACCGCCTTAAACAGCTTCTTGGGAACATCGGGGTCACTGCGCACGTTATTTCGCTGGACAACTACTTCCTGCCGCTGAACGGACTGTCCAGCGAGGAGCTGAGCAGGATAGACCTGGAGGCTCCCGAAAGGCTGGATTTAGAGCTGTTAGGGGAGCATTTGGAAAGATTCAGGGAGTGTCTGCCCACCCAGATGCCCCTTTTCGACTTTGCCGACCAGAGCAGAAAAAGCGGCAGGCTTTTTGTCCGCGGGGAGAACGAGCCTGTGATATTAGAGGGGATACACGCCCTTAACCCCAAGGTGATGGGGGGGATAGGCGAGCACGCCGTGGGGCTGTACGTCAGCGTCCGCACAAGGCTTTCCGCAGACGGAATGCTGCTCCACCCCAGCATGATAAGGCTTATGCGCAGGCTGATGCGAGACAGGCTGTTCAGAGGCAGAAAGACCGAGGATATAATACGCTCCTTCCGCTCGGTGCAGAACGGGGAAGAAAAATATATAATGCCCCACAAGGGAAATGCGGAAATAGACATAGACACCTTCATGTCCTTCGAGGCGGCGGTGTACAGCTGCGAGCTGCTGCCGTTCCTGCAGGACGTGAGCCCTGATTTCGAGCTGTACCCGATGGTGGAGGAAATGCTGGGCTTTTTGGAGCAGATAACTCCGCTGAGCAAGGAGATGGTGCCCGAAAGGTCGATAGTCAGGGAGTTTGTCGGAGGGGGATTTGCAGTTGACGGTTGACAGTAAACAGTAAACAGTAAAGGGGTCCGCTTCGCGGACGGATTTGAATTTGCATCGTGCTGATTACGCAGTTGGTTGCTGAAACGCAAACGCCAATCAAAATCGTTTTTCGCCACAGGCGAAAAACTCCGCTACTGTTTACTCATTACTGTATACTGACAGCGGGGTGACGATATGTTTGCTAAAGTAAATACCTTCGGTCTTACAGGACTTTCTTCCTTTCAGGTGACTGTGGAGAGCAGCACCGAAAAGGGCACTCCCGATTTCAAGATAAGCGGTCTTGGGGACGCCTCGGTGCAGGAGAGCAGGCAGCGGGTGCTGGCGGCAATGGAGAACTCGGGGTTCCCTGCGGACAAGCTGAGGGCGGTGGTGAACCTGTCTCCCGCCGACGTGAAGAAAAGCGGGTCGCTGTACGATTTCCCCATACTTGTAAGCATACTGGCTTCTCTTGGGGAGATAGCCCCGCCCGCCGAGGACTGGGCGTTTATCGGCGAGCTTTCACTGTCGGGAGAGCTGACGGCGACAAACGGCGTGCTGCCTATTGCGGACAGCGCAAGGAAATGCGGGATAAAGCGGATATTCGTTCCGGAGGCAAACGTGAGAGAGGCTACCCTTGTACATGGGATAGAGGTGTACGGGATAAGAGATATCGCTCAGCTTGCCGCATTTCTTTCGGGGAAAAGGGCATTGCGTCCTGCGGCTCCCTTTGAGCCAGAGCCGGAGGATCTTCTGCGGGGCTCGGATTTCGCCGACGTGAGAGGACAGGAGAACATCAAAATTGCAATACAGACTGCGGCGGCGGGTTTTCACAATCTGCTTATGATAGGTCCGCCGGGGTCGGGTAAAAGTATGCTTGCAAAGCGGATACCGGGTGTGCTGCCGCCCATGACCTTCGAGGAGAGCATGGAGACTACCGCCGTGTACTCGGTGGCGGGACTGCTGGACAAAAGCTCCCCCTTTATCAGCGCAAGACCGTTTCGCCCCGTGGGACATACCGCAAGCGCTGCGGGGATAGTGGGAGGAGGCAGGACGCCTTCCCCCGGTGAGATAAGCCTTGCCCATAACGGGGTGCTGTTTTTAGACGAGCTGCCGGAGTTTCGGCGGGACGTGCTGGAGGCGCTGAGACAGCCGCTGGAGGACAAGAAAACGGTCATTACCCGTGCTTCGGGAAAAACCACATACCCCTGCAAGACAATGCTCACCGCCGCAATGAATCCGTGCCCCTGCGGGAATAACGGCAGCGAGGGGAAGTGCAGCTGCTCGGAGGCTGCCATCGCCAAATATTTAGGGAAGATAAGCCGACCTGTGCTGGACAGGATAGATATTCAGGTGGAGGTCAGGGCGGTCGCCTACGACCAGCTGCGCTCGGAGGAGCAGGGTATGTCCTCTGCCGAAATGAGGGAGAATATACAGAAGGCACGGGAGCTGCAGAAAGAGCGGTTCAAGGGGACGGGGCTGCTGTTCAACAGCGAGATACCGCCGGATAAACTGAGGGAGTTCTGCGTTATGGACGACGGGGCGGAGGAGTTCCTCAGGAATACCTTTGACTCGCTGGGGCTGTCGGCAAGAGCCTACGACAGGATACTGAAGGTGGCAAGGACCGTGGCGGATATCGACGGGTCACGGATCATTCAGAGGAAGCATATAAGCAGGGCGGTGCAGTATCGGACGCTGGACAGGAAATATTGGTGAGGCGCCCACATACTGCGAAAGCAGCCCGTACGGAAAGCAGTGCGATGAGCTTAGTAGTTTGCTTCGCAAACTACGTTCCACGAACGGGGCACTTTTCCGCCCACAGTTCACACCAAACTATCCGCTCACCACTTGACAACCGCAGCGATATATGCTACAATATACTCATAACCTTATCAAGAGCAGCCGAGGGACAGGCCCTTAGACGCTGCAGCAACCGTTCCCGACAGGGAAAAAGGTGCTACTTCCTGCGCCGCAAGGCGGAAGATGAGGGGCAGCAGAAACTACCGCCCCGAAAATAAGGGGCGTTTTTATTTGCCCTGAGAAAGAAAGGAAAATGATTATGGCAAGACATCTGTTCACCTCCGAAAGCGTGACCGAAGGACATCCCGACAAGATCTGCGACAGGATAAGCGACAGCATACTTGACGCAATGCTGGCGCAGGACCCCATGAGCCGTGTAGCCTGCGAGACCTGCACCACCACAGGCATGGTGCTGGTAATGGGCGAGATAACCACCAAGGGATATGTAGACATTCCCAAAACGGTAAGAGACGCAGTGCGTGACATCGGCTACGACAACGCCGCCTACGGCTTCGACTGCAACACCTGCGCGGTGCTGACCACTCTTGACGAGCAGTCCGCCGACATTGCAATGGGCGTAAACAACGCTCTTGAAGGCAGAGAGGAAAACAAGCTGGACATTGGCGCAGGCGATCAGGGCATGATGTTCGGCTATGCCTGCGACGAGACTCCCGAGCTTATGCCCCTGCCCATCTCCCTTGCGCATAAGCTGACAAAGCGCCTGACGGAGGCAAGAAAGAGCGGCGAGATAGAGTACCTCCTCCCCGACGGAAAGTCTCAGGTAACGGTAGAGTACGAGGACGACAAGCCCGTCCGTGTCGATACGGTGGTCATCTCCACCCAGCACAAGGAAAACGCTCAGCTTCTCCAGATACGAGCCGACGTTATCGAAAAGGTGATAAAGCCCGTTATTCCCGCAGAGCTGCTGGACGCCGACACGAAGTTTTTCGTAAATCCCACCGGCAGATTTGTCATCGGCGGTCCTCAGGGCGACAGCGGACTTACAGGCAGAAAGATAATCGTTGATACATACGGCGGCTATTCCCGTCACGGCGGCGGCGCTTTCTCCGGCAAGGACCCCACAAAGGTGGACCGCTCTGCGGCTTATGCGGCAAGGCACGTTGCAAAGAATATCGTTGCGGCGGGACTGGCTAAGCGCTGTGAGGTCCAGCTTGCTTATGCGATAGGCGTGGCTCACCCCGTTTCGATAATGGTGGATACCTTCGGCACAGGCAAGTATGCTGACGATGTGATAGAAAAGGCAGTGGAGAAGGTATTCGACCTGAGACCTGCCGCCATCATCGAGAGCCTTGAGCTGAGAAAGCCCCAGTATGCACAGCTTTCCGCTTACGGTCACATGGGACGTGAGGAGCTGGGAGTAAAGTGGGAGGAAAGGAATAAGGTTGACGAGCTGAAAAAGGCAATCGAGGGTTAAAAATATTGAAAAGGCAATCGCTTCGGCGGTTGCTTTTTTGTCCATTGTTTAATATAAAGTAATTTTTCTCTTAATTGAAACTATTATATTACTCAAAAAAACAGTAAAATAGTCTCAAAAGGGAGAGTGAAAAAATGGACGTACTTCAACGGCTCCGACAATTATCAAAAGAGCGAAACTGGTCACCGTATATACTTGCAAAAAAATGTGATATGCCCCAGTCAACCATTAACAACATCTTTATGCGAGATACCATTCCGTCGATCCCAACCTTGGAAATTATCTGCAAGGGCTTCGGCATAACCCTGTCCCAATTCTTTGCCGAAAACGAAACAGTGGAATTATCGCCTGAGCTTAAAGAGCTGTTCGACGGCTGGCTGACGCTGACCCCCGAGCAGAAAGAGGCGGTGACACGGCTTGTTCATACGATGAACAAAGATGAATGAAAATTCAACAGGAGCCGACGGGCTCCTGAAATTTTTTTATTTTTTCGACATAATTCGGCATGATATTTGAAAAAAATATGTTAAAATAATGCTCAGTTAAACAGTATTTTTATTTCAAACAAGCGTTAAAGGAGCAAAAAATGAAAAATCCCGACCTCAAAAAAGCCCGTAAAGCCATAAACACCATTGCCGAAAAGGAAAACATGACCGAGACTGACGTCCGCAGTGAAATGAAGGCGGCAATAGCCGAGGGCATGAGAAGCGCCGACCCTGCCGTAAAGGCAATGTGGGAGGCGGTGCCGAGCGAAGGAGACGTGCCCGAGCCGGAGGAACTGATAGCGTGGCTGGCGGAGCAGGTGAGAAAAAAACTGAAAACTTAATTTTTCACAAATATATATTGACAAAATTTCAAAACCGTGGTATCATATACAGGTAAATAGGAAAAGGCTGTGACAAGGAGCGGAAAGTCCGTAGGCTTACAGAGAGTTACCGTTTGGTGCAAGGTAACAGCTGAAATTCTTTCTAAATCACCTTTGAGCTTTTCACCGAAAGGCGCTGTCATCGGACAAGCCCGTAGAGTGGAACGTGTCCTCACGTTACAGGGGAGCGTATTGCTTGATACGCATGAGGGGGTATTGCCGTGAGGCGGTGCCAATTAAGAGTGGTAACGTGGAAGTTAAGTGGCTTTCATCTCTTTGGAGGTGAAGGTTATTTTTGTGTTAAACCTGACAAAATATCATCTTCGCCTCGCTTTTCCGACAAAAGAAAGGGCGTGCAGATATGAAGATAGAGATATTCGATTCGACGCTGAGAGACGGCGCACAGGGCGAGGGGATAAGCTTCTCCGCCGACGACAAGCTGAAAATTTTACAGCGGCTGGACGCTTTCGGGGTGGACTACGTTGAAGCGGGAAACCCGGGCTCCAATCCCAAGGACATGGAATTTTTCCGCAAGGCGGCAAAGCTGAAGCTGAAAAACGCAAAGCCTGTGGCATTCGGCTCCACCCGCCGCAAAAGCATAACGGCGGAGGAGGACGAGAACCTTGCCGCATTGCTGGAGGCGGACACCGAGTACGTCGCCGTGTTCGGGAAAAGCTGGCTGCTCCACGTTGAGACGATACTGGGCACTACTCCCGAAGAAAATCTTAACATGATAAGCGACACCGTTGCCTTTCTGAAAAGTAAGGGCAAAAAGGTGATATTTGACGCAGAGCATTACTTTGACGGGTTCAGGGATAATGCCGAATATGCGATAAAGGTCTTGCAGACCGCAGAAAAGGCAGGAGCGAGCGTGCTTGTGCTGTGCGACACCAACGGCGGCTGCTTCCCCGACGAAATTGCCGAGACGACCGCAAAGAGCAAGGCGGCAGTGGGGGCAAAGATAGGCATACACTGCCACAACGACAGCGGCTGCGCCGTTGCCTGCACAATGGCGGCGGTGAAAGCGGGAGCGGCACACGTTCAGGGCACCTTTATCGGCATAGGCGAGCGCTGCGGCAACACCAATCTTTCAACGGTGATACCGAATTTGCAGCTAAAAATGGGCTTGGACTGCGTGCCGAAGCACAGTATGCAGTCACTCACCGAGACAGCCCGCTACATAGCTGAGATAGCCAATATAAAATTAACGGGCACAATGCCCTATGTAGGCGGCAACGCCTTCGGGCACAAGGGCGGTATGCACGCCGACGGGGTCGCAAAAAACCCGAAAACCTTCGAGCATATCGAGCCCGAAAAGGTTGGCAACGAGCGGAGCTTTCTGCTTTCCGAGGTCAGCGGTCGGAGCACGGTGCTGTCAAAGTTAGAGGCGTTTGACAGGAAGCTGGACAAGAACAGCCCAGAGACCATGCGGATAATGGAGCGGCTGAAAAAGTTAGAGAGCAGGGGCTACCAGTTCGAGGCGGCGGGCGCAAGCTTTGAGCTGCTGGTGCTGAAGGAGCTGGGACGGTTTACTCCGTTTTTTAACATAGAGCATTTTCACGTCATCTCTACGCAGAATTACGAGATAGAGGGCGTGGAAAAGGCGAACGCAATGGTGAAGATAAAGGTGGGCGAGGAGTACGAGATAACCGCCGACGAGGGAGACGGCCCCGTGAACGCTTTGGACAGGGCGCTGAGAAAGGCGCTTGAAGTGTTCTACCCCAAGCTGAGGAAGATGCACCTTGTGGACTATAAGGTAAGAGTCATCGCCGCAGGGGACAGCACCGCCGCAGTGACGAGGGTGCTTATCGAGAGCACCGACGGAAAAAGCGTGTGGACTACGGTGGGGGCTTCCAAGGATATCATTGACGCAAGTCTTATCGCGCTGTTGGATTCCATTGAGTATTTTCTGCATAACAAATAAGACAAAACAAGATAATAAAAAAATTTGGTTTAAAAAGGAGATAGAAAATGGGTATGACAATGAGCCAGAAGATACTGGCAAAGCACGCAGGACTGCCCGAGGTGCGTGAGGGGCAGCTTATAAGAGCGAAGCTGGACATGGTGCTGGCTAACGACATCACCGGTCCCGTTGCCATCAACGAGTTCAATAAAGCGGGCTTTGACGGGGTGTTCGACAAGTGCAAAGTAAGCCTTGTGATGGACCACTTTGCGCCAAACAAGGACATAAAGGCGGCTACCCAGTGCAAGCAGTGCAGGGACTTTGCGGGAAAGTATGACATCGTGAATTTTTACGATGCGGGAGATATGGGCGTTGAGCACGCTCTGCTTCCCGAAAAGGGGCTTATCGCTCCCGGCGAGCTGTGCATAGGCGCTGACAGCCACACCTGTACATACGGCGCGCTGGGCGCATTTTCAACAGGCGTTGGCTCCACCGATATGGCGGCGGGCATGGCTACCGGCGAGGCTTGGTTCAAGGTGCCTGCGGCTATACGCTTCAATCTCCACGGAAAGCTGAAAAAGTACGTCAGCGGCAAGGACGTTATCCTGCATATCATCGGCATGATAGGCGTTGACGGAGCGCTGTACAAGAGCATGGAATTCGGCGGGGACGGGCTTGCTTCACTCACCGTTGACGACAGGCTGTGCATGGCTAACATGGCTATCGAGGCGGGAGCCAAGAACGGTATTTTTGAAGTGGACGAGCAGACGCTGGCTTATGTGAAGGAGCGTGTGGACAGAGAATTTGAGGCGTTCGCTCCCGACGCTGACGCAGTTTATGAGCAGACCTACGACATAGATCTTGACGAGATAGAGCAGACGGTCTCCTTCCCCCATCTTCCTGAAAATACAAGGACTGCGGCAGACTGGGGCGAGGTGAAGATAGATCAGGCGGTGATAGGCTCCTGCACCAACGGGCGTATCAGCGATATGAGAGCCGCCGCCGAGATACTTAAAGGCAAGCACGTTGCAAAGGGCGTTCGCTGCATAGTTATCCCCGCAACGCAGAAGATATATCTGGAATGTATCAAGGAGGGGCTGGCGGAGATATTTATCAACGCAGGCTGCGTATTCTCCACACCCACCTGCGGACCCTGCCTCGGCGGGCACATGGGCATTTTAGCGGCAGGAGAACGTGCAATTTCCACCACCAACCGCAACTTTGTGGGAAGAATGGGACACGTTGACAGCGAGGTTTATCTGGCAAGCCCTGTGGTGGCGGCTGCAAGCGCTATTGCAGGAAAAATTACGGGCATTAACTAATTTATATAAGGGTGAGGTTTATTATGCTTAAGCACATTGCACTTTATAATTTCAAAAAAGAAATGGACGCCAGTGACAAAAAGGTCGCTGCTGTGAAGCTGAAAAAAGGCTTCGAGGGTCTCAGGGACAAGATCGACGGGCTTGTGTCGATCTCAGTGGAGATAATCCTGTTGGAGACCTCCACCGCCGATTTCCTGCTGAAGGCAAAGTTCACGGACAAGGACGCGCTGGAACGCTTCAACAACTCGCCGCTGCTGTTCAACGTGCGCAGCGAGCTGGATAAGATGGAAGTCATTCACACGGCGGATTATGTAGTATAAGGGTGTTGAGCACCTGCGGCGTCCTGCCGTAATTCAGGAAAGGATATAATAAAATGAACGCACACGGAAAAGTACATAAGTACGGGGATAACGTGGATACCGACGTCATCATCCCCGCAAGATACCTCAACACCGCTGACCACAAGGAGCTTGCCTCCCACTGTATGGAGGATATCGACAAGGACTTTGTGAGCAAGGTGCAGAAGGGCGACATTATGGTGGGAGAAGCAAACTTCGGCTGCGGAAGCTCCCGTGAGCACGCTCCCATCGCCATCAAGGAGAGCGGTATCTCCTGCGTCATTGCGGCTACCTTCGCCCGCATCTTCTACCGCAACGCCATCAATATCGGGCTGCCGATACTGGAGTGCCCCGAAGCCGCTAAGGAAATAAAAGCGGGAGACGAGGTGGACGTGGATTTTGACAGCGGAAGGATAACCGACATTACTACGGGTAAGACCTATACGGCTGAACCCTTCCCCGAATTTATCAAGGAGATAATCAACTGCGGCGGACTGCTGAAGTCGCTGAAAAAGTAACTGACCAAGGAGACAGCAAAATGACAAAAAATATAGCAGTTATAAAAGGCGACGGCATAGGACCCGAAATTGTGACAGAGGCAATGAAGGTCCTTGACGCCGTAGCCAAAAAATACGGCCACACCTTCAACTACGAGCAGCTTCTCATGGGCGGCGCCTCCATAGACGCCAACGGAGAGCCGCTGACGCAGGAGACTATTGACCGCTGCAAGGCATCGGACGCAGTGCTGATGGGCTCCATCGGCGGTGACACCACCACTTCTCCCTGGTACAAGCTGCCCCCTCACCTGCGCCCCGAAGCGGGACTGTTAGGCATAAGAAAAGCTCTCGGCTTATTCGCCAATCTGCGCCCCTGCGTGCTGTACCCGCAGTTGTCGGGAGCCTGCCCTCTGAAAAAGGAGATAAGCGACAAGGGCTTCGATATGCTCATTATGCGTGAGCTGACAGGCGGTCTGTACTTCGGCGAGAAAAAGACCGAGGAAGTGGACGGCGAGCTGGTTGCAGTGGACACCCTGATATACAGTGAGCATGAGATAAGGAGAATTGCGGTAAAGGCGTTCGAGGTGGCGATGAAGCGCAGGAAAAAGGTGACCAGCGTGGACAAGGCAAACGTTATGGAATCCTCCCGTCTTTGGAGAAAAGTAGTGGAGGAGGTAGCCAAGGACTACCCCGAAGTTACCCTCGAGCATATGCTGGTGGACAACAGCGCAATGCAGCTTGTTAAGGACCCCGCCCAATTCGACGTTATGGTAACGGAAAATATGTTCGGCGATATTCTGTCCGACGAAGCAAGCATGATAACAGGCTCCATCGGTATGTTAGCCTCCGCAAGCATGAACGAGACAAAATTCGGTCTGTACGAGCCAAGCGGCGGCTCCGCCCCCGACATTGCGGGACAGAACAAGGCAAACCCCATTGCCACTATCCTCTCCGCTGCGATGATGCTGCGGTATAGCTTCGATATGCAGGAAGAAGCCGACGCCGTGGAAAATGCGGTGAGCAAGGTGCTTGAGGCGGGCATACGCACGGGGGATATCATGAGCGAGGGAATGACCTGCGTGACCTGCAGTGAAATGGGCGACAGAATAGCAGCCCTTATATAAGGCAACACTAAAACGGCAGTCGGAGCATAGCTTCGGCTGCTGAATTATAAAAAGGATAAATAATTATGGACACAGTAAAAATTTTAGAGCAGCTTTGCGCTGCGGCAGGAGTAAGCGGGGCTGAATTTCCCGCATCGGCAGCGGCATTGGGACTGCTGGGCAAATACGCCGAAAAAGCCGAGATAGACGCTTTCGGCAATGTGATAGGATACATCGGCGACGACATGAGCAAGCCCTTGCTGCTCCTTGACGCACACATCGACAGGATAGGGCTGATAGTTACCTATGTTGATGACGACGGCTTTCTGAAGGTGAGCAAGTGCGGCGGCATCGACAGGCGCACACTGCTTGCCCAGACCGTCACCGTTTACGGGAAGGAGCCTATCAAGGGCATTATCTCCACGCTGCCTCCCCATGTGGCCCAATTGGAAAAGCACAGCGGCAAGTCCGCCAAGCTGGACGATATAGTGATAGACACGGGACTGTCGGGAGAGAAGGCAAAGGAGCTTATCCCGCAGGGCAGCCTTGTGACGGTAGACGGCGTTTTCTCAAGGTTGGGCGAAAACAGGGTCTGCACTCCTGCCGCTGACGACAGGGCGGGTGTTGCCGCCTTGCTGCATACGCTGGAGCTGCTGAAAAACGAAAAGGGACTGCCCTTCCGAATTGCCGTGCAGTTTGCGGCGCAGGAGGAGGTCGGCTGCAGAGGTGCGGTTATTTCTACATTCAATATCGACCCCGACTATGCAGTTGCAGTGGACGTGTCCTTTGCCCAGAGCAAGGGGGTCGAAGCCTCAAAGGCGGGCAAGCTGGGCAAGGGTCCCATGATAGGCATTGCCGCTTCACTTGACCGTGAGATGTTCAGGCGCTTTGTGGATATCGCCAAGGAAAAGGATATCCCCTATCAGATAGAAGCGATGGGCGGCAGCAGCGGCACCGACGCAGACGGTATTGCGGTCAGCAGAGGCGGCGTCAGGACGGGATTGGTTTCAATACCGCAAAGATATATGCACACGCCCTGCGAGGTAGTGGAAATCACGGACATCGAGAATACGGGACGGCTTATCGCCGAGTTTATAAAGAAGGGGGCTATGTAAATGGAACAGCTTAAAGAGCTTGTGAAGCAGCTTTCCGCCCTGTACGGGACAAGCGGGGACGAGGAAGCGGTAAGAAATGCCATAATAGAGAGACTGCCCTCTGACGTAAGCTATAAGGTGGACAATTTAGGCAGCCTTATCGTTGAGAAAAAGGGCGCGGCTGCTCCTGCAAAAAAGCTGATGATGGCGGCTCACATGGACGAGGTGGGCTTTATCGTCACCTATATAAACGAGGACGGCACCCTTGCCTTTGCCCCTGTTGGGGGTATCCTGCCCGCCGTTGTGTTCGGCAGGCAATTGGTGTTCAAAAACGGCGTTCACGGTGCGGTGGCGGGAAAGCCCCTGCATTTGCTTAAAGCTGAGGAGGAGGACGCCCAGCCCAAGCTGTCCGAGCTTTGCATAGACATCGGCGTTGACAAGAAGGAGGAAGCGGAAAAGCTGGTCAGCGTGGGAGACTGCGCTTACTTTACAGGCGAACAGACGGATTTCGGCGACGGCTTTATGGCAGGCAAGGCTTTGGACGACAGAGTAGGCTGCGCAATAATGCTGGAGCTTCTGCACAAGGAGCTGCCCTACGACTGCACCTTCGTCTTCACCGTGCAGGAGGAGATAGGGACGAGAGGGGCTGCGGCTGCGGCTTACTCGGTGGACCCCGACCTTGCCGTCGTGCTGGAGACTACCACTGCCTGCGATATAAACGGGGTGGAGGGAGAAAAGAAGGTTTGCATATTGGGGGAGGGACCCGTTGTCTCATATATGGACCACTCCACCATTTACGACAGAGAATTGTACAGGCTCGCATTTGACACCGCAAAGGAGCTTGATATAAAGTGCCAGACCAAGAGCGTGGTGGCAGGCGGCAATGACAGCGGAGCTATCCACAAGGCTGCGGGCGGCGTGAGGACCGTTGCCGTTTCCCTGCCCTGCCGCTATCTCCACTCGCCTAACTGCGTTATCAGGGAAAGCGACCTTTACGACAGCGCAAAATTGGCCGAGGCGCTTATCGGAAAGCTGGGCGCACTTAAATGATAACCCGTATCGACAGAAAGACTGCGGAGAGGCTGTTAAAGGACGCAAACGACGTGTTTGCGCTGAAGATAGCCTCCAATATGCAGGCGTATGACGGGTACGACTTCCACAGCCTTTACGCAGGGCAGGGCGTGCTTATCGGAAGGTACTACAACGACCTTGTGATACGCACCAAAGGCGTTATCTCGGAGGAGACTGCGGAGGAGCTGTCCTTGTTTCTGCGGGTGTGCGGGTTTAAAAGTGCGCTTTGCGGAACGGAAATAGGAATGAGGCTTGCAGGTCTGGGCTGGGACAAGATGGAGGAAAGCGTGCTGCTTAAATTTGCAGGCAGCCTTATCCCGCAGGGGGAAACGCTTGTTCCCTTTGAGGACATTGCCGTAAATCCCGCTTTGGACGAGGTGTTCCCTGTTATCAGGGACGGGTTCCCCGATGTGGAGCATGACGGGTGGTATACCGATATTAACCACAAGATACGACACGGCGTCGCCAATGTTTACCTCTATAAAGGGGCTACCGTCACCGCTGCCGCCGATATGAACGGGGCGGTCTATCTGACCTTGCTTGCCTCCGCAAAGGAGGCGAGAGGAACGGGTGCGGCTAAGAATATGCTGCGTTCCCTCGGGACGCATTTTGAGAAGACGGGGAAAGAGGCGTGCATACTGTGTCGGGAGGAGCTTGTGCCTTTCTATAACAAAGCGGGGTTTTATGTTGCCGCAAAAGCAATGACAATTTATGGAGCAAACCAATGACATTCAATTTTGATGATCGCCTGCTGGTCGCCGCAGAAAATGCCGAGAGAAAAGCGCAGTCAGTCTTTGAAAAAATCGAGACGACCTGCCGGATAACAAGCGAAAAGGTACTGAGCGCATTTATAGAAAACCGTGTCGGCGATATGCACCTGAAAGGCACCACCGGCTACGGCTACGGCGACGACGGCAGAGACAAATTAGACGAGGTATTCGCCCAAGCCTTCGGAGCAGAGGACGCACTTGTACGCCACGGCTTCGTAAACGGCACCCACGCCATCTCAACGGCGCTGTTCGGCGTGCTGCGCCCTGGCGACCTTATGCTGTCGGTAACGGGCAGACCCTACGACACGTTAGAGCAGGTGATATTCGGGGAAACGGGCGGCTCGCTGAAGGAGTTCGGCGTAAGGTATGAGCAGGTAGACCTGCTGCCCGACGGGAAGCCCGACCTTGCCGCGATATCCGAAAAAGCCAAAAATGCCAAAATGGTGTATATCCAGCGCTCAAGGGGCTATTCCCTGCGCCCGTCCCTCTGCATTGCCACGATAGCGGAAATCGTCCAAGCAGTACGCAAGGTAAACGCCGACGCCATAATAACGGTAGACAACTGCTACGGCGAGTTCGTGGAGGAAAAAGAGCCTGTTGCCGCAGGCGCAGACCTGATGGCAGGCTCACTGATAAAGAACCCCGGCGGCGGGATATGCTCCACCGGCGGCTATATCGCAGGGAGAAAAGACCTTGTGGAGCTGTGCGCCTACCGCCTCACAACAGTGGGAACGGGTAAGGAAACAGGCTGTACCCTTTCGCAGAACCGTGAAATGTTCATGGGCTTTTTCAACGCGCCGCAGGCTGTCGCAAATGCGCTGAAAGCCTCGGTTTTCGCCGCAGCATTTTTTGAGGGATTGGGCTTCAATGCACTCCCAAGCTATGACGAGCCCCGCACCGACATAATCTGCTCAATAAAGTTAGGCACGCCCGAACGCCTTATCGCCTTCTGCGAAGGCATACAGGCGGCGAGCCCCGTAGACAGCTCCGCAATGCCGGAGCCGTGGGATATGCCCGGCTACGGCTGCAAGGTGATAATGGCGGCAGGCTGCTTCACCATGGGCAGCTCCATCGAGCTTTCCGCCGACGCACCTCTCCGTGAGCCTTACGCAGTCTGGCTGCAGGGCGGCACGTCCTACCATGCGGCAAGGCTTGGCATTATCAACGCCGCACAGCGAATGCTTGACAAAGGTCTGCTGACATTGTAAAATAGTATAAACAACTAAAAGGCGAGGTAAAAATTTATGCGCAGTATGACAGGCTTCGGCAGAGAACGTGCAATTATAGGCGGCAAGGAGTACCTTATCGAGATACGCTCGGTGAACAGCCGATACAGCGAGTTCAACGTAAAGCTCCCCCGCCTCTATACATATCTTGAGGAAAAGCTGAAAACCCTGCTTAAAAACGAGATAAGCAGGGGCAAGACCGAGGTGTACCTGTCCGTCACCGACGTGGAGGACAAAAGCACCTCCGTCACCGTGAACCTGCCCGTTGTGCGCAACTACCTTGATGAAATGCGCAAGTGCGGCAATATAGTGGGTCTGCTGGACGACCTGAAGCTGTCGGACGTGTTCAGAATGACCGACGCATTTACCGTGGTGCGCACCGAGACGGACGAGGAGGAGATATGGCAGGCGGTGAAAACCGTTGCGGAATCCGCTCTCGCCAAGTTTACCGAAATGCGTGAGAAAGAGGGCGAAAAGCTTCGCACCGATATACTGGACAAGCTGAGCAATATCGAGCAGATGACCGAGGAGATAGAGGAGATATCCCCTGAGACCTCCAAGGCATACCGCCAGAAGCTTTACGATAAGCTGAAGGAGCTGCTGGAGGGAGCGCAGCCCGACGAGCAGCGTGTGCTCACCGAGGCGGCTGTCTTTGCGGAGAAGATTGCCGTTGACGAGGAAACGGTAAGGCTCCACAGCCATTTCAAGCAGTTCAGGGAGATGGTGAACGACAGGGAGCCTGTGGGCAGAAAGCTGGATTTTCTGGTGCAGGAGCTGAACCGTGAGGCGAACACCATCGGCTCTAAGGCGCAGGACTTGCGTATTACGAAGCTGGTTATCGACATAAAGAGCGAGATAGAGAAGATTAGGGAGCAGATACAGAATATTGAATAAAGGAAAACCCCGATCGCTTTTGCGGTCGGGGTTTTTTGTGAATTGCGTGGGGCAGGTCAATAGCGTATCTCCTGACGGTAAGGGGTGTGGAAAAGGGATTCGTCTGTTTCAGCGTCGTAAAAATAAATAAGCTCTTGCGTGCCGCCATACAGGTCATAAATATCAAGACCGAGTTCTTTCCCCGCATTATGAAGCCAACGGTCAAAGCCGACAGAATCGTGGTATAATCTTCCTGAGGCTTTATACTCATCATACCGCTCCCATAAAATTTTTCTTTCAAGCAGGAAAATCTCCTCATCGTCCTTTTCATAATCGGCATTTTCGGGATATACTGCCATATCCTCAACGATGAACCTGACCCCAAACCACTCATAGCTGTCACGTAAATAATAAATATCGGCGAATGCGAAAAAGTCGGGCGTTCCGCCTATTACGATATAGCCCTGTGAGCCGTCTCCCGCATTTTTATAGGGATAAATATAGGGAGTTTCTTCGTCTATAAGGTCGGTAACGTCGATGTGCTGTCCGTCGCCCGTAAATATGATCCTGCCCTGCTCCAGTCTTACAAGGTGGTCGATATTCGAGTCCTTTTGATCGTAGTAGAATACCCCTTCTTCATCATAATATCTGCCGACCGTATTGGGAGGAATATCGTCATAATCCACCACCTTATAGCTTACCGTATAATTTGACAATGTGGTGATACTGCCATGCTCGGGAGTAAAGCCCAGCATCGCAAATATTCCCACCGCCGCCACCATAGCCGCAATAGCCGCCTTGAATGCGGGTCTTATCAGCGGGGGTTTCTTCGCCTGCTTCATCACAAGCCCTTTCAGCTCCTCGTTATCCACAAGGCTCTCCCCCTCTATGCAAACCTCGTTATCAACATAGCTATCCATCAGCTCGGATATTTTCAGTTCCTTCATGCTCATAACCTTCCTTTCGTAAAATTTCACGGAGCGCAGCCCGCCCTCTGTGAAGCCATACCTTGGCAGCGGAAAGGGTTATCCCCATTTCCTCCGCCGCCTCGGCTAATTTCTGCCCGTAGTAATAATGGCGCAGGAACAGCTCCCTCATTCGGGGCTCAAGCTGACCTAAGACCCGATTTACCAATAGTGCGGTGTCCTTCCGCTCCACCGCCTCGCAGGGCTCGTCGTCCTCGAAAACCAGTATGTCCTCCTCAAGGGGCAGCTCCTCATGCTCGTACCGCAGCTTGTTAAAGGCTTTGTTGCGGGCAATTGCGCCGAGATAGCCTTTGAGCTTGTCGGGGCGGAGCTTTTGGCGGTTGTTCCATGCCGCAATAAAAACGTCGGCGGAAAGCTCCTTGCAGTCCTCGGGGCGACCCTGCAAAATGCGGCTCAGTATCGAGGAAACGTATCTGCCGTATCGGTCTATCAATTCCTCAAGCGCTTTTGTACTGCCCTTTTGCAGGTGCTTTACAAGGTCGTTGTCGTCCATGAGCGCTCCTCCTTTCGTGTTTTTGGAAGTAGGTCCTGCTTCATCTATCATAACACTGTTTGTTGGGAAAAGGTTACAGAGCAGTGCGAATTTCGTGCGGGGCAGGGGCGGGCGGTGCATCCAATTCACAGGTGCTTGCCGTGCGGGCGGAGTGCAGGGATTTGCTCCGCAAATCCCTGCAGCGGACACGCCGAAGGCGTGTCCGCCGGACCGTCCCGCCGAAGGCGGGACGGTCGCTCCGCCACACCTTGC